>JABJBP010000021.1 GCA_018665815.1 Rhodospirillaceae bacterium
CCGCCAGCCCTCAATCGACAGATCGTTGGGCCGCGCACGGGGGAAACTTTCCGCCGCCATGTGCATGCGCGCCAACACGCGGCCCAATTCGGCGCAGTGCTCGACCCGCTGGCGCTTCGGCCACATGCCGGCCAGAAAGGTGACGACGGCGGCAGGCTTGCCGCAAAGGGTGCGCAACACTTCGCCATCGCGGCCCGCCACCGGCACCGGGCACGGCACGCCCTGGGCGGATAAATGCTCTAACAGCTGAAAGAAAAACGGCAACTCATCGGGGTTCACACGTTTCTCATAAATCGTCAGGATATACGGGCCCTGGCCGGTATTCAGCAGGAAGTTGGAATTCTCCACGCCTTCGGCGATGCCGGTTAACGACAGTGCCTCGCCGATATCATATTCGGCGCTAAATGTGACGAGTTCCTCGTCGCTGACTTCCGTATAGACAGCCATACGCGTGTTTACGGAACCGTTTCGGCCCGTGCAAGTCCACGTTGCCACAGTTTTGCCATCTGTGTCGATCATCACAGACGCTGTATGCTAGGCTAAGGCATATACACGACACATAACTGTTGAACCGATCTGGGCTGGGCACGAATGCCATGAACGCGTTACGGCTTTTTGTATTGCTTGCGACCATCGCGGCTGCCTTGCCGGCGACGGCGAGTACACTTGCGCCGATTGAATTAGCCGCACGCCCGGCGGGCGGTGAAATCGAGACGGACAAAGAGCCCTCCTCAGGCAAGACCGCCGGGCAGCGCTGGCGGTCCGGGAAAAGCGTCCAACGCCTGCAGCGCGCGCCCGCCGATCTGGGGCTTTATCTGGGCCCGATCGACGGCCATTTGAATGTCGAAACCCGCGGCGCCATTCGGGTCTACCAACAAGGCGCTGGGCTGAAGACCGACGGCAAGATTTCACGCGAACTGTTAAATTTATTACAGAACGCAGTCGAGGTACGGGCCTTGCTGAAACGCCTGGATAAGGCCCGAAAATCCGGCAAGGACGCGGCGCGCGATGCCCCCCTGAGTCACCCTGCAACCCGCGACCTGGTCAGCGCGGCTAACACGGAGCGCGCTGATCCCACCCGTGATTCCGCCGGCTGCCTTGGCAATCCGACGGTGCGTTGCCTGTTGAATGAAGCTTCGGAAAGCGTCAAGGCCGTGTTCCGCCCGGAGCTCCGCGATTGAGCCTTGGGCGAGATATTAGTCACCCAGGCCCGCGCTGGCTTGACCGAATACGCCATGCTCACCGCCCGGCGTTTGCGCGACCCCCGGTTGATCATGGTGGCGCTCAGAGATATCGCCGAAGCCGTTGCCGCCGCGGGCATGTCCGGTGAGGCGCTTGAGGCGGCGAAGATTATCCCTGATCTGGATAAACGTATCGAGGCCATCGCCGCCATCGCCAAAATTCAAATTCGCGCCGGCAAACCCAAAGAGGCCAGGCGCTCTACGGGTCAGCTCCTAATACAGCTGAAAAAGATCAAAGACGATATCAAGCGCATTTCCTACCGCGCCAAAGCGGCCGTGATATTGGCGGAAGCCGGCGATCTCACGCGTGCCAATAGGCAAATGGTCACGGCTGAAAAAAATGCCCGCGCTCGCACTGAAGATGCTGAAAAAGGATTGGCACTTCGTTACGTAGCCTCGGCACTCGCCGATATGCAACGTCCTGATCAGGCGCTGAAAATGCTCGATGACATTACGTCGGCTTCGGAGCGCACGTCGGTTCTGGTCAGCGCCGCCAACGCCCAGGCACGCACCGGTGACGCGGCGGCCGCACTGGCCACCGCGGACAACATCGAAGAGGTTCGGTTCCGCGCCGTGGTTCTGGGTCACGTCGCCCTGGCGCAAGCCCAAAAGGGCCAATCGGAAGCCGCCGAAGCAACCTTGCAAATTGCCCTGGCCGCCGTCGAAAACATCAAAATCCCCTTCGCCCGGTCGTACGCCATCAGCCGCATTGCGCTGGCGATGGTGCGTCTGGCCAAACTGGGCGGCGCCAAGGAAAAGGACGCCGCGACGGCACTGACACCGCTGAGTTATGAAAAAGCCCGCGAGACCGCAGCGCTGATTGACGACAACCGATTGCGCGCCCAGACCCTTTGGGTGATCGCTGAAGCCCAACGCCGGGCCGTGCCGGGCGGTAGCACGGATGACGCCCCTAATGCCGACGCCGGCGTCAAGGAAACCGAAAAGCAGGCCGAAGCCGCGACTGCCGCCATCGTCAGCCGCCTCAGTCGGGTTTGGATGTTCGGCGACATGCTGACACCCACGCGCGGCGCAAAGCCTGCTCACCGGCGAAGAAAACTAAATTTTGCCAGTCTTGGCGATGCGTCCCATCTTGCCGCCCAAGCAGGGGTCAACTACAACAGACGTTGATCACGGACGGTTAGGAACGATTGAGACATGCGGCGCATATTGATTGACAGAAAATTTACCACCGCAGCGCTGTTGGCTTCGGCCTTGTTGGTCGCCGGCTGCGAAGCCATGGACAAGACCGTCGAAACCGTCACGCTTCTGTGGAAGAACCCGATCGTTCTGCCCTGCCCTGATTACCGAATTCTGGCAGATGCGGCCCGCGTCGCGCAGTTTCGCGCAGGCTCCGGCCGCGACCTTGTCGATATTGATGCCGAGGGCGCCGTCGGCGACATCAGGATGGCTTGCGTGACGGATATAGATAAGAAAACCGGCGTCGGCAGCATGGAGATTGAGGTCGCCGTCGCATTCGGAGCAAAACGCGGCCCGGCAAACAAATCCAAGCGTGCGCTTCTGCCGTATTTCATTTCCGTCACTGACAAGAAACGCAATGTCCTCTACCGAGAGGAATTCAAGGTCGCCGTGCGTTTCCCAGGCAATCAGACCTCCATACAGTTTTTGGGTGAATCGGTAAAATTGGAAGTCCCCTTGACCGCCAAAATCACCAGCACGGATTACCTCATCTATACCGGCTTCATCTTGACCCGCGATCAGCTTGAGCATAATCGGCGCTTGAAAGGCCGCAAACAATTATAGGCCACACCTATAGATGTGCTCTATGACGCGCATTGAACGGTTGTATCCCGCCTTCGGTTGACCGTCATTTCACCCCATGGGATAGTCATTTCACGAAACGCAGACACCCAGTCGACGGCTGTGGGAGAGACCGGCAAACTTACGGGTTCAAGCCGGCGCCGAAGGAGCAACCGCCCCGGAAACTCTCAGGCACCCGGACCGCAGTTCGATGGGACTCTGGAAAGCGGGTGAGATGACCATCGTTTTCGAATGAAGGCCGTCCCACTCCACCGAAGATGTAAGCCGGGCCGTTGAAGCAATTGATCTCACGATCACCCAACAGCCAAAAAGCCGCCACCGTAAAGTATTTCGGGCAAATGGCGACTGGTGAATCTTTCAGGTGCCGAGACAGAGGGGGCGCTTCTTGCTTGAATTGCGGTGCTGCCGCAGCTCGGCGAGAGGTTGGCCCTTAACCTGTTGCCGGAGGTACCGATGTCCGACGCACAAGACCCAGCCGAAGAGTTGAAGACGACGCCGCTCGATGCGCTCAACCGTGAACTTGGCGGCCGCATGGTGCCTTTCGCTGGCTATGCGATGCCCGTTCAATTCCCTGCCGGCATCATTGCCGAACACAATCAAACCCGTGAAAAGGCCTCGCTGTTTGACGTTTCCCACATGGGGCAGCTGCGTCTGCACGGCGAGAGTGCGGCGACCGCATTGGAACGCCTCGTTCCCGGCAATCTTGAGGGCCTGAAGCCAGGCCGCATGCGCTATTCCATGCTAACCACCGATGCCGGCACGATCATCGATGATTTGATGGTGACCCGGGAAGTTGGCGGCTTGTTTGTTGTCGTCAACGCCTCCCGTTTCGATGCCGATCTGCCGCATATGGAAGCCAACATCGGCAGCGACGTAGAGATCGAGGTCTTGGGTGGTCGCGCCCTGGTCGCCCTGCAAGGCCCGGCGGCGTCCGCCGCTTTGGCCGACTTGGCGCCGGACGCCGGCGCCATGCCCTTCATGTCGTCGCTGGCACTGTCCATCGGCGGCATCGATGCGCTGGTCAATCGCTCTGGTTATACCGGCGAGGACGGCTATGAGATTTCCGTCGCCGGTGCCGACGCGGAAGGTTTGGTAAAGAAACTGTTGGCCGACGAACGCGTCGAGGCCGCCGGTCTTGGGGCCCGCGACACGCTGCGCCTGGAAGCAGGCCTTTGTCTTTACGGCCAAGACATTGACGACACCACGACCCCCATCGAAGCCGGTCTGAATTGGACGGTACCGAAACGCCGCCGCGAGGAAGGCGGTTTCCCCGGCGCCGATATTATCATTGACCAATGGGAGAACGGCGCCGCTAGGAAGCTGGTCGGCATCCGCCCCGAAGGCCGTGCGCCGGCCAGGACCGGCACTGAGATCACTTTGGCCGATGGCACCCCCATCGGCATGGTAACCAGCGGCGCCTTCGGCCCGACGATCGGTGGCCCGGTGGCCATGGGCTACGTTCGATTTGACGCGGCCGAGACCGGCACCAAACTGGAACTCCAGGTGCGCGGCAAGGGCAACCCAGCAGCCGTCGCCGACCTGCCGTTTGCATCGCACCGTTATTTCAAAGCTTAAGCAGACCAAAAGGGAGAGTAATCATGACCACCAAATATTCCGAAGACCACGAATGGATCACCGTGGACGGCGACGTCGGTACGGTCGGCATCACCGACCACGCACAGAGCCAATTGGGCGATATCGTTTTCGTCGAGCTGCCGGAAGTCGGCAGCGCGGTCGAGGCCGGCACCGACGCGGGCGTGGTCGAATCGGTAAAGGCCGCCAGTGACCTGATGACACCGGTATCCGGCGAAATTACCGAAACCAACGATGCGCTCGAAGCCGAGCCGAGCCTCGCCAATTCAGCACCGACGGGCGACGGCTGGTTCTTCAAGGTCAAACTGTCCGACACCAGCGAGCTTGACGGCCTCATGGATGAGGCCGCCTACAAAGCGTTCTGCGCCGACTGACGACGCCGTTCCGCCGCCGACCTGCCATTCAGGAGCAAGACCATGACGAAGCCGACCCTCGAGACCTTGGAATTTTCCGACGAGTTCATCGGCCGCCATATCGGGCCGTCCGATGCCGATATCGAGGATATGCTCAGCGCCATCGGCGCGGCGTCCCTTGATGATCTCATCGACAAGGCTGTACCTGACGACATCCGCGCCGCCGATCCGTTAATGGCGCCGCCGATGACCGAAGCTCAAGTATTAGCGACGATCAGGGAACTGGCAGACCGCAACAAGGTGCTCAAATCGTGCATCGGCATGGGCTATCACGGCTGCCATCTGCCGCCGGTGATCTTGCGCAACTTGTTGGAAAACCCCGGCTGGTATACGGCCTACACACCCTATCAGGCGGAAATTTCTCAAGGCCGCCTGGAAGCACTGTTGAACTACCAACAGATGATCATCGACCTGACCGGGCTGGAACTGGCAAACGCGTCTTTGTTGGATGAAGGCACGGCGGCGGCCGAGGCGATGACGTTGATGAAACGTGTCGGCAAATCGAAAAGCGATACGATCTTCGTCGCCAAGGATTGCCATCCGCAAACCATCGCGATTATTCAAACCCGCGCCGAGCCGATGGGCTATAGCGTCATCATCGGTGATCCGTCCACGGAGTTGAAGGCGGATGAAGTGTTCGGCATTGTCTTGCAATACCCGACAACCGACGGTCGCGTTGAAGATTACCGCGACCTTGTCACCCAAGCGCATGAAGCCGGCGCTTTGGTGACCGTGGCGGCCGATCCACTAAGCTTGGTTCTGCTGACGCCGCCCGGTGAATGGGGCGCCGACGTGGTTGTCGGTTCGGCCCAGCGGTTTGGTGTGCCCATGGGTTTTGGGGGGCCACACGCCGGCTACATGGCGACCCGCGATGCCTATAAACGCTCCATGCCGGGGCGTCTCATCGGTGTGTCGATCGATTCCCAGGGCAACCGCGCCTTGCGCATGGCCCTGCAAACCCGCGAACAACATATCCGCCGGGAAAAAGCGACATCAAACATCTGTACCGCGCAGGTCCTGTTGGCCAATATCGCCGGGATGTATGCGGTCTATCACGGCCCCGACGGGCTGCGAACCATCGCCAGGCGAGCGCACCGGTTGACCGCAATACTTGCCGCCGGGCTCAGCAAGCTCGGTTGCAACGTTGAGACAGGATCGTTCTTCGACACCATCACCGTAGCCGTCGATGACGCCGCCGCTGTTCACGCCCGCGCCGTGGCCGCTGGCTTCAACCTGCGCCCGGCCGATGCCGGCCACGTTGGCATTGCGCTTGATGAGACCACGACCCGCGAAGATGTCGCAGCCCTTTGGCAAGTCGTGTCGGGCAACGAGTCACCGGGTATCAGCGTCGAAGAATTGGACAATGATGCGCCCGAGGCGCTCCCCGAAGCGCTGAAGCGCACGTCTGACATTCTCGATCATCCGGTGTTCAACACGCACCATTCTGAAACCGCGATGATGCGCTACATGCGCGAATTGGAAGACAAGGATTTGGCGCTGAACCGCGCCATGATCCCCTTGGGCTCATGCACCATGAAGCTCAACGCGGCGGCGGAAATGATCCCGGTAACGTGGCCGGAATTCGGCAACTTGCATCCCTTCGCTCCAGCCGATCAGGTCGAAGGCTCGATGGCGCTAATCAAGGAACTGGAAGACCAGTTGGTGGAGATCACCGGCTATGACGCCGTGTCGCTGCAGCCCAACGCGGGCTCGCAAGGCGAATACGCCGGTTTGTTGTGCATCAAAAAATTCCACGAAAGCAATGATCAAGGCCACCGCAATATCTGCCTGATTCCGTCCAGTGCACATGGCACCAATCCGGCCAGCGCCATCATGGCCGGGCTGAAGGTCGTGGTCGTGGCCTGTGATGAGGCGGGCAACATTGATTTGGATGATCTGAAGGCGAAGGTTGAAGCCAACAGCGTCAATCTGGCGGCGATCATGATCACCTATCCGTCGACCCACGGGGTTTTCGAAACCAGTGTCCGCGAAGTCTGTGACCTGGTTCACGACAACGGCGGGCAGGTCTATATCGACGGCGCCAACCTGCAAGCCATGGTCGGGGTCTGCAAGCCCGGCGAGTTCGGCGGTGACGTCTCACACCTGAACCTGCACAAGACGTTCTGCATCCCGCACGGCGGCGGCGGTCCGGGCGTCGGCCCGATCGGCGTCAAATCACATCTGGCGCCATTCCTGCCGAACCACCCGATTGTGTCGGAAGCCGGACCGGACACCGGTGTCGGCGCGATTTCCGCAGCCCCTTGGGGCTCGGCCTCGATCCTGCCGATCTCATGGAGCTATATAAAACTGATGGGTGGCCCTGGCCTGTCCAAGGCCAGCCAGGTCGCGATCCTTGCCGCCAATTACATCTCAAAGCGCCTCGAAGGTCATTATGAAACCCTTTACAAGGGCGGCAATGGTTTCGTTGCCCACGAGTGCATCCTGGACACCCGCCCTGTTCAAGATAACGCCGGCCTCACCGTCGACGATATCGCCAAACGGATGATCGATTACGGATTCCACGCGCCAACAATGTCGTGGCCGGTGGCCGGGACCTTGATGGTCGAACCGACCGAGTCGGAACCAAAAGAGGAACTGGACCGTATCTGCGATGCAATGATCGCCATCGCCGGCGAAGCCAAACGCGTCCAGGCCGGCGAATGGCCCGTCGACGACAACCCGCTGAGCAATTCGCCGCACACCATCGCCGTCGTCACCACGGAAGATTGGACGCACCCTTATTCCCGCGAGACCGCCGCATACCCGGTGGCCAGCCTGAAGCGCGCTAAATACTGGTCACCCGTCGGCCGCGTCGACAATGTCCACGGCGACCGCAACTTGGTGTGTTCTTGCCCGCCGCTGGAAAGCTACATGGAAGCGGCGGAGTAGGCTGCCTTTAGGCCAAAAAATCAAGCAGCGCGCGGTTCACCTGATCGGCGCCCTCGATGGGGGCCATATGGCTGAGGCCTGACAAAATCAGCGGCCTCGCATCGGGCAGCGCTGCAGCTAAGCCTTCAGCCATTGCCGGTGTCGAGCCGGTATCATGCGCACCTGTCATCACAAGAGCCGGGCAACTGACACCAGCCAAACCTTCGGCGGCCTCTTCGTCGCTGGTGGCAAAAACCTTGTAAGCTTTCAGGTAACCCTCTGGATCATTGCTCAGCATACGCCGGCGAACGGCATTCACGGCTGCCGGGTCGGTTTCGCGGAACGCATTTGAGAACCATCGCCCCAGTGCGGCTTCGGCCAAGTTTTCGATTTCGCCCGCAGCACTTTGCTCATAGCGCCCAAGCACGCCGGCGCGCTGTTCATCGCTGCGGCGAAACACCGTATTCATCAAAAACAGCTTCGCGACTTTTTCTGGATATGCCGCCGCATAGGCTTGAGCCACCATGCCACCCATGGAAAAACCGACGATGGCGGCGCGCGACACATTCAGGTTCATCAGCAATTGATCCAATTGCCGAACAAAGTCGATTAGGTGCCGGACGTCGGGCGGCTGGGCGCTTTGGCCGTGACCGAGCATATCGTAGGTGATGACTTGAAAATGAGTCTCCAAGGCCGCGACCTGCGCCGTCCACATGGCATGGTCGAGACCGACCCCGTGGATGAGTACCACGGGGTCGGTCTCGGAATTTGCAGCACCAAAGGTCCGGAAATAGGTGCCGCCGTGCACACTTTCGCGCAACGTCGGCACCGGGTTTTCCTGCGCTTTGTCAGGCATCCTCAGACCGCCAGCTTGACGGTGCCGGGCTGGAAGCGCGGCAGGACCTCTTCATTGAAGAGCTGGATCGAACGCATGACCTTGTCATGCGGGACACCCGGAAAATTCGACCACAGCAACAATGTCTCCAGGCCCAATTCGTCGCGCAGTTCCTCGATCCGCTCGGCGATGTAATCCGGCGTGCCGAACAACAGGTTCCTGGGATGCAGCCAGTCGTAGCTCAGCAAGTCCAGCTTGCCGGGCGTTTCCGGCAGTTCCTCGCCCGGGTCCATGTGATTGCCGAGCCCACGGAAATGACAGACCCAGCGGAGATAACTGAGGATCCCTTCGCCGCCGTCGATCTTTGCGTCTTCCATGGTTTCCGCACAGAACATGTCACGGACCAATGCGACGCCTTCGCCCAGCGGCACGTCCTTGCCCTGTGCTTCCGATGCCTTTTCACGGTACATCTCAAACCGCCATTTCAGCGACTCCACTGTCGGAATCCACATCATCGCGCCGAGCCCGTTTTCGGCCGCCCATTGGATCGAGCCGGGCCCGTCGACGACCTGCCAAAGCGGCGGGTGGGGTTGCTGCAGCGGCCGGGGTACGATGGCGAGTTTTTCCAGCTCGTTGGTTTCCATGTTCATGAAAATTGCCGACTTCGGGCTTTCCGCATGGTTCCAGGTAAAGCCCGGTTCCGGATAGGTGAAAAATTCGCCGTCATGATCAACGAATTCCTGGCTCCAAGATTTTTTGAGGAACGCCATGGTTTGTTCGAACAAGCGGAAGTTCTGCGCCTGGTCATTCAAATCTGCGTCCTTGTTCAAGTGGATGGCTTCGCGGCCGTAAATACCGCGCCCGACACCAACCTCGATTCGGCCATTCGACATGTGATCAAGCATGGCGATGTCTTCGGCCAAGCGTACCGGGTTCCAATAGGTGACGATGTTCGCCGCCTGACCGATCCTGAGCGTCGTCGTGCGCGCTGCGATATCGGCGCTCATCATGATCGGGTTCGGGCAGACCTCATAGCCTTCGTGGCCGAAGTGGTGCTCGGTGAACCAGATGGATTCCCAACCGGCGTCCTCGACGCAGGTCGCGATCTTGCGGGTTTCATCAAGGATTTGCGTGAAGGGCTTTTTCAGGCCCAGATTGGCGGTATTGGAGAAATATCCGAAACGCATGGTGCGTCTCCCTCGTTTTGTTACAACAAGGACACACACCGTTTAGGCTCACTGCCGTCGGACTTGAGCGGCCAGCCGGAGAGACTAGTTAACGCCGTTTAATCACATAACGGTTTTCCGATGCAAGGGGAAACGTGTGCGAGCGCCAATCACATGTCTTCCAAATCCCAGCGCAGTTTCCATTCACCGTCCATGCATTTACCGGGCAAATGCGAGGACGCGGGGATGAGACGCGGTTTGGGGCCGCGTCCGGCAATTTCCAAAATCATCTTGCGGCGAATGGCGCGGGCGAAATCCTTAAACCCGTTGGCGACGACGATGAACGCCCCCGCGCCACCGATCACGCATTCGCGGTAATAACGATCCAGATTGGCAATCGGCACCGTACCATAGCGGCTGGGTCGGCCGTTGATGATCGGCAGACCGTTGATGGTGATCCGCTTGGCCAAGGTGCGGGCCCACACCCCCAGCACCGGGGCGCCGTTGTTGTTGGCACCATCGCCGGATATATCGATGACCCGACGCCGGCCTTGAAAGGGGCTGGCCGACAACACCAGCGCACCGAATTCCATGGCGCCTGAGATTGATGTCCAAAACTCGACCTTCTAGGGCAGACTTGCCAGCTCATTGGCGAAACGTTTGGCGCTGGCAGCGTCATGGATCATCGCCCAATCGACCAACAATCGTTGATAATGATCGCCGGCCCACTCAAAATAAGCCAGTCCAATGCGGCCCCGCCGACCGGCCTTGATCGTTCTCACGACTTTCGGATCGGTGATCGCCTTGACGGAGCCCTGGCGCTGTAACGCCGCCTCTTCGTCGTCGATAGACCCGGATATGTCGACCGCCAGCACCAGCTCCAAATCAACCAGTTCGGCGCGCGCCGGTACCATGGCCACGAAACAAAGGCACCATCCGAGGATGCAAATTGCAGTCAAGCGTTCCATATTGTTGTATGTAAGCACCGCCGGACACGGCTCGGCAACCGGGAGAGCACCGTGAGTCTCGACAATGTAAAGGTTTTGCTGTTCGACACCTTCGGCACGTTAGCCGACTGGCGCGGCTCGGTGACGCGCCGCGGCGAACGGCTGGCGGCTGAAAAAAGCATCGACGGCGTCGATTGGGATGCCTTCGCCCGCGCCTGGCGGGCCGGGTATGCGCCGGGCATGGCGAAGGTCAAATCAGGGGAACGCTCGTGGACACCCATCGACGTCATCCACCGCGAGCGGCTTGATGAAATCGCCATTGATTTCGGCATCGCCGATGCCCTGAACGAGGCAGACCGCCAAGCCATGAACTTGTGGTGGCATCAATTGGACCCGTGGCCGGATACCGTACCGGGCCTGACCCGGCTAAAAACCAAATTCCTGATCAGCCCGCTTTCCAATGGCACGCTGGTCCTGCTGTCAGCCATGGCAAAACGTGCCGGCATGCCGTGGGATTTCATATTGTCGTCGGAAACCTTCAAATCCTACAAGCGCGAGCCGGCGGTGTATCTTGGCGCCATTGAATTGCTTGGCCTGGAACCGGCCGAGATCATGATGACGGCGGCCCATAATGACGATCTTGAAGCGGCCCGCTCGCACGGTATGCGGACGGCGTACATCAACCGACCCTATGAATACGGCGCTGATCAAACCAAAGATATTCAGGCCGATGAAAAATGGGACATCATCGGCGAAACCACCGAAGATATTGCAACAGCGCTTGGTGTTTAAGCGTCAGTGCATGGGGAAAGCCAATGATCAACGACAGCATTAATGACAACATGGCACCGGGCGACAACGCAGCACCGGGGCCGCTCAATGTCACCGGACTGGATCACGTGGTTCTTCGAATACGTGACCGAGATGCCATGCTGACGTTCTATACCGACGTCCTCGGATGTCCGATTGAGCGGTCTCTTGAAGAGTTGGGGTTATTCCAGCTTCGTGCCGGACGGTCACTGATCGACCTCATCGACGTTGCCGGCAGTCTGGCCAGGCCCGACGGCGATGTGCCAGATGAGACCAGCCGCAACATGGATCATTTGTGCCTGCGGGTTGATCCTTGGGATGAAGCAGCTATCCGTACCCATTTGGCGGTCAACGGTGTCACCGCGGGGAAAACAGAATCCCGCTACGGCGCCGAAGGCGCCGGACCGTCGATCTATCTTAGTGATCCGGAAGGCAACGTGGTTGAATTAAAGGGGCCGGCGACTGATTAAATCAAAAGCGGCATGATCATCCGAAGACCGCCAACCGTCTGCGCCGCATCGATGGCAGCGGCCTAAAGCAAACCGCCTTCGCCGTTGTCGAATTCACCACCGTCTTCACCGAACAGGCCTTCGACATAGGATAGTTCTTTCCGCAATCCGCGCCGTTCACGCAGTTTCGTCTGGGCGCCTTCGGGGAAGTCGGTGAACAAAATCACCTTTTTCTCCATCAAGACCTCGATCAAATCCTCCAACACACGTGCCAGGGCCAAATCCGACTGGACCCATTCATCAGAAAGAACATTGCCGGCTTGCGGCAGATTGCGGCGGATAAATTCGACCAACGCCGGGTCTGCGGGATCGACTTCTTCGGTGCCCTCGACGAATTCCTCATAGACCGCGAGGATGGTTCCTTCGGCATCACGATGAACGTAGGGCATAAGCGGGTCTCCGTTGGTGCTGTCCTGACCATGCGAGTTTAAACCAGCCTGGGCGGCGGCGTAAGGGGGTTGCCGATCTAATCAACGACCCAATCTACGTCCGGTCTTAGCCATTCATTCACCTTTTCCAGCTAGCGTGTCACCAGACACAATTCGGAGCACAGCATCATGAAACACTTGATGGCCAACGCCATGCTGAGCCTAGCGGCGCTGACACTATCGGCCTTTCCAAGCCATGCCGAAGATGCAAGCAAAGCCGCACCCGTCTGGTTTTCCGCCATCGACCGGAATACCGATGGCATCATCACCTTGAAGGAAATGCATGACGCCCGCTATCAACGGTTCGCCTTTGTCGATGCGGACCGCGATGGTCTCCTCAGCCCCACAGAATTGAAAAAAGATCGACCATGGCTGCGGCGGTTCGGCTGGTTCGACGCGAACCGCGATGGCCGCATCTCCATTCATGAATTCGAAGCCAAGGGACAAACCCGTTTTGTCATGCTTGATGTCAACGGCGACGGGCGGGTCAGCCTGACGGAAGCATTGCGCGTCACCAAAGCTCAACGGCGGTCCCCAAGCGGCACGGCCGGTTGACGTTTCAGTTCAACATCGAGCCAATTGACGGACGTCGTTTCCGGCACCGTTCCGGATATCATCAACGCCGCCCAACGGTCAGCCCGCCTGGCAAACACATTTTCAAGGCAAAGTCCGCGCTCACCGTATTTGTGATCGGGTTACTGACCACCAGCGGCTGCGCGCTGCAAAATAGTTCGCCGGACCCATCCGGGACGGAAACCACGTCACATACAGAACTCAATGTGCTGGCTGATGTGTCATCGCGGCACGGCGTCCTTGGTGCCCGCATCGGGTATCAAGTCGTCGATCTGGATTCCGGCGACATACTCACCGAACGCGCGCCCAACGATCTGTTCATTCCCGCCTCCACCGTCAAGCTACCAACCGCAGTCCGCGCACTCAGCGTGCTTGGCGCCGATTATCGCTTCACCACCAGCGTATTTGCCTCAGGCAAGGTAAAAGACGGCGTTCTGAATGGTGATCTCTGGCTAAAGGGCGGTGGCGACCCGCTGCTGACAATCCACGATCTTATCGCCCTAGCACAACAACTTCAGGATCGGGGGTTAACAAAAATCACCGGTCGATTTGCCTACGACCAATCGGCATTGGCGGACCACACGGAAATCAATCCAGATCAGCCGGAAGCCGCGGCTTACAATCCCGGCCTGTCGGCATTGAGCATGGATTTCAACCGCGTCACCGCCCATTGGCGGCGGCGTGGTGATGGGACGTTTAACACCTACCTGTCGCCTGCGGATGGAATGCCGCCCATCGGGCGTGCAACAAACGACCCTGGGCCAGGCCAGGCTTTCATTCAAACAAAGGATGGCCCCGCCGATCAATGGTTGATGGCGCCTGGGCGACTGCCGACGGAGTCCGGTGCAGAGAATTTGCCGGTCAAAAACCCCGCCAAGCGGACCGCTTCCGTGTTTAGAACGCTGGCGCTTCGCCTGGGGCTTTCCTTGCCGGCGCCAGTCGCGGCGCCTCTGAGCGACATCGCGCGCCCCGTAGCCGCCGTGCACAGCGCCCCGTTGATCGAAATCTTGCGGCCGGCGTTGTTTTTCTCCAACAACATGGTCAGTGAGTTGATCGGGCTACAGACGACACGCCGCCAACTTGGCCGGACCGTGGGTTTGGCGGAATCGGCAACCCACCAGCTGACCTGGCTGCGCAGCCAGGTCTCGGGACCTGATTGGTCCCGGGCACATTTGCCCAATCATTCCGGCCTGTCGGCCAGCGCGCGGCTGGCGCCGGCACATCTAGTCGGTGTCATCCGTCACGCCTGGCGGCGGCGTTACGGGGGCTGGCCATTGATTGCACTATTACCTGCTGGCGGCTGGCAGAACTCCTTAGCCGGGCGATTTACGGACCCCAGAACAACCGGCGCGGTTTGGGCGAAAAGCGGCACCATGCATTATGCAAAAGGCCTGGCCGGGATCCTCTTCACCCGTTCGGGGCGGCGCGCCGCGTTCGCGCTTCTCACCACGGACTATAAACGGCGTCAACGCTTCGACTCGGACCCGTCACGTCTGTCACCTCGGCATCAACACCATGCGAAATCATGGAGCACCCGCGCCGGTCAATTCGAGGAAGAGATGATCCAGGCGTGGATCAACACGCTGTGACGTGCTAAGAGCCGACGATGATTATTTGCAGTTACAATATTCAGTACGGCACCGGCAAGGACGGTAAAATCGATCTTGCACGCATCGCTCAAGAGATCGGTGACGCCGACATCGTGGCGCTTCAGGAAGTCGAGCGATTTTTTTCCACTACCGGCCTGATCGATCAGGCGGCTGAACTTGGCGCCCTGTTTCCGAAACACTTCTGGGTTTATGGCGGCGGCGTCAATTTAGATGCCAGTCTGGTCGCTGATGATGGCACGGTGACAAACCGCCGGCGCCAGTTCGGCAATATGCTGCTGTCGAAATCGCCGATCCTTTCAAGCCGCAATCATTTGTTACCGAAGTTCGGCCTTGTTGATCAATTGGCCTTGCAGCGCTCGGCCCTGGAAGGCGTCATCAAGACGGAATTGCTGGGCGATATCCGCGTTCATTCTGTGCATCTCGGCCACGCCTCGGCACTTGAGCGACGGGTTCAGATCGGCACGCTAAACAGAATTTTACGCGAATCACCCGGCCAAGGTGGTGGCGTCTCGGGCCGCCAGGCAGCCAAACATTGGACCGCCGACGGCCCCCTCATCGACATGCCGCGCGCCGCCATGTTCTTAGGCGATTTCAATCTGACCCCTCAAGATTCGGAATACGAATTGCTGGCCGGTCCCTCCGATCCGAAGTACGGACGCATCGTCCGCATGGACGGTCTTGCCGACGTCTGGACAACCTGCGGCAACGATGAAAACGCCGGGCCGACCTGCGGCTCCGAAAATGGACCCGTCCGCATCGACTACGGCTTCATGACGCCCGACCTAGCCGGTCAGGCTAAACGCATGTGGGTCGACACAGACGCTCAAGGCTCGGATCACCAGCCGATATTTATTGAGTTTTAAATAGGGGTGGTGGTTATTTGAACTCCTCTTTTTTGAGCCCCTCTTTTTTGCCTCCCTCAGGCGCCGGGCGGTCACTCCGTTCCCTTGGCTCTCGCGCTTTCGCGCGGCGCGCCGTCACGCTTGCCTCCGAGCAAAGCTCGTCGGTTTCATAGCCAAACAACAATAGTTCAGTTGCCAGATATTCGTCGGTTGGATGTGCGTGTTACCGACGGGCGTTAGCCCGGAGGCAAGCGCAACACACGCCGGGCCTAATGGCCCGTAAGCCAAGGGAACGGAGTGACCGCCCGGCGCCTGAGGGAGGCAAAAAAGCGGGGCATAAAAAAGAGGAGCTATTAATTAACGTCGCGTCGCCATCATTTGATCCGCCGTTGTCAGTACTTTGGCATTCATGGAATACGCCCGCTCGGCCTTGATCAGCGCGGAGATTTCTTCGATGGCGTTAACGTTGGAGCTTTCAACGAAGCCCTGCATCACGGCACCGGAACCGCCGGCACCCGGGTTGACCTGATTAGCCGCCCCCGAGCGATCGGTCGCCAGGAATAAATTATTGCCGACAGCGTCCAGGCCACCCGGATTGGCGAACAAGGCCAACTGCACAGTGCCCGCGTTGACCGGCGTATCGGTGCCGGCGATTTTCGCCTGCACGGTCCCGCCAACACTAATCGTCACATCGGTCGTGTTTGGTGGAATGATGATGCCCGGCTGAATGATGAAACCATCATGTGAGACCAGCTGAGCATTTTCGTTCACTTGGAAACTGCCGTCGCGCGTATAGCCGATCTCGCCGTTCGGCAACTGCACCTGGAAAAAACCCTCACCCTGAATGGCCATGTCAAATTTGTTACCGGTTTGCTTGGCGGTGCCTGCTTCGTTGACCCTGTAAACGGCCGCCATTTTGACACCAAGCCCTGAATGCACACCACCGGGCACCAGATCACCCGATTTCGATGACACGCTATTGGCGCGCGGATTGAATTTGTAAATTAGGTCGTTGAATTCGGTGCGGCGTTTTTGGTAGCCGCTGGTGTTCATGTTGGCGAGGTTATTGGCGACCACCTCGGTGCGCCGTTGCTGGGCCATCATGCCTGATGCGGCAATTGATAACGCTTTCATGTTTCTGTTCCACTTTTCCCGTTCCAATACCCAAACCGAACCGGTGTTTTCACCGTGCGCAATTTGGTTTCTTCTTTCATTGCAGAAGCCGTGCCAAGTTTTAATTTATATATTTCAATTGATTAGCATTGAAACTGTGTGAAATCCTGACCGATTTGCCGAAAACCCGGCAGGTTTTGCCGAGCCTGTATCGAGTAGGCTATAACCACGTAATCATAGCCCGAGGAGGATAAATTGCTCACTCAACACACACCGCCTGGCATTTCCGCTCCGTCATCCGCCTATAGCCACGGCGTCTCGGCACCCGCCGATGCGCGCTGGCTGCACGTTTCCGGCCAGGTCGGCCTCAATCCCGACGGCACACTCGCCGGTGACGGCGCCGCTCAAATGGCAGCCTGCTGGACACGAATTTTTGCCATTCTCGAAGATGCCGGGATGACCAAGGAAAACATCGTCAAGGTCACGGCGTTTATTACCGACGCCGCATTGGTCGGCACCTACCGCGAGGTCCGTGATGCGCACATGGACGGCCATCTGACAGCCTCGACTTTGCTGGTGATTTCAGGCTTGGCGCACCCCGACTGGGTGGTTGAGATTGAAGCGGTCGTCGCCGGTTAGAATTTCAACGGCACATCGACCAGTACGGCTTCAGCGTCCTCGGCGGCGGTGATGGTGAGTGTTTCCGATGCGTTAATCATTACCCCGGCGCGCTGTGGGGCCACATGGCCGTTGATATCAATCGTGCCCTCAGCGACCACCAAATAGGCGCCGCGCCCGGTACCCACCGTGTGCGCAACGGCCTCGCCGGCTCTGATGCGCCCGCCCAACACCTGGGCATCCTGATGGATCATCAGCCCACCATCGGCATTGGGATTGCCTGATGCCAGTACCGGCAAGCGACCGTTGACCGGCGCCGTCGGGAATTCGCGAGTGTCCCAACGCGGCGTATGTTCGGGCGTGTCGGTGTGAATCCAAATCTGAAACAAGGTCGTCGGCGCATCACCCTCGTTGTGTTCGGCGTGTTCAATACCCGAGCCCGCCGACATGACCTGTACGTCGCCGGCCCGTGTGACGCCTGTGTTGCCCAGGTTATCGCGATGGCTGATCGCACCGCTTCGCACGTAAGTGATGATTTCCATGTCCTTATGGGGATGGGTGTCGAAGCCCGTATGCGGCGCAATGGTGTCGTCGTTCCAGACCCGTAGTGGCCCCAGGCCCATGCGGTCCGGATCGCGATAGCTCGAGAAACTGAAATGATAGTGGGCATTCAGCCAATCGTTCTTATAGGTGCCGAGGGTTTCAAACGGTGTGACGGTAATCATCGGAAATGTCCTTTTCTCATCAATGGCATTACGCAGCTTGTTCGTCGGGCTCGCCGCGCGTGATGGCGTCGATTTGGGCTTCCGCCGCACGGATTCCTTCTTCTCCCTTGGCGACACCTTGGGCATGAATGAAGGTAACGTCGTCCAAGCCGATGAACGCCAGCACGGTCTTTAGATACGGCGCTTGATGATCAAGGGCGTGGATCGGGCTGCTTTTCGCATAATCGCCGCCACGCGCGGTCACCACATAGACCTGCTTGCCCTTCAGCTGACCTTCGGGGCCGTTTTCCGTATAGCGGAAAGTCCAGCCAACACGCAGCACGTGGTCAACCCAGGCCTTGAGGCCGGAAGCCAGGCCGAAATTATGCATCGGCGCACCGATGACAATGATGTCGGCGGCTTCCAGTTCTTCCACCAGCTCATCGGATAAGCCAATGATATCGGTTTGTTCGGGCGTCAGAGCATCGCTCGGCGTGTAGAAGGCACCAATGGTTGCCTGATCAAGATGCGGCGGCGGATTGACGCCAAGATCGCGCTGCGTATGGGTGAGATCGCCATGCTTTTGGCGGAGGCCGTCGGCGAAACGTTCGACGAGGGCGGTGGAAATCGAGGCTTCCGAGTTGGGGCTCGATGTGAGGGTCAAAAGCTGTGTCATGGTCTGTTTCCTTCGCGGGAGATGGGTGGACGTCATCGTTGCGAGGAAGATAACGCGCTGGTTAAAAATACACAATTAGGGTAAATAAAACATTATTGTTTCTTTAAATAAACAATTAGGAATTCACGCCATGGACCATCTTTCCGGCATCGCGGTCTTCGCCAAGGTTGCCGAACGAGCCAGTTTCACTGCCGCCGCCCACGATCTAGGCCTGTCGAAATCCGCTGTCAGCAAGCAGATTGCGCGATTGGAGGGCCGCCTTGGGGCAAAGCTATTGAACCGAACGACGCGGCGTTTGCATTTGACCGAGGTCGGCCAGGCCTATTTTGAGCGTGCTCGTCAAATCGTCGCCGACGCCGAAGAAGCCGAACTGGCGGTCACCCGCCTGCACGCCGAACCCCGCGGCACGTTGCGGGTCAACGCGCCCATGAGTTTCGGCATTGCCCACATTGCACCTGCTCTGCCCGAATACATGGCGCGTTATCCCGACGTGCATGTGGACGTCAGCTTCAATGACCGCCAGATCGACCTTATTGAGGAAGGTTTTGATATCGGCATTCGGATTGCGCAATTGACCAATTCGACCATGATCGCCCGCGTCCTGGCGCCCTGCCAATTGGCCGTTGTCGCCGCGCCGGCGTACTGGGATGCTCACGGCCGCCCCAAGCACCCGAGCGAACTGATAGACCATAATTGCCTTCTCTACGATTACCAGGCCAACCCCAACGAATGGGAATTCCAGGGGCCCGGCGGTGCAATCGGCGTCAAGGTATCGGGCCGCATGAAGACAAACAACGGCGAAGCCTTGCTGGCCAGCGCCATCGCAGGGTCGGGTGTCATCGTGCAGCCGACATTCATCTGCGGGCCGGCCTTATGCGATGGCCGCCTGGAAAAGGTGCTTTCAGAATTTCAGCCTGGCCTCATCCACGTCAATGCTATTTGGCCAGAAAACCGGCATTTGTCGGCGAAGGTCAGGACATTCGCCGATTTTCTTGCCGAACGGTTCGGGCCCGAGCCTTATTGGGATTTACCCGATCCGGAAAACTGTGATTGAAGCGCACATGATCATTCGCGTTGGTAATGTACTCGGAACTTATAACGCGGATCGTTCGCCGGATGCCCCAGGTTGGTGAACATGGTGGTATCGTTTTTCAGCCTGAGGACTTCCTTGATCGCCGTAACCTGATTGGAATCCAACTCGAACATCCCTTGGAACCGTTCCAGCATATTGTTCTCGCCGCTCAGCAACACGCCATCGGCAAGAGAGACGTCGTAAAGATTGGCATAAATGGACAGCCGCTGGCCGGGCGACATCTCCGGCGTCACCTCGGCCAAAAAGATATCCAGATTGATCACCTCGGCATAGGCAAACGCCGAAGTGACCAGAGTTTTCAAATGGGCAGGCTGCATTTCCTTCATATTGACGTGCTTTTGGATAACGCCCAGCAGCTTGGCGCGTTCTTCGGCTGAAATATCGCCGTCACCGCCCATCAAATAAGCCATCGACGTAACCAAAACTTCCAACGGTGTCATCAGCGTCCTTCCTTCCACCATGCGGACATCAGCATAATCAGCACGCCAGCCATGAACAACAACGGCGGCAACAGAGGGAATTCGGCGACACCGCTGACCACGTACGCTTTGTTAGAAATTAGGCCCAACCACCCCTTGCCCGCCCGGTCGCGGTCGGGCCGTACTTTGCGGAGATCGGGCAGGCCATCGCGGATCCACATCAAACCACCGCCTTTGGCGTCGGCGAGTGGTTTCAACAAGGCGGCCGTTGCCCGCAAATCGGCATATTCGGGTGGGTTTAATGATCCCGCGGCGGCCAAGACTTCGCGTTCGCCATCATTAACCCGGTAGAGCCCCGATTCCGTCACCGCCACATCCAACACGGCGGCACCGGTTTTCGCTGCACCGGCGGGGTAAGTCTTCTTTTCCCCCGACGGCGCGGTCACGGTGATTTTTGATGGTGCATCACGAAGCGAGCGCCTGACGACATGCAACTTGCCGTCGCGGACCTCGGCGCTCAGCCCCTCCTCTTCCAGGTCGGGCTCTTTCATCAGCCAATGGGCCAGGCGGCGCATCAGCTCGGCATGCGGGCCACCGCCCTCAAAGCCCCGCGCCCAAAGCCAAATATGATCGCTGAGCATGGCCGCCACCCTGCCTTCGCCGGATCGATCGAGCACCAGAAGCGGTCGTTTACCCGGCCCTTCCATGAGCGTATGGCCAGCCCTGGCAGCGGCTTCGACTTGGCGGAACCAGCGCCCCCAGTTGCCGGTGCCGCGGTTGGCGCGGCTTGGTCGGGCTTTCGGCAACGCCGCCGTGACCGGATGGCGTTCGCCGATATCGCTGACGCTGGGCCGGAAGGCACCTTCCACAACCTTGCCCGTGGGCGTCGCCGGCAACACGCCACCCAGCGGCGTGTTGAACAGACTGCGGTCCTCGGCGTACTCAGGCCCGACCGCCAGCAGCAACGCCCCCCCATCGTTCACGTATCCGATGATATTGCGCAAATAGGACGGCGGCAGCACGTCGCGGACCACATAGCGGTCAAACACGACCAAATCGAAGTCCTTGATCCTGACTTCGAACAACTCACGGGTCGGAAAGGCGATCAGCGAGATTTCATTCAACGGCGTAAAGTCATCTTTCTCCGGCGGACGCAGGATCGTAAAGTGTACCAAATCAACGGCTGGATCGGATTTCAATAAATTCCGCCAAACCCGCTCACCGGCATGTGGTTGACCCGAAACCAGCAATACTCGAAGACGTTCGCGCACCCCATTAATGGTCACCAATGCTTGATTATTGAGCGTCGATAACTCGCCCGGGGTCGGCTCCACCTCAAGGCGAAGGACCGTCGGACCGGCATGGGCCAAGGGCACCTTGAAGGTATCCAACCGGCCAACCGGAACCTGGGCCGTCGCCAACACCTTATCGCCGTCTTTCAAGGTAACCCGAGCCAGGTTCCCAAGGCCCGGCGCACCGGGACCCAACCGGTCTTCGACCCGAAACGCGATGGACGCCTCTTGACCGACAAGGCCGTAAGCCGGCGCCTTGTCGATAACCAGCCGACGATCGACTTCGCCGGGTTCACCGCTCAGCAGAACATGAACCGGTGCATCGATAACGTCCAAGCCAATCACCGCGTCGGCATCGTGAACCTGGCCGTCAGTGATCACCACGGCGCCAGCAATCCGCTTGCGCGGAATGGCACTCAACGCTTGGCGCAAGGCCCCGACCAACACCGTGCCTTCTTCGCCGCCGGCGGATAAGGGTGCGGTTTCGTGAGCTTCAATGACCCGCATTTCCAACTGATCCAAGGCCGCGACTTGTCGGCGGACATGGGCCAAGGCCGTATCCGTTTGACGGGTTCTTTCGCCGACCCGTTGACTGGCGCTGCGGTCAATGACAACGGCAACAACGTCGGATTGCGGTTCACGTTCTTCATCGACAATACGCGGGTTGGCCAACATCAAAGCCAATGCTGCAGACGCGGCCAACCGCCAGAATGCACCCGGCCCGCCGCGCCAGCCCATGAACAAGCTAAGTCCGATCGCCACGAACGCAAAACCGATCACCCATGGCATCGGGATCATCGGTGCGAATGCAATGGTACCGCTCATTGGCCCAACCTTCGGATAATCGCCGGCATGTGAACCTGATCGGCCTTGTAATTGCCGGTCAGTGTATACATCACCAAATTGACGCCGAACCGGTAGGCCATTTCGCGTTGCCGTTCGCCGCCAGGCACCACCGGGAAAATAGGCCGCTGATTTTCATCGATAGCCCAGGCCGCGGCCCAATCATGGCCGCCGGCGATAACCGGCGAGACGCCGTCATTGATCCGCTCACCGGCTTTTTCGACCCACAGGGCACCGCCGGTCCAGCGTCCCGGAAATTCTTTCAACAGATAAAATGACCGCGTCAGGACATGGCTCGGCCCAACCGGCACGAGCCTTGGGATTTCCAGTTCCCGGGCAAGCCGGGACAAGGTCGCGCCGCCGGCGTTTTCCGCCTGGTCGCGGGTATCGAATAAGATGGTGCCGCCATTCCTCAGATAATTAACAACGTTCGGCGCCGCACCTTGCGGCAACACATAGCCCGAAACCACCGGCCAATAGAGCAACGGGAAGAAACTTAGATCATCGACGCTGGGATCAATCCCCTGCGGCGGGCCAAGTTCGGCGGCCGTGCGCCGCCATAAGATCGTATTGAGGCCGGTCAGGCCGGCATCGCTGATATTGTCGACATTCCGATTGCCGGTAATCACGTATGCAAGTCGGGTTTCGAGACTGTTTTCGCGGGCAAATGTATCATCACCATGGGCCGCCGCCGCCAAGGTGATGCAAAAAACCATAACACCCGAACCGAGCGCCGGCCGGAACATACGGGCATTCAATCCTCGGCCTAGCAATCCACGGATCATCATGCTGGCAACCAAATCGACGAGAAAAAGCAACGCCGCGAACGCCAACAGCCAAGCTTGCAAGTCGCGCGCCAAGGACCGCGCATAACTGCGCGTCTCAACGCCGGCAGGCAAGTTGCTGATCGCCTGAAGCCGACCCGTTGTATCTGAAAGATTAAGCGCGCGCCGTGCCACGGCCGTGCCATAAAGCCCGGGGGGATGAGCCGGTGAAACCTTGGCCTTGGTAAATGTGTCGGCGGCGATGGCGGTCGCGCCGCCCGGTGGATCACCAAGGCGCCCAAACGCGTCCAAATTGGCGATCGGCGGCAGTGGCGCGCCGCTACCATCGGCCGCGACCCCTTGCGAAAGCTGCACCAAGCGCCGAAGCATACCGACAAACAATCCTGAAAACGCTAAATCCGACCATTCCGCATTGGCCGTTGTGTGCACCAAAACCAACCAGCCCTGGCCACGCTTTTGCGCCGTCACCAGTGGCGTGCCGTCGCTCAATCGGGCCCAGGTCCTGTCGGCCAAATCCAATGAAGGCTGGGCCAGGACCTGACGCCGCACCTTGATATCGGCCGGCACGTCCAATCCGTGGAAAGGGCTGGTCCGGGCAAAGGGTGCGGGTTGTTCCGGTTTGCGCCAAGACAGCGCGCCGCCAATGGCCCGGTCACCACGGCGCAATTGCACTGGCAACAACGGGTCCCCAGCACCAGCCTCGCGGGCCAGCCGTGGCCCGGCGAAACGCAGCACCACGCCGCCCTGATCCAACCAAGCCTCAACGCCTTTCAACTCCGATAGCGGCAATCGCCCCGGGTCGGCAAGCATCAAGACAGCCAAACCACGGCCCAGTAGTTCTGATACACTGCCCTTGCGGATTTCAGTGAACGGCTCAATAGCCTGACCCAAATAGTGGAAGGCATCGAGCAAAGGCTGTTCCGCCTGGCCGCCCGATGAGGTCATCAAGCCGACGGGGCGCCGACGCCAGCGTTCATCGACAAGAACCACAGCAGCCGCGGATTGGATGCCTTCGATTTCTAGCCTGGCCAACCGATTGCGAAGTTCCGCCGGCAGATCAAGCCTCGCTGACGCGGATCGCTTGCCGGCGCTGAAAACCACCGGCACGCGGGCCAGTGTTTCACCATCCGCCGCCAAGGCGCGGACCTGAATGCCCCGCCCGCCGACAGCATCCACGCGTTCAGCGCGAACCTCCAACGCGGGCCCGTCCGTCACCGGCTGGCGCAAAACAATTGGCCGCTGGCCTTCCGACGCGGAAAACAAGGTAACGGCGCCCAGGGCCCGCAACCTTTGGGTCAACGCCGCCATGGTGACGATGCCGCCCGCCGCAGTTTTTGCGCTCTCGGCGCCAGTTGGTTGTTCAATGGCGTTGCCCAACCACATAACATCCCCCGGTCGCTGACCTCTGAGTGTGCTGTCGGCCAATAGGTTGTTGATCGCGGCAGCGCGGTCCGACGGCCAGGGTTTGGGTTGCAGAGTCTGAATCGCGCGGCGTGCTTGATCGGCGCTCATCAATGCCGGCGGCGGCGGTGCGGCGCCCTCCGGCGCCGGGGCCGTCGGCACAAGAACGATGGGCCGGCCCTGGCGTTCGGCATGATCAATCATATCGCCGGCGGTGGATTGACGCGCCGCCCAACCGGCAGCGGCAGCCCAATCGTCATCAATAATCAAATATAGTGGCCCTTCGCCGAACAATTTGGTTTCGGCGTTCAGCAATGGCCGAGCGATACCGGCAACAATAAAGGCCGCCAGCAATAGCCTGAGCGCCAGCAACCACGGCGGAATTCGGGCCGGGCTCTCGCGCTTTGAGGTCAGGCGCTGTAGTAAAACAATCGGTGGAAAGATAATCCTACGAGGCAACGGCGGTTTGAGCCGCAAAATCCACCAAATAACGGGGAGCGAGATCAGGCCCGCGAGAGCCCAGGGAACGGCGAAACTGAGGGCGCCGACGGTCCACATTTCTTTAGTTCCCCAACGTGCCGGATAATTGCTGATAGAGCGCCATCAAGGCGCCTTCCGGTGAACGATCCGTGCGGTGGGTGACGAAACTCCATCCGTAGCGTCGGGTAATTGCTTCAAGTCCAGCACGGTGCCGGGCCAATTCACCTAGGTATCCGTCGCGCAACGATTCGACATGCGAAATTAACACTTCACCTTCGGCCTCGGGGCCGTCGAACACCACCCGACCGTCATAGGGTAGCCGTTCCTCGGCCGGATCCAATACCTGGACTATATGGCCGCGCACGCCACGGTGCGCGAACCCATCGATTGTCTCCGCGATTTCATCCAACCCTGAGAGAAAATCACCGACCAGCACGACCCGCGCATAGCGGGGCAGAACTTCGTGGCCGGGCAAGCTGTTGGCGGGCGTCTTGCCGCCCTCGATCATCGCCCACATGCGATTGAGAACGGCGCGCCCCGAAGCCGGCATCATGCCACTGCCCAGAAGGGCAACGCGTTCGCCACCGCGGATCAGCAACGACGTCAGTGCCAACACCAAAAGGTCAGCCCGCACGCGCTTGTCTTCCAGGTTGGCGTCGGAACTGAAATCCATGGACGGTGAACCGTCGCGCCAAATCCACACACTTTGCGCCGCTTCCCACTCGGTTTCGCGGACGTAGACCGGATCGGATTTAGCTGAGCGGCGCCAATCGATTTGCTGTACTGAATCACCAAACTCATAGCGCCGGTATTGCCAGAAAGTTTCCCCTTGGCCGACCCGGCGTCGCCCATGAACACCTTGCGAGACCGTTGAGGCGACACGCTCCGCTGCGACCAGCAACGGCGGCAGACTGGCCGCCAATTGCTCCGCACGATGATGTGTACCTGCATGGTGGGACTTGGGGCGCCATTTGGCACCCATATCTGTTTCCAACGCCAAGCCTGCACGCGCCTCAACCAACACGCTCACAGAGACTATCGATGATCGATGTCAGCGTGACGCCTTCCGCACGCGCCGCGAAACTCAGCGCCATGCGATGGCGTAGAATGGGATGAGCAAGTGCCAACACATCATCGATACTGGGCGACAAGCGCCCTTCAATGACCGCACGCGTCCTGACCCCCAGCATCAGGGCTTGACTGGCGCGTGGGCCGGGACCCCACGAAACGTGCTCGCGGACCATGTCGATATCGGTCGTCTCAGGGCGGCCGGCACGGACCAATTCTAGGATCGCCTCGGCAACACTTTCGCCGACCGGCACGCGGCGCACCAAGCGCTGGCCGGCCATCAGTTCATCGGCGCTCATGACACGCTCGGGCGTACCTTCATCAGCGCCCGTGGTATTGATCAGAATATCGCGCTCCGCCGCCAATTCCGGGTAATCCACATTGATCTGCATGAAGAACCGGTCGAGCTGCGCCTCCGGCAAAGGATAGGTGCCTTCCTGTTCCAGCGGATTTTGGGTGGCCAGCACATGGAACGGCTCGGGCAGGGCGTGATATTCGCCGGCCACTGAAACACGGTGTTCCTGCATCGCCTGCAACAGTGCCGATTGGGTCCGCGGGCTAGCGCGGTTAATTTCGTCGGCCATCAGGACCTGGCAAAACACCGGCCCTTTGATAAAACGGAAGGCACGGCGGCCCGAGTCCGCTTCTTCCAGCACTTCCGAGCCCAAAATATCAGCCGGCATCAAATCGGGTGTGAATTGAACCCGGCGGCTGTCCAGTCCAAAGACCATACCCAGTGTTTCCACCAATCTGGTCTTCCCGAGGCCCGGCACGCCAATAAGCAGGACATGGCCACCGGCCAAGAGCGTGATCAAGGTTTCCTCGATGACTTGATTTTGGCCATAGATAAAGCCGCCAATAGCCTTCCTGGCGGCCGCTAAGTCTCGGCCTAGTTTATCAACGGCATCTAGCAACGCATCGGAATTGATTGCCTCCGAGGTTTCATTATCCTTGGACTTGGCTTTATTCTTGGGCGTCGTCTTCGTTTGGGCTTTTGGGCTCACGTGTGGGCCTCCGGGTTTTTCAAAATGGGTTACGGCGATTATGAACAAAAACGAGCCAAACCTCAGCAATTTGTCGCAAGGCTCCGTCAAACGTGATCACGGCACCCGCAATATTCAAGGTCCCGTGGGCATCACGCCACGGCCTAGTCAGGTCATATGCGGCGACATCGGCATGCATATCGACCGGCACGGTGTCTGGTTTTACCACGGCACACCCATTCCCCGCAAAGAACTGGTGAAGCTTTTCTCAACCGTGCTCCGGCGCGACGAGGCCGGCGATCATTGGTTGATTACGCCGGCGGAAATGGCCCGCGTCGATGTCGAGGATGCGCCCTATTTAGCGGTAGAGATGTTCACTGATGGCACTGGCGACGAGCAAATCATCCGGTTTCGCACCAATATTGACGGCGAATTCACCTTATCCGATGATCATCCCTTGCGGGTCGAGAACGCGCCGGAAACCGGCGAACCGGCGCCCTATCTGGCATTGGATCACGGCCTGGAAGCGAAACTGAACCGGGCGGTATTTTATCAATTAGTTGATCAAGGTGTTGAACAGCGCGTCGAAGAAGAGCACATCTTTGGTGTCTGGAGTTGCGGACATTTTTATCCGATCGGCAAATGGCCCGCTGATGAAGCCGCTTGAGGAGTACGCGTGGACCGAAATTTAATTATTGAGAAACTGAAAACCTGGCAGCCGGGCCAGGGTCCCGACCGTGGCGATTATCAATTGAACCCGGGCATGAGCCAATCGGGCGACTTGGTGCCGGCGGCCGTGCTGGTGCCGTTGGTTGAGCGGCCTGACGGGATCACTACGATGTTGACCCAACGGACCAATCATCTTGCCCATCACCCAGGCCAAATCAGCTTTCCCGGCGGCCATGTCGACCCCGGTGACGGCACCCCGGAGGAAACCGCGCTGCGCGAGACCGAAGAAGAGGTCGGCGTGCATCGCCGCCATATTGAAATTATTGGCCGGTTGGACGAATACCGGGTGCGGACCGGGTTTTCGGTGACGCCCGTCGTCGGACTGCTCACCCCGCCCTTTGAAGTGACACCCGAAGCCTATGAGGTCGCGGAGGTTTTTGAAGTGCCGCTTGATTTCCTCATGAACCCGGATAATCACGAACGCCACAGCCGTGACTACAAAGGCAACACCCGGAAATTCTACGCCATGCCCTATGACGATTATTATATCTGGGGTGCAACGGCGGGTATGCTGGTTAATCTTTATGATGTATTGAGCGCGCCATGAGCAGATTGTTGATCAATTACGCCCTGCCCTTGCTGTTGCCGCTGGCGGTTTACGTCACCTACATGTGGTGGCGGCGCGGCCGGGCCCGCAAAGACGGCGCCGATATTCCCACGGTCGAGCGTACGCACATATTCATCTCTTTGATCGTCGGCATCGTCCTCATGCTTGCGGGCCTCACCTGGGTGGCCGTTTCCAGCGGCGAAGGCCCTGGCGACGGCAATTATCAATCGCCGCGTTATGAGGGCGGAAAGATCGTCCCGCCAAGCTTCAAATGACCACCTCGGTTTCGCAAGTCACCCTGGTTCCCGATGCGACCCGGTCAACGGGCCAACTGTCGCCTCAAACCTGGATGGCGGCGGCGGAGACCAAGACCGTCATCAAGGCCCTGGAAGCCGGCGGCAGTGCCGTCAGGTTTGTCGGCGGCTGCGTGCGTGACGCGATGGCGCACCGGACAATAAAGGATATTGATATCGCAACCCCGGACCCACCGGACCGGGTCATCAGGTTGCTTGAGGATGCCGGCCTGAAGGCCGTACCGACGGGCATTGAACACGGCACTGTGACGGCCGTGTCGGGCGGCCAGAGCTTTGAAGTCACGACGTTGAGGCGCGATGCCGAAACCGACGGCCGCCATGCCGTCGTCGAATT
The DNA here is from genome assembly GCA_018665815.1 of Rhodospirillaceae bacterium. Lineage (GTDB taxonomy): Bacteria > Pseudomonadota > Alphaproteobacteria > Rhodospirillales > Casp-alpha2 > UBA3470. The sequence goes on from JABJBP010000021.1 coordinate 29,014, forward strand.
TACCGATGATTGGCTGGAAGATGCGAAGCGCCGCGACTTCACCTTCAACGCCATGTCGGCGACGCCCACGGGCGACGTCTTCGACCCCTATGACGGCATGGCCGATCTGGCCCACGGCCGGGTCCGGTTTATCGGATTGGCCACCGATCGGGTGCGCGAGGATTACCTTAGAATATTACGTTTTTTTCGATTTTTCGGTAATTATGGCCGCCCGCCCATCGACAAGAACGCCCTGGTCGCGTGCCGGTTCAACGCCGAACATTTGCAGGAATTGTCCGGCGAACGGATCCGATCTGAATTGCTGAAGATTTTGGTTGTGCCCGATCCTGCCGACGTCGCCATACGGATGCGCGGCGAACGGATATTCGACCATATCCTGCCCGAAGCCGGAGACATTAATAGCCTCAGGATGATTAATTGGTTAGAGACCCGAGCTGTCAATATTGACGGTATCGCACCGGAACCCATTCGCCACCTGGCCATGCTGTTGGATACGGAAACGGATGCGGCGGGCGCCGAGGGCGTAGCCAAGCGGCTCAAATTGTCAAACACCGACGCGGCCCGGCTGATCGCCATTGTCGGGCGGTCGGGTGAAGTATCGGTCGATATGGGCAAGGCCGACGAACGCCGCGCCATACGCCGCCTTGGCGCGGAACCGGTGCGTGATCTAACACTGGCGGCTTGGGCCCGCGAATTGACGGACACGCCGCGACTGCCACGCCAGCGCACCCAAGCCTATGTCGGGTTGCTCGAGCAATGCGCTCAGTGGATACCCCCCCGATTCCCGCTCAAGGGTTCTGATGTGTTAGCCTTAGGTGTGCCGCAAGGACCCGGCGTCGGGGATTTACTTTCCGAAGTCGAGGACTGGTGGGAAAACCGAGATTACAAACCCGGTCGCCAGGATTGCCTTAACCGGCTGATGAAGGTGATCGGGAATCATCCAGGCGAGGATTGAAGATGAAAGAACTGCGCATATGTTTTGTCGGCGACAGTCTGTTGCTGGGCACCAATGATGACAATTATCTGGGATGGCCGGGCCGCTTGTGCCGGCGCGAGCGCGAGGCGCGTCATGATGTCAGTCTCTACAATCTCGGTGTCCGTGCCGACACGTCGGAACAGATTGCCGCGCGTTGGCGCGCCGAATGCCAGGCCAGGTTGCCGGAAATTTCACCGGCGGCGCTGGTATTTTCCTTCGGCGCCAACGATTGCGCCGACTTGGAAGGCCATGGGCGCCGCGTGCCACTGGAGCGTTCCGTCGCGGTCGCCAAGGGCATGCTGGCATCGGCCACCGCCTGGCTGCCGACGCTTTGGATTGGACCACCGCCGGTCGATGATTCACGCCAGCCGTTTCGCGCCGCTCCTTCCGTCGTTTACCATTTTCCAAGCTCGCGTATTGCCGAACTGAGCGAAGCCTACGCCGAGGTCGCCGCAGAATTGGATATTCCGTATTTCGATCTTTACCGTCATTTGGTCGATGATCCCGCCTGGCCCGGCATGTACGAAGAGGACGATGGCGTCCACCCGATCGCTGCAGGTTACGATATTGTCGCCGAGCATATTTTCAGTTGGGACGGATGGCGCGGTTGGTTTGATTAAACGCCGTCAACAAGCTCCCTAAGCACCGAGGCAGCCTGATCATCGCGGTGTAGAAAATCAATTGCCGCAGCGCCCTCATCAGTAACCCGGGCGACTCGGCCACGGATGCCAATATCCTGCAATCGCTTCTTCGACAGCCCGACGGCATCAATGGTGATCAGCGCGCCGATGGTGTAGGCGCCGTCGGCCTCCAGCAATAAATTGCCCTCGCTCCATTCGTGGCTCTGAAAGAGATTGCCGTTGGCGCGGACGTGCAGGGGCGGCTGTGGTTGGCGGGTGTGTTCGCGTCTTTCATCCATAAACCGAGCTTACACAGGGTAGGCGTTGCGCGCAGCGACCGACGTCACGCCCTTGAAAACATTGAGGGAATCATTCGACACCTAGGAGTGCGTGTCGCCGGCGATGGTGATCCGGTGCATCACGCGCCGGGCGTCGTAATCATTAATTGCGAAGTGCTGTACGGCCCGGTTGTCCCAAATCGCCACCGAACCCGGACGCCAGGCAAATCGGCAGGTAAATTCTGGCTTTGATAAATGTTTGAGCAGAAAATCCAGCAACGGGCGGCTTTCCGCCTCGCTCATGCCATCGAACTTCAGAGTATGCGCGGAGTTCACATACAGACCCTTGGCGCCGGTCTCCGGATGGGTGCGGACGGCCGGATGAACATGCGTTGTCGCCACGTTGCCCGCGCCCTTCATCTTGACGCTCTTGAATTGGCCCTTGCGCGTTTCACGGGTTTCATCGCCGCCGTAGCGTGCGCCTGACGATTGCACCACACGCAGGCCTGACAACAGGCCTTGCATACCCACCGACAAGGTCTGGAAGGCCAACGCCATGTTGGCGAACTGCGTGTCACCGCCGGCCGTCGGCGTCTCGCGCGCTAACAGCATCGTCGCCATTGGCGGCTTTTCCATATAAGTGGTATCGGCATGCCACAGCGCGCCGAAGGCGTTGGTCTCGCCCGGGTTCTTGATGACCTCGGTGATCTCCAGATGGTCTTCCAACCCGACCGCGAATGGATAATCCGCCAGCGCCCCAAACCGCCGAGCGAAGGCGATCTGTTGATCTGGCGTCATGTCCTGATCACGAAAGAAAATCACTCCGTAATCCAAAAACGCCCGATGCACCGCAGCCCAGGTGGCGTTGTCCAAATCACCGGCGATATCGACACCGAAGATCTCGGCGCCCAAGGCGCCGACAATAGGGCGGATAGTGATCGCGGCAGCGTTCATGATGCCAAACCATGGCGCACTCAGGTTCGTGCGGTCAAGTGATGGCCAAAATTGAATTCCTGAACCGGCCTGTGCGGGTATACTCACGCCACCATGACCATGAGCCCTGAGTTCCGCAATCACCTGCTTGATGTGTTTCAACCGCTTGGCGCCGTCACGGCGCACCGCATGTTCGGCGGCGGTGGGCTGTTCTTGGACGGCGCCATGTTCGCGCTGGTTGCCGACGACGTGGTGTATCTGAAGGCCGATGATGAAAACCGCGCCACCTTCGAGGCCGCCGGCATGGGGCCGTTTACCTATGAGCGGCGTGGCAAACCGGCGGCGCTATCCTACTGGCGTATCCCCGATGAATTACTGGATGACGAAGATGAATTATGCGCCTGGGCGAAACGGGCTTGGGCGGCGGGTCGGCGGGCGGCGGCAATGCGCCCAAAGAAACGCCCGAAAAAACGCCGCAAGGCGAAAGCCGGCGCATGACCCAGTCCATGACATTGGAAATTCCCGCCATTGAAGGGGCCCGGGTCCGCAAGCACTCAGTGCGTATTGCCGGCCATCGGACCAGCGTTTCCATGGAAGATGCGTTCTGGAACGCGCTGGGGGAAATCGCCAAGGCGGAAAATCTGTCCGTAAACGAATTGGTTGCACGCATCGATGCAGCCCGCACCGGGGCGCTATCCAGCGCTGTGCGGGTTTATGTCTTAGAGAAATCCATCAGCGCGGCGCGGCGCGGTCATCTCGACGGCGGCTAAAGCTTGAACAGTTTTTTCAGCAAATCCTGAGGCTTAATTTGTTGCTGTGGCTCGCTCGGCGGTGGCGGCGGCGGCGTGTCGGCGGGCGCCGGTGGGCTGCCTGAGGCCGGCGGTGGCGAAGGTGGCTGATCTTGGGATTCTTGACCGGTCACGCCCCCCAAAATTCCCTTCAGAATTCGGCTGACGCCTTTCGGGGCTTTGTTGAGTAAGGCATCGGCGCCGGGAATGGGAATACCGGCGCCCAACAGCGCCCCCGTATCAACCTTGACGTTCGGCGCATCAAGCGGGCCCTTGATGGCAAAGGGCACGGCCTGGCGTGATTCACGGACCTTGGCGCGGAGAATTTTGGTTAACGTGCTTTGCGCCAACTCCACCTTTCCACCCATGTCGATGGTCCAGTTCGGTAGGTTAATATTGCCAGCGGCGGTCCCGTTGCCATAGGCCGACGTCAATTTCAAATTCGATGTTTCGGCCACGCCGTTTTTGATATCGAAATTGGCGCTCATGGCGGCACGGTCATCGGCCTTGGCGCCGCCCAGCCGGTTCAGCGACGTCAGTAGCCCCAACAGGCCCGCCATCATCGTGCCTTTGCCGGCCTTGCGCACATCAACGTCGGAAAGATTGACCGAACCAACACCGCCGAGCCCGCCCACAAAGTCGAACACGCTTTGCCCGGTTGTATTGACGTCGAAATCCAGGTTCATGCGGCCATTGGCCATGGCCTCGCCGGTGATCGCCGTCAACGATTGTGAGATATCGATGTTCTCGGCCTTGAGGTGGGTTTTGACTTGGTGGCGGCCGCCGGCCGTCACTTCCGCGCTACCGCCCAGGCTGCCACCAAACGTCTGGGTACTGAGGCGGCTTGTCTTCAGCGTCCCGTTCTTCAATGTCGCCGCGACATCCGGTTTCTCAAACAAGTAGCGCTCATAGATGATGGCCGGGGCCTCAAATGTGATATCCGCGTCGAATTCATTAAGCACCGACAGATCGATCTTGTCTTTCGGCCAACGAGATATTTTTGCCGCCGCGTGTTGGCGAAGCGGCGAGCCTGGTGCCGCGGGCGACTGCGTCACGGGTCGCCAAGCAGCCGGCAAAATGGTTTGCAGTGCGCGCTCAAGACCTGCGCGGCGTTCGGCAGGTAAGAACGGCTTGATGTCGATGGCATTGCTTTTCAAGTTCGCGGTAATGATAGGTTTGGCGCCGCCAAGGGCAACGTTCCCTTTGCCGCGAACCGTAACTTTTCCAACTGTCGCTTTGACGTTTGATAGATCAACGCGGCTGGGGGAAATCTTGGCATCAGTACTGAAATTCAACAACCCGATCTTACCGGCGGGGCGATATCCGATCTGAAATCGTTTCAGCAGCTTGGCCGCATTTTTGTGACTGACCGTGACACGGGCATCCAACAGATCGGAAATCGGCAACACGGAAGCCCGGCCTCTAACGCCGATCACCGCACCCGCGACTTTAGTCGTCATGTTCACGGACGGACGAAGCAGATTGCCGTTCAGCCGGTTATCAATTTTGACTGTGCCGAGCTTCGTGAGTTCCTTGGGCAAAGTGGTTTTCGCCAATTTCGCCAGCCGGTTCAAATCGGTAATGGTTGCGTCGATGGACAACTCTTTCGCCGATGGAATGGCATCGAGGTCATTCAGCTTGCCTTTGATGGTAAGCGATGCGCCCACAGCCTTAGCAATGCTGAAATTTTCAATATCAAGATTGCTGCCATAGAGGGTCGCGTCGAGCTTCAAATCTTTGATCGGATTGCCGCCATATACCAGATTTGTAACCTCAACAATCAGATCGGCATCAAAGGTGGAAAGCGCGCTGAGGGCGGCCAGCGGATTGGCGGCATTATCAGGTTCGGCTTTAACCTTCACAGTGCCTTTTTTGTTCGTGTCCGAAGCCTTCTTCTTGGCCGCTGGTACTGGCTTGCCATTCCCTTTAGGCCGCGGCAAATAGGCATCAAGGTCAATCCGGTCCAAATACAAGGCCGCACCAAACGACGGCCGATCGAAGCTTGCGATGTTCACGCCACCGGTCAACTTCGAACTGTCGAAGTTTACTTTGATATCTTTGAACGCCAGGAGCTTTGGCGTGCTTGATATCGCGGCCTTGATGCCCAATTTCCGTAACCGGTCCGCCGGCACACCCGGCAGTTTCACATCCAACCATTTCAATACACCGCGAAGATCACTGACCGTGCTATCAATATTTCCGTTAAACGTCGGCACGCCATCCGGGGTTTGAAATTCTCCATCTAGCGTGATGTCCGAACCACCCGGGAATTGCGCCGATACCTGGGTAATGTCCACAATACCGGCCTTCGCGCCAACATTGATGAACAGATCGCGTATGAGCCCGTTATTGTAATCAATGCCATCGACGTTAACAGTATAAGAACCCTCAATATCTTTCGGTATATTGAATTTTAGCGGCGCAGCCCCGCCAGCCGTATTGTCCGGTATCTTTAATGACTTGGTGTCAGATTGTGCCGCGCCCGTAGGCGCCATTTTCATCGGCTCTGTGCTTTTCGCGGGAGGCGCAAGCAATTCATTCGCATCGATCTTCGTGATTGCCAAGTGTCCGCCGACAATGGTTTTTTCCGGCATTTCAACACGGATATCGCCCTTGCCACGGACCGAACCAAACGCAACGCTAAGTTCCTGAACATCAATAATTTTGGCCGTTGCGTTCAATTCGCCCGCCACATCAAAATTCCGAGCCAAGATTTGGGACTGTGCCGCGCCGCCCAGTTTTATCAATATGGCGGCCAAATCAGTGCCCCCCACCTGCACAGTTCCCTTGAATTTCGGTTCCGTCTCTAGATTGACCAGCGTGCCGCCAAGCACAGAATCGAACCCACCCACAGGCGAATTTAATTGCACCGTTAACCGCACGGTGCGCCCGTGAATAATCTCACCGACGCCAACGGTGAAATTCAGCGGAACGCTTTTGATGACGACGGACCCCGTAGTATTCAGCGGGCCCTTCAGTGAGGCTGCGCCAATTTTCGCGTTAAATTTCTCAAACCGTTCCGACGTGCCGGTAATCGAGTCACGGTAAACCAACGTCGCATTCTTGATTTGGATGTCCTCAAGGGCGATCGCCGGCAAGGATACGGGAGAATCTTCTTTAGATGCAGTGTTGGAGGACGGTTCGGTCGCCGTCGCAGGTTTCCTTTCAACCGGCTTGAAGTCCCAATTGCTCGAACCATCAGACAGGCGTTCCAAATGAACGACGGGGTCAATAACTCTGATTGTTTCAACTTTAACCTGGCCGCCCAATAAGGGGCCGAGCGCCACCTTGACTTCGACCGACTTGATGGTAGCCATGTGACGTGACGCCGCGCCATCGGGATTGGAGAATGAAATATCTTCAGCCACGAGTGCTGGTGCGGGCAGAACCTCGATGCGGACATTGCCATTGATCAGAAGTTCGCGGCCCGTCATTTCCATCACGCGTTGCGACAATTGACCTTTGTAGGCGTTCCAATCAACGAAGTTGGGGCCGATGAGAACGGCCGCCACGACGAGGAGGACCAATCCACCCAATAAACTGAGAAATTTCTTCACGTCACCAATCCAGAAGTTCGGCTGAAACCTAGGGCCAGAGGCCTGACTCTAGTGTCCTTGCCCGCCTAGGACAACACCAGCACGGCCCGAAAATCGTTCACATTCGTGTAGGTCGGGCCGGTCATAACCAAATCATCCAAGGCCTTGAAAAAATGATAAGAATCATTGTTTTCTAGATATTTAGATGGATCCACACCAAGTTGGGCAGCGCGTGACAATGTCTCGGGCCCGATGATCGCGCCGGCATTGTCTTCCGATCCGTCGATGCCGTCCGTATCAACGGCAAGCGCATGGATACCCGGATCGGCATTGAGCGCCGGCACCATCGCCAACATATACTCGGCATTGGGCCCGCCACGCCCGTCACCCTTCATGGTGACGGTCAATTCCCCGCCGGAAAGCAGAACCATCGGCAATTGATTGACGCCCTCAGCAACCCTTAGAGACATGGCTTGGCGGGCATGTTCGGCGGCCACAACCCGGGCTTCGCCTTCCAAGGCGTCACCTAAAATAACCGGCGTCACGCCGGCGCGCAGTGCAACGTCCGCCGCCGACTCAAGACTAGCTTGTGGTCGCGCGACGATCCGGGTTTCAGCGTCAGCAAATATAGGATCGCCCGGCTTAGGAGTCTCGACGGCGCCCTGGATAAGATGCGCGCGGATTGCCGTCGGCAACGCGATTGCGTATTTTTCGACGATGCCAAGCGCTTCGGCATAAGTCGTCGCGTCCGGAACCGTCGGCCCCGACCCGATGACCCCCGGATCATCACCCGGCACATCGGAAATCAGCAAGGAAACGACCCTTGCCGGTGCGATGGCGCGGGCCAAATACCCACCCTTGATGGCCGACAGATGTTTGCGGACGCAATTCATCTCGGTGATCGTTGCGCCGGAGCGTAACAACAGCCGATTGACCTCTTGTTTGTCTTCGAAGGAAATGCCGTTGGCCGGTTGGGTCAGCAACGCCGACGCACCGCCGGACATCAGCGCGATGCACAGACCATCAGGACCAAGACCTTCGCAGATTTCGAGCATCCGCCCCGCCGCATCGCGTCCCGCCCGATCAGGCACGGGATGAGCGGCTTCAACGATCTCTATATGTTTGCACGGCGCGCCGTAGTCATAGCGCGTGACCACCAGCCCTTCGATGGGGCCGGACCAATTGTCCTCGACCGCCTTGGCCATCACGGCGGACGCCTTGCCAGCCCCGATGACGACAGTGCGTCCTTTCGGTGGTGCGGGCAAATGCGGCGGTACGGCTTTCGATGGATCAGCAGCGGCGATGGCGGCGCGCATCAGCGCGTCGAGGAAGGCCTGTGGTTGATTGGGATCGAAGTCAGTCATGGAAAAGTCCTGTGAAATTCGAGTCGATTAAATGCGAACAATCTTGCCAGGGTTCATGATGTTGTCCGGATCAAGCGCCATTTTCATCGCTCGCATGACACTGACGGCCTCGCCGTGTTCAGCGACAAGGAAGTCAATTTTCCCAGACCCCACGCCGTGCTCGCCCGTGCACGTCCCATCCATGGCAATCGCCCGCATGATCATCCGTTCATTCAACGCCTTGATCCGGGCAATTTCGTCAGTGTCATCAGGATCCATCAGTAGGACCAAGTGAAAATTACCGTCCCCGACATGGCCGACAATGGGTGCGATCAATCCCGATTGATCGATGTCCTTGCGTGTCTCGACGATGCATTCAGCCAGGCGTGACAGGGGCACGCAGACATCCGTCGCCATGCCTTTGGAACCCGGCCGCAAGGCCAAGCCGGCATAATAGGCATCATGGCGGGCCTGCCAGAGCTTGGTCCGTTCTTCGGCCTTGGTTGTCCATTGAAAATCCGCGGCGCCGAATTCCTTGGCGATGTCCTGGACCATGGCGGACTGTTCCTCGACGCCCGAAGGCGTGCCGTGAAACTCGAAAAACAACGTCGACTGTACCGGATAATCAAGATCCGAATACCGGTTCACGGCGTCCATCTGCACATCATCCAGCAATTCAACGCGGGCCACAGGAATGCCAGACTGGATGGTCAAAATGACCGTGTTCACGGCAGCCTCCAAATCGGGAAAGGACGCCACGGCAGCCGACACGGCTTCGGGGATGCCATATAGCCTCAGTGTGATTTCGGTGATCACACCCAGTGTCCCCTCGGAACCCACAAATAACCGCGTCAGATCATAGCCGGCAGCCGATTTCCGGGCCCGGCGCGCGGTCCGGATAATCCGCCCATCCGCCATGACAACGGTGAGCGCCAAGACGTTTTCGCGCATGGCCCCATAGCGTACCGCATTGGTCCCCGATGCGCGCGTCGCCGTCATGCCGCCAAGCGACGCGTCGGCGCCAGGATCAATGGGGAAAAACAGACCTGTATCGCGCAAATATTCGTTCAGCTGCTTGCGCCGAACGCCGGGTTGAACGGTGACGTCCATGTCTTCGGCGTTGACCTGAATGACCGCGTCCATTTGCGACAGGTCAATGCAAACACCGCCGTGCAACGCCGCCACGTGGCCTTCCAATGAAGTGCCCGTACCAAACGGGATCACCGGCACACCGCGCGCCGCGCAGGCCTTGACCACGGCACTGACCTCTTCGGTGGAATGGGCAAAGACAACAGCGCCCGGCGGATGGCCGAGATGATACGATTCGTCGTGACCGTGTTGTTCGCGGATCGCCTCGGATGTCGACAATCGCTGCTCAACAATGCCGCGAAGCTCACTCAGAAGATCGTCACTCAGTTCGACAGGTTCCGCCGTCATTCTTCGCTCGTCCTCTCGCATTTCTTCAGCGCAGGCCGCCGGCCCGCGCCACATAAATAGTCATTAAGTAGGCTTGCCGGTCAACTCTCGCTTCAATTCCTTGAGGCGCGGAACAATGCCCTGCATATGCGGATGGACTTCCAGGGCACGCTCCCAGACCCGGACGGCGGCAGCACCATTGCCGACGGCATCGAAAATCAGCCCCATGCCGGAAAGCGCGCCGAAATGCCGAGGCTCCAACGCTAAGGTCTTTTGGATATCGTTCACCGAGGCGTCATAATTCCCCATCAAATAATGCACCGTGGCGCGCTTATTCCAGCCTTCGGCGAAGTTTGGCGCCATATCGACGATCTTATCGAATGACGCCAGTGAACGGTTCAACTGCCCGTGGTTAATAGACAAAATACCGATGGCCATACGACGGTCCACTTCCGGATCGCCATTGTGCACCCAAATTTGCCATATGCTCGCTTCGGCTTGCTGGGCGGCGGATGGTTCGGACGCCGCGCGCAATTGCCGGAAGAGACCATCGAGCTTGGAATCTGTTTGATCGGCGCGGACCGTGCCGGTGACCACTCCTGTCATCAGGACCAGTATGACCATCAACAGCACGCCAAGGCGTTTCAACAGGGTTTCCCTCATCATCACCTAAACATATCAAAAGGCACCGCATTTGTCCGCCTTCAACCATGCATATGCCGATGCGGGAGGTTCGCTCAAATTCCAGCCGGCCGCGGCCCGCCGGTCGCCCAATCGAGAAGTTCAACCGTGTGGACGACAGTCGGTCCGCCGTCAGCGGTCAATTGTTCCATGCAGCCAATGTTGCCTGCTGCCACGATATCTGCACCGGTGTTTTTTAGATTGCCGAGTTTTCGTTCTCGCAACTGGTTGGCCAGTTCCGGCTGCATGATGTTGTAAGTCCCGGCCGATCCGCAGCACAGATGCCCTTCCCGTGGCTCGCGGACCTCGAAGCCCGCGGCCATGAGAAGATCTTTCGGCGTTGCCGTCAATTGCTGGCCATGCTGCATCGAGCACGCCGAGTGATAAGCAACGGCGGGGGCCTCATCAATCACCCGATCACCCAAACCCAACGTCGTCATGACTTCTGTAATGTCGCGGGTACGTTCCGAGACCCAGGACGCACGGTGTGCCCAATCGGCGTCGTCGCGTAGCATGAAACCATAATCCTTAACCGTCGTGCCGCAACCCGACGCATTGATCACGACGGCATCCAAGCCGCCTTCATCGACACCCAGTTTTTCCCACGCCGCGATATTGGCTTTCGCCGCCCCGTGCGCGGCGCCTTCGCGACCCATATGATGGACCAGCGCACCACAGCATCCGCTACCTTTCGAGACAATGACCTCACAGCCATGCCGGGTCAGCAGCCGCACCGTGGCTTCGTTGATAGCCGGCTTAAGCACTTGTTGCGCACAGCCGTTCATCAACGCGACACGCATCCGGCGTTTCCCAATAGCTGGAAACACCTGCGGCCGATCGACGTCGGAAAGCCCGGCGATACGGGCCGGCGCCATCGACACCAAACCTTTCAACCGCCCCGGTAACAGCCCGGCGAACGGCTTCGCAAACCAGGCCCCAATCAACGACAACCGGAAGATTTTCGGATGTGGCAAAACGGCAGCGAGGACCATTCGCAGCAAACGTTCCGCCAACGGCCGGGTATGGGTTTTTTCAATCCGCGCGCGGGCGTGATCGACTAAATGCATGTAATTGACGGACGCCGGGCATGTCGTCATACACGATAAACAACTCAGACAGCGATCCACATGGGTGACCAAGGACGGCTTCGCTGGCTGATCGCTTTCCAACATTTCGCGAATTTGATAGATGCGGCCGCGCGGGCTGTCCAATTCATCGCCCAGCAAAACATAGGTCGGACACGTCGCGGTGCAAAACCCGCAATGCACGCATTTTCTTAAAATGTCGTTGGCGGCGGAAATATCCGGGTCAGCTAATTGAGCCAGAGTGAAGTTCGTCTGCACGGGCTCTAAACCCCTTCGTACATGCGTCCCGGATTGAGGATGCCGTGGGGGTCGAACCCTTCTTTAATGCGTTGGGTGATGTCAGCCATCGTCCCGTTCTGGGGTTCAAACACCGGAACCCGGGCCCGCACGTCAGCCGGCGCACGCATCAGCATGGCATGGCCGCCAACGGCCGCCACGTGCTGGCGGACGATATTAGCACAGGCGTCGGGGGCCGGTGCCAAAGCCAGCCAGATCAATCCGCCACTCCAATCATAAAGCGCCTCGCCGGGGCGTCCTTCGAGAATTTTCAGGGCAACGCGCGAGCCCTCCGTCGGCGGCACCGAAACCCGCCAGATGTAGCGGTCCTGATTTTCGACGAAACACTGCACGTCGCGAACATCGCACCAAAACGCGGTCGAATTTTGAGTATGCAGTTCCTCAATGTCGCCATATTTGCCAAGCAAATTTTTCAAGGCTTCACATCGATGCGCCACCGAAGGTTCCGGCCCCTCGACCCGGAGCGCCGTCACCGCGCGGCCGCTATCGCCGACATAGCTGACTGACGAACGCTCGGCGATGCCTGCCGGCATATGGGCGGCGCCCGACACTTCATGAGGGCTGGCCATAGCGTCGGTCATCGCCTTGACGCCACCGTGGTCGTAAATGCCGTCCTTGGCCCACGAAATCAAAACGGTGCGGATCTTTTCGGGCGCCGGCAAAACCTTAATCGTCAATTCCGTCATCACCGCCAGAGTGCCGTACGATCCAGCCATAAGCTTCGACAAATCAAATCCGGTGACGTTCTTGACCACACGCCCGCCAGACTTGAACACTTCGCCGCGCCCGCTGACCGCGCTGAAGCCAAGAAAATGGTCGCGCGCGGCACCGGCCTTGACGCGCCGGGGGCCCGCCAGATTACACGCCACTAGGCCGCCCAAAGTCCCCTGCCCAGCCTCGCCGCCCAAAAGCGGACCCAAATCCGGTGGCTCGAATGCCAGTTGCTGGCTCTTGTCCGCCAGCAAGTCTTCAACTTCGGCCACCCCCGTGGCCGCACCGGCGCTGAGCACCAGTTCGGCGGGTTCATAAAAATTGACGCCGCCAAGCCCCGATACATCCAGCACGTGGCCAATATCGGTCGCCCGGCCCAAACCGGCTTTCGATCCGTTCGCCCGGACGTCCAAGGCAATCTTATCGGACGCTGCCGATTTGACCGCGTCGAGGACCTGTTGTTCGTTTTCCGCTTTTAAATTATCCGTCATGTCATCAAAATCTGGGGAGTTCGGGGAATGGCAGTTGTCCGTTGTGGACATGCATCTTACCCAATTCCGCACAGCGATGCAGTATGGGATAGACTTTGCCGGGATTCAGGAGGTGGCCGGGATCGAAGGCGCATTTCAAGCGCTGTTGGTGTTTCATATCGTCTTCTGTAAACATTTCGCCCATCAAATCGCGTTTTTCGATACCAACCCCGTGTTCGCCGGTCAACACGCCGCCAACCTCGACACACAGCCTGAGAATATCGGCACCGAATTTTTCAGCATTATCCAATTCACCGGGCACGTTCGCATCAAACAATATCAGCGGATGCAGATTGCCGTCGCCGGCGTGGAAGACATTGGCAACCCGGAGGCCGTATTTTTCCGACAATTCCTCCATGCGGGTCAACACATAGGCCAGTTGCCCGCGCGGGATGGTGCCGTCCATGCAAAGATAATCGGGTGACAAACGACCGACGGCTGGAAAGGCGGCCTTCCGCCCGGACCAAAATTTTTGGCGCTCGTCTTCGCTTTCGCTGACTTTAACGTAGCGCGCGTTCTGCTGGCGCGCGATCGTCTCGACCCGGCCGATCAAATGCTCGACCTCGGGCGCCGGCCCATCCAATTCAACAATCAACAACGCCGTCACGTCTTGCGGGTAGCCGGCGTGAACGAATTCCTCGGCGGCCTGGATGGCGAAGGTGTCCATCATTTCCATGCCGCCCGGAATAATTCCGTCGGCGATAATCGCAGCCACGCAATCGCCGCCTTTTTGATTACTGTCGAAGCCCAGCAACACTGCCTTGGCGGTTTCCGGTTTTTGTAAAATACGAACGGTGACCTCGGTAATCACCCCCAACAGCCCTTCGGAACCGGTGATCACGCCCAGCACATCATAGCCACCGGCATCCAGATGCTTGCCGCCGATCCTGACAATATCGCCGTTCATCAGCACAATCTCGGCACCCAGCACGTTGTTGGTCGTCAGGCCGTACTTCAGGCAATGCACGCCGCCGGAGTTTTCCGCAACGTTGCCGCCGATGGAACACGCGATCTGGCTGGACGGATCGGGCGCATAATAGAATCCAGCGTGCTCAACTTCCTGGGTCAGGGCCAGATTAGTGACGCCCGGCTGGGTGACGACGCAGCGGTTTTCAAAATCGGTTTCTAAAATCTTGTTGAACTTGCCAAGCCCCAGTGTGATCGCGTCGGCCAACGGCAACGCGCCACCCGATAGCCCCGTGCCGGCGCCCCGAGGAACGATTTTCACGTCGTTGTCATGGCAATATTTGAGAACGTCCGAGACCTGCTGGGTGGTTTTCGGCAAAACGACGATCATCGGCAATTGGCGGTACGCCATCAGGCCGTCGCAGTCATAGGCCCTAAGCTCATCGTCATCGATAATCACGCCTTCACCCGGCACGATGGAGCGCATGGCGGCGATAATTTCCTCGCGCCGGGCAATCACATCACTATCGGGTTTCGGCATCAGCATCAGCGCGGGGCCTCTGAGTGAGAAATGACGTTCAATTCAATTTTTAACGGTTCTAGTGCTTTTGACCTAGGCCGTTGGCTGTATTCTCGCACGCCATAGTCGATCCGTCATCAGGCATTTGCGGCTTCCGGCACGGTTTCTTCGTTTATCGGCCAGTGCAAAAGCGCCGCCAATAGGCCGACGACGATGCCGGCCCACCACACAGGGTCATAGGTGCCGTAGGTGTCGAAAAAGTATCCCCCCAGCCAAACGCCCAGGAAACTGCCGATTTGATGATTGAGAAAGACGATGGCGAACAATGTCCCCATGTAGCGCGTGCCAAACATTTGGGCGACGAGGCCGGAGGTGAGTGGCACCGTGCTCAACCACAAGATCCCCATGGCAGCGGAAAACACCATGACGCTGGTCAGCGTGATTGGCATCACGATGAACAATAAAATGGCAATGGAGCGTAGGGTATAGAGAATACTGAGCAGATATTTCTTGCTCCAGCGCCCGCCGAGATAGCCCGCCGCCATTGAACCGATGACGTTGAACAGGCCAATCAGCGCCAGCGACCATGCGCCGGCTTGCGCCGGCAGGCCGCGGTCGGAAAGGAACGCCGGCATATGGACACCGATGAAGGCGACGTGGAACCCGCAAACGAAAAACCCTGCCGTCAACAACCAGAACCCCCGGTGGCGCCGGGCGACACGCAGCATTTCACCCATGCTGGCGGGGGCTTCGCCCGATTGGTTCACGGATGTGCCAACCGCTGGCTTGCCACGCAAAAACGCCGCGCAGACAAGAATACTCAAGGCCATGACGGCCAGCAGAAAACAAGATGTCGACCAACCATATTGGCTAAGAAAAACTTGGCCAATAGGGACCACGGTGAATTGACCCGCGGCACCCGCTGCCGTGACGACACCAAGTCCCATGGAGCGTTTGTCTTCGGGCAGCGTGCGTCCGACGGCGCCCAACACAACAGCCAGCGCGCAGCCCGACTGCGCCATACCGACTAACAACCCGGCGCTGAGATGGAACATTGCCGGTTGGGTGGCTTCGGCCATCATATAAAGGCCGACGAAATAGAGTGCGCCACCACCGGCAACGACCCGGCCGGCGCCCCACCTGTCGGCGGCAGCCGCCGCGAACGGCTGAAAGACGCCCCACAGCAGATTTTGCAGGGCCATCGCCAAGGCAAAGACCTCTCGGCCCCAGCCCAAATCGACACTCATGGGCTTCAAATAAAGCCCCATGCTGGCGCGCAGCCCCATCGCCATCAACACGCACATGGACCCGGCGACAAGGATGGTCATCGGCAGCGATAGCTTTTGATCTTGAGTAGACATCTGGGGCTCCTGTGTCCCTGAACAGGGATGTCGGGACAATGTTACAGCGACGCAGTCTATCCTAGGGAACCCGGCCAACGAAGTTGGCA
The DNA here is from genome assembly GCA_018665815.1 of Rhodospirillaceae bacterium. GTDB lineage: Bacteria > Pseudomonadota > Alphaproteobacteria > Rhodospirillales > Casp-alpha2 > UBA3470. The sequence continues at coordinate 45,084 of JABJBP010000021.1, forward strand.
TTCCGGCTTTCACCTTTAACCCTATGGACAAAATGAAACGGGCGAAACGTCATAAATGTTACGCGGCAATTGTTGCGGGGGCCGCGCGCCCACCAAACGGTCAACAAAAAACCGCGCAAAAAGCGCGGTTCCCGTCGTTACGCCCAAGGGCTTTATTAGGGTATTCTCAGCCCTGGCGGACCTTGAAACGCGGGTTGCGCTTATTGATCACGTAAACCCGGCCACGGCGGCGCACGATGCGACAGTTTTTGTCACGTGTCTTGGCTGATTTCAGCGAATTTCTGACTTTCATGGCACTTGCCCTTAAACTCAAAATGGCCGTATCCGTGGCCCCTTGGCCAGCGGAGCGCGGAACTTAGGCGTTCGGTTCATGTTTGTCAACGCTGTCGCTGGGGTTTGTCAACGTTGCGAACGGGGCTTACTGTCGCCGCCGCATCATGTCAACAGACCCCACGCATTCGACCAACCAGGCGAACGGTAATCTCACCGCCATGGACCCCATGAAAGGCATCCTTTGGATGCTGGTCTATGGGCTGTTCATATCGATGATGCACGTCACCATCCGCCATGTCTCAGCCGACATGCATCCCTTTGAAATTGCCTTTTTCCGCAACCTGTTCGCGCTGATCGCCATCGGCCCCTGGTTCATCAAACTCGGCTGGTCGGTCCTCAAAACAGACCGTCCGGGCATGATGATCGCGCGTGGTGGCGTCAATACCTTGTGCATGCTGGGCTATTTTACCGCCATCACTATAGCACCTCTGGCCGAGGTCACGGCACTAGGGTTCACCGCGCCCATCTACACGACCTTGCTGGCCATGCTGGTCTTCAAAGAGCGTATCGGGTTGCGGCGCTGGTTGGCGATTCTCAGTGGTTTCCTAGGCGTCTTTGTCGTTCTCAGGCCGGGCTTCCAGGACATTGGCACGGGCCAGGTTCTGGTGCTGTTTTCAGCCATGGGCTGGGGCATCTGCATGCTGATGATCAAGGATATGGCACGGACAAATTCCAGTGTAACGATCACCGCCTGGATGTCGCTGGTCATGGCGCCCCTATCGCTGATCCCCGCATTATTCTATTGGACCTGGCCCAGCTGGGAACAACTGGGGTGGCTGGCATTGTTGGGGACACTCGGCGGGATTGGCCAGATGGCCATGGCACAATCACTCAAGGTGGCGCCGACGCATGTCGTCATGCCGATCGATTTTTCGCGCTTGCTGATCGTCGCGTTCTTCGGGTTCGTGTTTTTCGGCGAAGTGCCTGACGCCTACGTCTGGTTGGGCGGCATCATGATTTTCGCTGCCACGGCGTTCATCGCGTACCGAGAACACGTGCTCAAGCAGGCAAATTTGCGAGACACGCCCTGAGCCGCCTATAGTCAGCCGCCGATAATTCTGGCGGGCCATCAAGGAGAGACAATGACAATGCCGCTCGACAATCAACGCCACCTGTTCGACATCGAGGACGGAATCACTTATCTCAACTGCGCCTCGCATGCGCCGCACCTGAAAACTACTTATGAAGCCGGCGTGCAGGCATTGGGCCGGAAATATCACCCTTGGACCATCGACAATTCAGAAGCGCCGGCCGAGGCCGAGCGCCTGCGCGGCTTGTTCGCCGGACTGATCGGGGCGACAGCCGATGACGTCGCGCTCATCAACTCAACGTCTTACGGCGCGGCCACGGCGGCTAAAAACCTGCCCGCCGCCACCGGCCAAAACATCGTGGTGATCACCGACCAATTCCCATCGAACTTGTTCAGCTGGCGGAGATTGGCCCAGGATAGTGGTGCTGAGCTGCGTGCCGCCGCGTGGCCCGACGACGGCAATTGGACGCCGAACGTGTTGGATTGCATCGATGCGGATACGGCCATCGCCGCGCTGCCACCGTGTCATTGGTCGGACGGTGCGAAGCTGGATTTGATGGCCATCGGACAAAAGTGCCGCGACGTTGGCGCGGCGCTGGTTATCGATGCCACCCAGGCCGCCGGCGCCATGCCCATAGACGTCGCCGCCATTCAACCCGATTTTCTGATCGCATCGGCCTACAAGTGGTTGCTCTGCCCCTACACATTGGCGTTTCTTTATGCCGCACCGCACCGCCAGAATGGTGCGCCATTGGAAATGCACCGCTGGAACATGGCCGAACCGGCGCCAGATGCCATCGCCGTCGAATACCCGGACGATTTCAACACCGGCGCCCGGCGCTACGACATGGGTGAGCGCAATAATTTCGTCAATCTGCCGATGTCGATTAAATCCCTGGAACAATTGACCGCTTGGACGCCGGCGGCGATCCAGGAAACGCTGAGCAAACTGACGGCGGCGGCGGCGAGCATGGCGCGTGAACGCGGCTGGCAAGTGGCCGACGACGCCCATCGGGTCGGCCATTTCATCGGCGTGCGGCCGCCTCAAACGCCACCAAGCGACATCGGAGCCAGGTTAAAGACACGGGGCATTCACATCAGCCTGCGCGGCTCAACCTCGCTGCGCCTCAGCCCGCACCTGTTCAGTGATGTTGCGGATATTGGGCGCGTATTCCAGGCGCTGGACGAAGAACTCGGGTAATTATTTTGGGCCAAGGGCGGACCATCGCGGAGAAGATCTTAGCCGCCAAGTCCGGCACCGAGGCGCGCGCCGGCGACACGGTTATCTGCACCGTTGACGCGGCGTTGGGCACCGACGCCTCAGGGCCCATGGCCATAGACTATTTTCGCCAGATGGGCGGCGACGCGGTCAAAGACCCAGCGCGGCTGGTGTTCGCCCTCGACCATTATGCCCCGCCACCGACCCAAAAAGCCGCTGGGCATCTGAAAACCGTCCGTGAATTTTGCGCCGCACAGAATATCGCCGTGCACGAGATCGGCGAAGGTATCGGCCATCAACTCATATTAGAGACCGGCCGCGCCCGGCCGGGCGCCCTGGTCGTCGGCGCCGACAGCCATGCGGTGACCTATGGGGCGCTGAATTGCTTCGGCACCGGTATTGGATCGTCGGACTTGGCCGGCGCCATGCTGACCTCGAAGGTCTGGTTGCGGATACCGGAAACCATCCGCGTCAATTTGGAAGGCTGCCTGTCGCCGGGGGTTTCGGCGAAGGACGCGGCGTTGGCCTTGATCGGGGAATTAGGCGCCGATGGTGCGGCCTACAAAGCACTGGAATTTTCGGACGTTGGTGCCGCGGAGTTGTCCATGGACGATCGCTTCGTGCTCGCCAATATGTCGATGGAATGCGGCGCCAAGGCGGGCCTGTTAGATGCCGATGCCAAAACCGACGCCTACCTGTCCGGCCGCACCATCGAGGCTTACGCGCCGGTCAGCGCCGATATCGATGCGGTCTACGCCGAGACCATCAATCTTGATCTTTCCAACTTGGCACCACAGCTGGCTGAACCGCATCACGTCGACAACGTCGTCGGTATCGAGGCCGGCTTGGGCCAGGTTGTGGATATGGTCTATTTGGGTACGTGCACCGGCGGGCGGGCGTCGGACTTCCATGATGCTCTCCGTGTTTTGGAGGCTGCCGGCGGCACGGCCCCTGGCGTGAACTTGGTGATTACGCCGGCGTCCCGCGAAGTGCACATGGCACTTTTGGCCGATGGCACATTGGCCGGTTTCGCCGAAATGGGGGCGATCATTCAAACGCCGGGGTGTGGGTCGTGCTGCGGCACCTGCGGCTCGGTCGTCGCCGATGGCATGACAGTCATCTCCACCGCCAATCGGAACTTCAAGGGCCGCATGGGCAACCCGAACGCCGAGATCTGGCTGGCCTCGCCGGCCAGTTGCGCCATGGCGGCGGCGCGCGGCGTGATTGCGGACCCGAGAGAAGTATTATCATGAGCACATTGTCCACGGGCCGGGCCCGGAAGTTGGGCGACGACATTGACACCGACACGATCATCCAATCGCAGCGTAAACGCGAGACACTCGATCCTTTAGTGCTGAGGAATTTCTTACTGGAATCATGGGACCCGAATTTCGCCGCGACAGTTCGGGACGGTGACATCTTAGTTGCCGGCAAGAACTTCGGCTGCGGCTCGGCCATGGAGGTTGCCGTGACGGTTGTCCTGGGCGCCGGCATCCGGGCCGTCGTCGCCAAGAGCTTTGCCCGGACTTACTTCCGCAATGCCATCAACAACAGCCTGTTGCCGGTAATCTGCGACACCGATGCGATCAGCGACGGCGCCGACATTGAGGTCGCCGCATCGACGAACGGGCTCGTTGTAATTGCCGGCGGCAATGAAATCCCCGCATCCCCCTTGCCCGACGCGGTGCGCGCCATTGTCGACGCCGGCGGGTTGGTGCCCTATCTGAAGCATCACGGCGACTTTCAAACCTTGCCTCATCCTGCTACCTAACTGAGACAACTTTCACTGCATCGAAAGCTCCGACAACGAAGGCCTGAACCATGACGCATATTGCCGAACGCACGACCCGCATTGAAACTTCCGCCAGTTCCGTCGCCACCCAAAAGGCACGCGCGTTACGCGCCGAGGGCCACGATATTATTTCCCTGACCCAGGGTCAGCCCGATTTTCCGACGCCCGACAACGTCAAGCAGGCCGCCATTGCCGCCATGGAGCGCGATGAGACCGCCTACACGCCGGTCGGCGGCACGCCGGCGTTAAAAGACGCCATCGCCGAAAAATTCCGCCGCGAAAACGGCCTGGAGTACAGCCACGACCAGATCATCGCGTCGAACGGTGGCAAGCAGGTTATCTACAACGCCATCATGTCTTCGGTTGAGCCCGGCGACGAGGTCGTCGTCGTCGCACCCTATTGGGTGTCATACCCGGAAATGACCAAGTTCGCCGAAGGCATCCCGGTGATCCACGAATGCAAGGAAGAGAACGATTTCAAGGTGACGCCTCAGGAATTGGAAACCCTGCTCACCGACAAGGCCCGTTGGTTGGCGCTGAATTCGCCGAACAACCCGACCGGCGCCGTCTACTCAGCGGATGATTATCGGGCGCTCGGCGACGTCTTAATGAATTATCCCAACTGCATGCTGATGAGCGACGATATTTATGAACACATCTTATTCGATGGTGCCGAGTTTGCGTCGCCGGCCGCCGCCGATCCCAGGCTTTTTGAGCGCACCCTAACCGTCAACGGGGTTTCCAAGGCCTACGCCATGACCGGTTGGCGCATGGGCTACGCGGGCGGTCCGGAGCCGCTGATCAAGACCATGCACAAATTGCAGAACCAAAGCACCGGCAATCCCTGTTCCATTACCCAGGCCGCCGTCATCGAAGCCCTGAGCGGGCCTCAGGATATCCTGGCCGAGCGCTCGGCCGCATTTCAGGAACGCCGCGATTTGATGCTGGATCGTTTGAACAACTGCCCGGGCCTGAGCTGCATAAAACCCGGCGGCGCGTTTTATGTGTACCCCAGCTGCGCCGGCGTCATCGGCAAAAAGACAACGTCAGGGAAGGTTATTGAGACCGACCAGGATTTCGTCATCTATTTGATGGAAGAACACGGCATCGCCGCCGTCCACGGTGCCGCCTACGGCCTGAGCCCACATTTCCGCCTGTCGTTCGCGGCGTCCACTGAAGAGCTGGAGGAAGCCTGCCGGCGTATTCAGGGGGCGTGTCAGGCGTTGAGCGGATGAGCCCCGTCGCCACCGTCAATTTAATTGCGGCGGCGAGCCTCCTTGCGTTTGCTCTCACGACACCGCCGGCCCTGGCGAAATCGCCGAAGTCGGAAAAAATTCTATTCGCCAGTGCCAATCCTGAAAAGACCGAGCTCAGCGGCCATTTGTATCGCCCCAAAGGCGACGGACCGTTTACCGCCATCGTGATGTTGCACGGCTGCGGTGGCATGCTGACACCGAAGAAGGGGTATTTGAAAAAGCGCGAGAAGTTTTGGGCGAATTGGTTGGTGGCGCGCGAGCATCTGGTGTTGTTAGCGGACAGCTTTAACCCACGCGGCTTCCGGTCCATTTGCAAGCTCGAAAAGCGGCCGGTCCAGCCCTACCGAGAACGCCCCTTCGATGCTTACGGGGCGCTGACCTATCTGCAAGCCCGTGACGACGTCAGGCCCGATCAGATCGTGCTGATGGGTTGGTCGAACGGCGCCATGACGGCGCTCTGGACCATTCGCGCCGGCGCCCAACAGCGGCCCGATGGCTTGGCTCACGATTTCCGCGCCGCCATCGCTTTTTATCCGGGCTGCGTGAAATTGTACAAATCCGATTACGTGACCTGGGTACCAACATTGCTGCAATTGGGCGGTTCTGACGACTGGACACGACCCAAGCCTTGTCTGAAGTTGGTCAAACAGGCGGTGCGAAACGGCTCATCGATAACGGCGGATGTCCATGACGGCGCCTACCACGGATTTGATCATCCCTCGTCGAAGGTCCGCACCGTCACCACCCGCAACAGCGTATACAAATCCGGCGAGAAACAAGTCCATGTGGGCAGCAATCATGCGGCCCGGGACGCGGCATTGCGCAATGTCGCGGTGTTCCTGGACACCCACCTCGGGCAATAGATAGAAAGATACAGTGATGGATTTCTCAAACGTCCAAGCCTTGGTTTTCGATACCTACGGCACCGTCGTCGATTGGCGCGGTACGATGATCGCCGAGGGCGAGGCGTTGAATATCAGAAAAAGCCTGAATGTGGATTGGGCGGCCTTTGCCGCCGAATGGAAAAGCCATTACCGCCCAGCCATGGACGCGGTCAACGCCGATGAGCGCCCATGGACCAAGGTTGAAGCGATATACCGCGAGAAACTCGAAGACATGTTGCCCGTCTATGGCCTGGAAACATTGTCAGCGGCCGAAATTGACCACCTCAATCGGGTCTGGTCGCGCTCGCTGCCCTGGCCGGATTCGCGCGCCGGCTTGAAACGAATGAAATCAAAGTTCGTGCTCTCGACATTATCCAACGGCGATTTCATTTGGCTGGCGCAAATGGCCAAGCTGGGGGATCTGCCCTGGGATTGCATCCTGTGCGCGGAGAACGCCAAACGCTACAAGCCGGCACCGGAAATCTATGAAATGGCGATTGAACTTCTGGGTCCGGCGCCCGACCAGGTGATGCTTGTCGCGTGTCACAATTACGATCTCAAGGCGGCGCGTGGCCACGGCATGCGCACGGCGTTCGTTCCCCGCTCCTATGAGTTCGGCGCCGGCCAGAAGACTGATCTCAACGCCGAAGAGGACTGGGATATTGTTGCCGAAAATTTAGAAGATCTGGCCACCCGGCTCGAATGTTAGGTCTTCATGAAAGCGGTCGCAGCAGCCGGCGTGATCGCCAACCCGGCGTTAGATTCCAAATTATCTCAGGAGTGTATCGACGCGACCCGAGACGTGGCCGAAATTTTACGAAGCTGCTAGGATGGCCATCGAGTGACGGAAGAAAGTTTGGCGGGATTCGCGTTCGGGCAGGATTCACATTCAACCGTCAGCCCTTGGGCGCCAAGGCAAGGCCACCACGATAATGAATGATGAAGGGCACAATCCAAAAGTTTCAATTTCTCCCGCCTCGCAAGTCGGCGAGCCGGTCGGGGAGAGTGCATGGACAAAATTATTTCCAAGCCTGCGGACCCTTCAGGCCCGATTTTTAGCAGTTAACGTTCCATTGATATTGCTGTCTTTGCTGACGGTCTTTGGCCTGTTCGAATATTACACCTATCGCGTCTCGATCAACGAGCTTCAAAACCGTATAAGCGACATGGCAAGAAGCCAGAGCGAGGTGATTGCGGAATCGCTTTGGCATTTGGATAACGAACGCATCAACGTCATCTTGAAGGCGATCATGGTTGATCGCGATGTTGTCGCCGCCTCGGTTGACGATGAGTTGGGCAAACCGCTTGCGGCGATCGGCAAGCCCGGCAAGTTTGCTGACATTCCCGGGCATACACACAGACATGAAATTACCTTCAGATCTACAGACCGCGACGAGGTTATTGGCAATCTGATCATCATTCATGGTGACGCGACAATTGTAGAGAATGCCAAACGGCGGTTGATTTCAGGTGCTCTTCTTTGTGTGTTGCTTTTGGTATCAGCCGTGATCAGTGCTTTGGTCGCAAATTGGCGGACCATTGGTGTCCCCATGGGGCGATTGTTGGGCGCCATTAAGGCCGCAGAGCAAAGCGGCACGCATGAAACAGTGGATTGGAAAGTTCGCGATGAATTCGGCGATCTGGTCGCCGCCTTCAACCGCATGCAGCGCCAGCAGCAGCGCTATGAGACGGAATTAACCGAGGCCCGCGAAGATCTGGAGCGCCGGGTTGAGGAACGGACCGGCGAATTACGTCAGGCCCGGGATGAAGCGGAAACCGCGAACCGTGCGAAAACTCAATTCCTGCAAGGCATGAGCCACGAACTGCGAACTCCTTTGAACGCCATATTGGGATTTTCAGATATGATCCGCATGCAGGCCATGCGCCCGGGCAGCGAGATTGAATACGCCGGCGACATCAACAAAAGTGCGCATTTCCTCCTTGATATCGTCAACGATCTTCTTGATCTCTCGCGAATTGAGGCGGAAGCCTATCAGCCCGATGACCGGCTCATTGACCCACTCTCGGCGATCCACGAATGTATCGAAATGATGCGCCCCGACGCCGAGGCCAAAACCATTCGCCTGACCGGTGTATTGCCGGACAAGGCGCCTTCAATTCGTGCCGATGAGCGGATGCTTAAACAGGTCTTCGTGAACGTGTTATCGAACGCCGTAAAATTCACCGACCACGGCGGACATGTTGAGATTGCATTCAACACCGACAATGACGGCAATGTCTCCATCCGGTTCTCTGATATCGGCCGCGGCATCGCGCCCGACGATATGGAAGGTATTTTCAAGCCCTTCAATCGAATCCATGCCCCCCTGGTCAGCCGCGAAGAAGGGACCGGTCTGGGTTTGCCCCTGGCAAAATCCCTGATCGAACTTCACGAAGGCGAATTGATCATTGAAAGCGAACTCAATATCGGGATGACCGCTTCAGTCCACATCCCGCGAACGCGCGTCTATATCGGCTAACGCCGAAATGGAATTTCGTGTATTTCAGCGGCATAAGCGTCGCGGGACTTGGCTGTTGGGCGAAATTTTGGCACTAAGGCGCCAGACAAAGGACAATCATCTGCATGAGTACCAACGAAAACACCGCGCCCGAACAGCCTGGCGATTTTATCCGTGATGTCATCAGCACGGATGTTGCGGCTGGGCGGACCGACGTTGTCACCCGGTTCCCACCGGAACCGAACGGGTATCTGCATATCGGCCACGCCAAGTCGATCTGTCTGAATTTTGGCGTTGCCGAAGAATTCGGCGGCCGCTGTCATTTGCGATTTGATGACACCAATCCGGCAAAAGAAGAGCAGGAATTCATTGATGCCATTCAAGCCGACGTCCGGTGGCTGGGCTTCGATTGGGGTGATCATCTTTATTTTGCGTCAGACAATTTTGAACGGCTTTATGAATGGGCCGAGCATCTGATCAGCGAAGGCAATGCTTACGTCGATGACTTGTCTGCCGATGAGATTAGGGAATACCGCGGCACCTTGACTGAGCCCGGCCGCAACAGTCCGCACCGTGACCGCACACCGGATGAAAACCTGGATTTGTTCCGCCGCATGCGGGCCGGGGAATTTGACGATGGCGGGCGCGTGCTGCGTGCCAAGATTGATATGGCGTCCGGCAACATCAATCTTCGCGATCCGGTTCTTTACCGAATTTTGCGGGCCCCCCACCCGCGTACCGGCGACGCCTGGTGCATTTATCCGACTTACGATTTCGCCCATGGCCAGTCCGACGCCATCGAGGGCGTCACCCATTCGCTGTGCACCCTGGAGTTCGAAGACCACCGGCCACTCTATGACTGGTTGGTCGAAAACCTGCCGACGCCAGCGACACCGCGCCAATATGAATTTGCGCGGCTTAATCTGACCTATTCAATGTTATCCAAGCGCCGGCTGACCGCCTTGGTCAACGATGGCCACGTCGACGGCTGGAATGATCCTCGCATGCCGACCTTGGCCGGTCTGCGCCGGCGCGGCCTGCCGCCCGAGGCCTTACGCGATTTCGCCGGCCGGATCGGGGTGACGAAAAGCGATTCCGTTGTTGAGATGGCGCTCTTGGATCACTGCGTGCGGGAATATCTGAACAAACACGCGCTACGCCGGATGGCAGTTCTCGATCCGTTAAAAGTCGTGATTGAGAATTATCCCGAGGGCGAAACCGATGAGTTAGACGCCGTCAACAACCCCGAGGACGAAAGCGCCGGCAAACGCGTGGTGCCGTTTTCCCGTGAACTTTGGGTCGAGCGCGAAGATTTCATGGAAGATCCGCCAAAGAAATTCTTCCGCCTGGGGCCGGGCCGCGAGGTCCGACTACGCTATGCTTTTTTCATTACGTGCACCGACGTGATCAAGGATGCGGCCGGCAATATCACCGAACTGCGCTGTACCTACGACCCCGAGACCCGGGGCGGTAATGCGCCCGACGGCCGCAAGGTCAAAGCGACGCTGCATTGGGTCTCGGTTGCCCACGCGATCCCGGCCGAAGTTCGATTGTATGATCATCTGTTCACCCGTACCGACCCCGGCGCCGAGGGCGATATGGCCGACGACATCAACCCCCAGTCGCTAACCGTCCAAGCCGATTGCCAGTTGGAGCCGGCCTTGGCCGACGTGGCCGCCGGGGAAACGATTCAGTTTGAGCGCTTGGGGTATTTCTGCGCCGACCCGGACGCCACACCCGATCGCCTGGTCTTCAACCGGACCATCGGCCTCAGGGATGCCTGGGCGAAGATGCAGAAACAAAGCGGTGGAAAAAAATAGCAGCAGCGCGTCGCCTATTCCCCGGCGAGGACGCCAGCCGCCAACTTGCGCGCTTCATCGGGTTCCATTTCGTCGAATGTAAACCGGACATAATCAGCCAACGATCTCGCCTCCGCGTCACCGCTCTGCAAGAGAATTGCGCAACGGGCGATCGTTTCCATGTACTTCTCAGGCACCTGAACCTCGAGAGTTAGGTTCTCGCCGACACTCGCGTCGGCCGGTTCCATCAGCGCCTCGCCGGCGCCATCCAGAAACGGGATGTAATCGCGATCCGACCCGAGGATATGACGCAATAGCCATCCGCGCAGAAATTCCACCAGCTTCACAAGATCAACGCTATCGGGGTCTTCGTGATAGATTTTCCGAATCGCCAAAACCTTCCGCGTGAAGGCGTCATGTTTAGCCTGATGTTCATCGAATTCCGGGTAACCGACGCCACGCATCAGCCGTTCTTCGCGTTGAAAATGGGTGCGTGTATAGTTAATCAGGGTTTCGAGTATGACGGCAATATCTTCGGGATTTGGCCATTTTGCCGCGCTCTCCAGGGAATTCAGCGTATCGAACAGGCCTCGGTGATCATTATCAATGATCTCGTTGCCGACCGAATAACTCTCGTTCCAGGTAAATTCCATACTCTCCCCCAGGTTTTGCGCTGCACGCACCCTGGCCGCATCAGTCAAGATCACGGGTTTGCTTCTCTGCCCACATTAACAACCCCAAAAATCCGACCATAATGGCGGTTGAGATGGAAACGACGATGACAGCAGCTGTGGTCATGGGGAACTCCTAAGTTCTTGGATTGAACACCGCCACGATACCGCCGGCCCCGTTCAGGGGCCTTGATCCAAGTCAATTGAGCAGTACGGCCGGAAATCAGTTCAAGCAACCGTGATCCGCGTACCACTAATTTCTCCATTGCACCGAAAGGGTACGGTGGGCCACAGTATTCCAAGGAAGTGGCACGACGCGCCGACGAACAAGGTGGCGCCGCTTCGCAAGGACAATTACAACCAGGGAGACCGACAAATGCTTCGTAAATTGTCATACGCAGCCGCCGGCTTGGCGATGCTGGCCACCATGAGCGCGGAAAAAGCCATCGCCGCCGATGTTCTATGGTACGGCCAGGCGGTCTTCAAGATCACCTCGCCCAAAGGCAAGGTAATCATGATCGATCCGTTCATTTCGAAAAACCCAAATACGCCCAAGGCACTCAAGGACATTTCGAAGATCGGCAAAATCGATATGATTTTGGTGACCCATGGTCATGGCGACCATGTCGGCGACACCGTTGCTCTGGCCAAACAAAGCGGCGCCAAGGTACTCATCAACGCCGACATGGGCCGCACTTTCGCCTCACTCGGCTGGCTCGGCTACAAGCAAATGATCCGCTTCAACAAGTCAGGTCCGGTGAAACCGGCTGAAGGCATCACCGTCACCATGGTCCGCGCCGAGCATTCCTCGGAAGTCCGCTCCAAGGATAAGGACGGCAAGGAAACCATGCATCCCGGCGGCGAGCCGGCCGGCTACACCATCTATCATGCGGGCGACACGGGCGTGTTCGCCGATATGAAATTCATCGGTGAATACTACAAACCGGATCTGGCATTGCTGCCCATCGGCGGCCACTTCACCATGGACCCGGCGCATGCCGCCTACGCCGTCAAAAATCTTTTAAAGACCAAGACGGTCATGCCCATGCACTACGGCACTTTCAAGCCGTTGAAGGGCACACCGGCTCAGTTTAAAGCTGCGCTGGGTGACTTCCCAACAAATGTCGTTGTCATGCAGCCCGGTGACAGCCGTAAATTCGGCGGTTAACCATCGGACGCATTTAGTCGCGGCATTAGCTGCGAAATCCCCTACAAAAACCCTCGGGCCGAACCCCGGGGGTTTTTACTTTAATTGATCATCTCGAAATCATGTTAACAGTTGTTAACATGAAGCGCCCCAATCGTTCATTCCCCAGCAACGCCGAACCTTCATAAACCCCGCCAGAGTGCATTCACGAATGTGCACGCGAGGATGATGGATCTGGCTGAAATGCACACCGCGACAACATCCATACCGGTTCCCCGATGGTGCGCACTAGGCGCCGCGTTCTGCGTGGCGTTAGTATTCTGGGCATCAAATGGACAGGCCGCTGAGCCGTCACCCGCACAAGTACACGAACCTGCAACAGAACAAGCTTACGCACCCGACGTTTCGCCTGCCGCCATGGAAACAGTGCAAGGCCAGGCATGCGTGATCGATGGTGATACCTTGGCCATTGGCGGCCAGCGCACACCGCAAGGTTGTGCGGGCGGGCGGATCGTTGATTTGATCGGCGCCGACGCGCCGGAACTCGGCCAAAAATGCCGGCGTCATCCTTTCGTCGCTTACGCCTGCGGCCGGTTTGCCCGGACACGCTTGACCCAATTGACCCGAAAGAATGAGATCCAGTGCATTGCCCGCCTGGGTCGTGGCGGGCGCTACCTTGGCCAATGTTTTGTTGGCGAAAACAATCTCAGCGCCCAAATGGTCGAGGCTGGTTTCGCCGCCGTGGACCCGAAGGGTTCCAAAATATTCTCGACCCAGGAACAAGAGGCCAAGCGAGGCCGCCGGGGTATTTCGCGGACCGAGTTCGATCTACCATGGGATTGGCGTCGCAAGCCAACCTGATCACCCACGGTTTCTTGAAAAATACCGTATTGTGTGCCCGGCGTAGGACGTTACCATCCGCGCTATGAAACGCGTTACCCTTACTTTTGATAACGGCCCCGACCCGGACACCACGCCGGTAGTCCTCGACATCCTGGAACGCCACGGCATTCTCGCGACCTTCTTTTTGGTCGGCGAGAAACTCCGCGCCGGACCTGACGCCCAAGCCTGCGCCCAACGCGCCGCCGACGCCGGTCACTGGCTTGGCAATCACACCGACACTCATGGCACGCCGCTGGGCCTCTTGGACCCGCCCGATGGGGCGCGGGCCGAGATCATCCGGGCACAATTCAGCCTGGGCACGGCGGTTCATGATGACAAATTGTTCCGGCCGTTTGGCGGCGGCGGCAAACTGGGGCCGCACCTTCTTAATGAAACCGCTTATGAAGTGCTGACACGGGGCGGCTATACCTGTGTGCTTTGGAATTCGATTCCTAGGGATTGGGATGATCCCGTGGGTTGGCTTGAGCGCGCCCAGGCGCATTGCCTGGACCTCGATTGGGCCTTGGTGGTGCTTCACGATATTCCAGGCGCATGCGCCGAACGGCTTGATGAGTTCCTGACATGGTTGAAAGCCGAAGACTTCGAAATCCGTCAAGATTTTCCCGACGATTGCCTGCCTATCAAGTGCGGTGTCGCATCGCCAGCGGCGGACGACATGGTCGCCGGACGACATACCCCCGTATGACCTTTCTGTAAGGCCTTTGTAAGGTTGTCAGGTCAAAACCGCGTCAAATAGGCATAGTTTTCACTTAACTGCAGCCTAAAAAAAGTCTGACAGTGAGGGATGCAGTGAACGCCATCAACAAAGCGGACGGGCGCCGCCAATTGCCCGCCTACGATATTTCCAGCCTCAAAATCCTGATTCTCGAGAAACAGTCCTTGATGCGGAGCCTGATGAAACAGGTGTTCCGCGAATTCAGGGTCTCCGAGGTAGAGATCACCGCTGACCCCGTTAAGGCCTTTGAGTTCGTCACCCAGATGGCCCCCAATCTGATCTTGTCGGATTGGAGCCATGATCTGGATGGATTGGCATTTCTCGAACAAGTCCGTTGGTCGGAAGAATCACCCAATCCTTACGTGCCGGTCATCGTCGTCACCGCGCATTCGGAGATGCGTCACGTCTGCCAGGCGCGCGATGCGGGGATGTCGGAATTTTTGGCCAAGCCGGTCTCGCCCGAGACCATTTATCGGCGCATTTGCGCAGTGATCGACCAAACCCGGCCTTTCGTGCGCTGCGATGCCTTCTTCGGCCCCGACCGCCGACGCCGCAAAGCCGAATTCGCCGGTGCCGAACGGCGCGACGCGGCTTAAAGTTGCCTATCCCTGACGATCCGAAAAGCGATTTACAAATCCAACCACTTGATCCGTGACTTCGGCCGGGCAGTCCAGGCTCGGAAGATGGGCAGTGTCAGCCAGCACATGGCCCGTCCCGTTCGGAATTTCCGCGGCGATTTGACGGCATCGATCTTGGATGTGCGGGAACTCAAGATCACCCCAGATCACAAGCGTTGGCGCCTCGATCTCGCCCAGACGGTGAAAGGCCGGGACTTCTCCTATGACATCCAAGTCTGAACCGGTCGGTGATGAACGAAGCTTGATGGCATTCATATCAAGAAGCAGTTGGCGCGCCGGACCCGCAACTCGGCCCTCGGCTGCCAGCGGACCATCTAGCCAAAGCCGAGCCTTGATCGCATTCACTTGATCCAGGTCGCCGGCTTCTTCAGCGTCCTTCAATTGGTCCAGCACACCGGTGATGTCAGGCGGGTAAACCGCCGCTGGTTCGCCGGTTACGTTGGGCGCAATCAGGACTAAACCAACGATACGTGACGGATAACGAAGGGCCGCGTCGACGGCAATTCTGCCGCCTTGCGAACATCCAACAAGTATTGCCGGCGCGCCGTCCGTCAAGGCGCCCATCACCGCTAACAAATCCGCGACTTCGGAAAAATCCTCCGTCCCGGCGTGCGTTTCGCCAAAACTCCGTCGATCATAGGCAATCGCCAGATTGTTTTCACCGACGCCCGCCATTTGCGCACGCCACATGCGATTATCGGCGACGTTGGCGTGCAAAAATACGACAGGGGCGCCGGTTCCGACGACATTCGCGGCCAACGTGGCAAGCCCGGACGCAATGCGATGATCAGAATTCATGGATCACTTTTGTAGCTATTTTGAAACGACTTGGAGAGTTCTCTCATTAAATGGAAAACCTGACAACCGCCGCGCCGCTGGTGTCGTGACAGGCGCCTTGCGCCGGATTAATCTGCCGGGCGATTACACCTGCCCCGGGCTTGATGCATGAACGAACCAAAATCCTCTGCCGAATTTCTGACCGGCGCCGGCGAGATCACCCAGGATTGGGGCGAACTGGCACGGCACCTGGCCACAAACGGTTGGGAGCTGACCACCGACCCCGCGCCCCGGCAATTCTCCTCAGGGCTCGGCAATCTCAATTATCTGATTGAACTGGACGCAACGCCCATGGTGCTGCGCCGCCCACCCATGGGGCCCATTCCGCCTGGCGCCAATGACATGGGCCGCGAAAGCCGGATACTGATGCGGCTCTGGAAGAAATTTCCGCTGGCGCCGCGGGCTCATCATTTTTGTGATGACGCCGCCGTCATCGGCGCGCCATTCTTTATCATGGAATATCGCCCGGGTCTGGTGATCGGCGGCACCATGCCGCCGCAAATGGCGCCGGACGCTGGCGCCGGCCTGGGCCAAATGATGGCGGAACAATTGGCGGCTTTTCACGGCGTCGATCCGGCCGCCGTTGATCTCGACACGCTGGGCAATCCCGCAGGCTTTGCGGCTCGCACCCTGAAGGGCTGGACCAAACGCGCCCAAGCAGCCTGGGGCGGGGCGGCACCGGCAACACTCGAAATGCTGGCCGAATGGCTTGGTCTGCGGGTCCCCGAAGACGGCGCGGTGACGTTGCTGCACAATGATTTCAAGCTCGACAACCTGATCCTGGATCCCACGACACTCGCCCCCATTGCCTTGATTGATTGGGACATGGGGACGCGCGGTGACCCGCTATGGGATTTGGGCGTGCTATTGAGCTATTGGACCGAAGCCGGCGATCCCGCCGCGATGGCGGAATTGGACCAAATGCCCACTGCCGGCCATGGCTTCCCCAGCCGCGAAGCCATGGCCCAGGCCTACGCGGCGATCAATGGCATTGATTTGACGCATTTACGTTTCCATCGTGTGCTGGCTATGCTGCGGGTCGCGGTGATCTTTCGCCAACTGTTCAATAGATTTGTCGAGGGCGCCACCGACGACCCGCGCTTTCAGCGTTTCGGCGAGACCGCCGACGGCCTGTTGGCATTCGCCGGCGACGTCGCCCATGAGAAATATTTCTAGGAGGCCCCATTGATCGATTTCACCCTGACCGACCCCCAACAAGACCTGAAGGAACGGATCGACGCCTTCATCCGCGAAACCATCATTCCTTATGAGACGGATGAACGGAACACCGTGCACGGGCCGACGGAAGATTTGCGCGTTGAGATGAACGACATGGCCAAGGCAGTGGGGCTGTTTGTGCCGCAACTGCCCACCGAATGGGGCGGACAGGGCCTCGATCACGTGAGCACGGCGATTGCTTTGGAGGCCGCCGGATATTCGCCCCTGGGTCCCGTCGCCATGCACTGCGCGGCACCCGACGAGGGCAATATGAACCTGTTGGTCCGGGTCGCCACCGAAGCGCAACAAGATAAATGGTTGGGGCCGCTGTCGGGCGGTGTGTTCCGTTCGTGCTTTGCGATGACCGAGCCCGGCGGGGCCGGCGCCGACCCTACATTGAAGACCACCGCCGTGCCCGACGGAGACGACTTCGTCATCAATGGCCGCAAATGGTTCATTACCGGGGCCGAGGGCGCCGGCGTGATGATCATCATGGCCAATGTCCCGGGAGGCCATGGAGTGACGGCGGGCGCCACTATGTTTATGACCAAACCCGATGCCGAAGGCATCAACATGATCCGCGCCATGGACACTATGGATTCCAGCTTCACCGGTGGCCATTGGGAAATTGAATTCGACAATCTGCGTGTGCCGGCCAGCGAGGTGCTCGGCGACGTTGGCGAAGGATTCCGCAACGTCCAGGTCCGCCTGGCGCCTGCCCGATTGACGCACTGCATGCGCTGGCTGGGCGGTGCGGTCCGGGCGCATGATATTGCCTTGGATTACGCCCGCACCCGCGAGGCGTTCGGCAAAACCATCGGCAAGCATGAAGGCGTCGGATTCATGCTTGCCGACAATGAAATGGACCTCACGCAGGCGCGGCTCCTGACATGGTGGGCCTGTGATTCCATGGACAAAGGTGCGCAGGGCCGCCACCAATCATCCATGGCCAAAACTGCCGTCTCCGAAGCTCTGTTCCGGGTTGCCGACAATTGCGTTCAGGTCTTGGGCGGCTTGGGCGTGGCGTCGGATACCGTGGTCGCGCAGATGTTTAAGGAAATCCGCGCGTTTCGAATTTACGACGGTCCGTCGGAAGTCCACCGCTGGGCCATTGCGCGGCGCATTCTCGGAAGCTGAGCGTTCCCATGCAACGCGTCCCGATGGAAAATTATGAAGCCGCCCATCAGGCGTTCCAATGGGACGTGCCGGACACCTTCAACTTCGGCACCGATGTGGTCGACAAATGGGCGGATGAACCCGATAAGCTGGCGCTGATCTGGTGCGACGCGGGCGGCCATGAAGAGCGCCTCACCTACGCCGACGTCGCCCGGCTGTCGAACCAGGTTGCCAATTTGCTGCGCGCCCAGGGTGTGCAAAAAGGCGAGCGAGTCATCGTCATGCTGCCGCGCATCCCGGCCTGGCAGATCGTTACCGTCGCGTGCCTGAAACTCGGATGTGTGCCGATCCCGTGCGTCACCATGTTGACCGAAGGCGACATCGATTACCGCATCAACCACGCTAGCGCCGTGGCCGCAATCACAACGGCGGAGAACACCGCGAAGATCAGCCCCGGGCATGACCTGAAGGCACGGATCAGCGTCGGCGGAAATACCCAAGATTGGATCGACTACGACACCGAAGTCCCCCTGCAACCCGCCGCCTTTGATGCCCCCGTCATCAACGCCGAAGACCCGGCGATCCTCTATTACACGTCAGGCTCAACCGGTAAGCCGAAGGGCGTGCTGCATTCGGCGCGAGCCATCTTCACCTGGCGAGTGTCGGCGTGGTATTGGCTGACGCTATCGGAAGACGACACGATTTGGTGTACCGCCGATACCGGCTGGTCGAAGGCCGGCACGTCTATTTTGTTTGGGCCGTGGAGCACGGGTTCGACGGCGCTGTTTTATGATGGGCCGTTTGAGCCCGCGGCGCGATTTGAGTTGTTGGAGAAATACAGCGTCAGCGTCTTTTGCGCGGCGGCGACAGAACTGCGCCAACTCATCGGCGAGGATGTTTCAGATCGCGATCTTTCGAAGTTGAGGCTCACGGTGTCGGCGGGGGAATCAGTGAATCCCGACGTCGTCATCCGCTGGCAGGACATGACCGGCGGGCTTTTGCTCGATGGCTACGGCCAGACGGAAACCCTGATGACGGTGATGAACTATCCGACGTTGCCAGTAAAGCCCGGCTCCATGGGACGGCCGCTGCCCGGCACCATTGCGGCTATTCTGGCCGAAGACACCGACACCTTCCTCGGGCCTGATCAACCCGGCCGGCTGGCAATCAAATGCCCGAACCCACAGATCATGCTGGGCTATTGGCAAGATCCCGACCAAACGATTGCGACGCGCACCACTATTGACGGCACCGAATGGTTCGTCACCGGCGACACCGCCTACGCCGATGCTGACGGCTATCTCTTCTATGACGGCCGCGATGATGACGTGATCAATTCAGCGGGTTACCGCATCGGCCCCATGGAGGTCGAGAACGCCTTGATGGAACACCCCGCCGTCCTGGAATGCGCCGCCGTCGCCAGCCCCGATCCGGACCGCCGCGAAGTGGTCAAAGCCTTCGTGATTCTGAGTGCCGGCACTCAAGGCTCCGACGCTCTGGTCAAGGAACTCCAGAATTTCGCCAAATCCGTCACCGCGCCCTACAAGTACCCCCGCCAAATCGAATTCGTGACTGAGCTGCCGAAAACCGTCACCGGCAAAATTCAGCGCCGCATATTGCGTGATCGGGAATTCGCTAAAGAGTGAAGCTGCAGGTTGGCCAACTACTCCGCCGCGTGCGCAATGCCTTTTTTCCAGGCCATGAGCGCTTGGCCGAAGGCTTCGAACAGCGGTTTTGAGACCGGGTCGTTGGCGGCGTTGTATTCCGGGTGCCATTGGACAGCCATGGCGAAACCGGGTGCGTCTTTGATGACCAGCGCTTCGGGGGTGCCGTCGGGCGCGTGACCTTCGACGCTGACGCGCGGCCCCGCTTCTTCGATGCCCTGGCCGTGCAGCGAATTCACCAACACTTCATCGGCACCGAACAGCGGGATGAACGGGCTGCCCTCGTTGAGGTGCACCATATGGCGGTGGGCGAACTTTTCCTCGATGGTGCCATCGGGCGGCATGCGGTGGTTCATGCGCCCGGGCAGGTCGCGGATTTCCGGGTGCAAGGTGCCGCCCATGGCGACATTAAATTCCTGAAAGCCCCGGCACACACCCAACACCGGCTGGCCGGCATCAATGCACGCACGGATCAACGGCAGCACGACACCATCGCGACCCCGGTCGAAATCGCCATGCGCTTCGGTTTCCGCGTGGCCGTACTCATCGGGGTGCACGTTGGCGCGGCCACCGGTGAATACAAACCCGTCGCAGATCGACATGATTTCATTCAGGTCAACGCAATGGGGTAAGGCCGGGATAATCATCGACTGGGCACCGGCGACCTCGGTAATGGCTTCGAGATACCGACTGCCGGCGGCTTGGGTTTGATACTGGCCATTCACCAAGAGCGTGCTGGCACTGACGCCGACAACCGGTTTGGACATGATGATCGCTGATCCCGCTCTATCAAATATCGATAGGTTGGAATTTATCGAGAAATCCCACGCGGTTCAAATGTTGTCGCCGCCGAACGCAAAACAACGGCCGCGAAGAGCCGCTGTTTCGCTGATTTCACCCTAAATTTTGAAGCGTGTTTAAAGCATCGAGCTGGCCATGGAAAGCGCCGGGAAATGCCCGGATGCGAGCACGTGAACCGTATCAACCTCCCAATTCGCAACCATCTCATCTTGAAGCGCCGGCGAGGTAATCTTGTCATCGGTGGTGCGGATATACGTTTTCGGCACCGAGCCGAACCTTTCATCACTCACTGCAACTTTTGCCATGAACGGTTGGGTTGCCTGTTTTTCGGCCATGCGTGGCAGCGCGTGTTGGATACTCGTCTCATCAACATAGTGAAAGGCGATGGAACGCAGCGCCGCCTCAGGCGCCATGGCGTAGCTTTGGTCTTCGGCGAACACCAGGGCGGGCAGATATTCGCCATCCGGGTCGCGCTGCATGGCTTCCAAGACGCTGTCGCCGTTCTTCAACAAAAAGGCCGCGACATAGACCAACCGCTCAATTTTCTCCGGCATCCGTTCCGCGACTTGCGAAATAATGGCACCCGCCATGCTATGGCCGACCAGGACAACTTTGTGATCCAACGCCGTGATTACGTCGGCGACTGTTTTTACATAACCCTCCATGGTGATCTCAGGGATGGCTTGTTGGTTGCCAACGCTGCCGGGCAAATCGATCGCGGTGACCCGGTGGCCTTGTTTTTCCAATTCCGGCGTGGTGTTTTCCCAACTCCAGGCACCTTCCCAGGCGCCGTGTACCAAGATGTAATGTGACATTGTATTTTCCTTTGAAATTATCCGAGCCGACCATGATTGCGACCGGCCCGGCTTTTTTTATGAGGTTTAATTGGTGAGATTTCCGCGTGCGATGAGCTGGAAGGTGACCAGCTTCGCCGGCACTTCCGCGGACGCATTGACGATGGTTGCCTGCGATCCAGCGATTGGGAGCGCAAAACTCGCGCCCGCGACAATGCGTTTTGTCTGTTTGCCATTCACGCGAAGCTCAACAACGCCTTCCGAGACCAGCCCCAATGCCGGCACGTGCGCGTTCAGCTGAAGCGTGCTGCCGCGTGCCAATTCGCTGGCGTAGATATCGACTTGGTCAACGATTTGGCTGGCCAACTTGACGGTCGGCAAGGTGCGCCGGTCGATGGCCTGCTTGGGTTTTTCCTCGAAGACGATGAACGGCTCGCCTTTTTGCTCGAGATTGAAATCCAGAAAAATTGCCTCCTCGGTGGCCGACACATTATCAAAGCGCAGAATGCGTTTGCCGGTCGGCTCATAGAAAGCATCACCTTCGCGCAGGACTTGGGGTTTCTCGCCCTCGACCTGATAGATGATACCGCCCTTGGCAACATAGCCGACGGCCGGTGCGTCATGGGTATGAAGGGGCGAGACCTGACCCGGTTTGAAGTGGAAATCTCCAACCTCGACCTGGACCACATTGCGAGGCGCGAAATGCGCACTTAGAAGTTTGGTCCTGGTGTTCGCCGCCTCGGCATTGGCGGTGCCGGCAAACCCTAATCCTGCGAGGGATGCCGCAAGAACGGCGGCTTTGATATTTTTCAGTATCGTTGTCATGTCTCTATTCCTTTTTTGATGGCGCGGGAAAATCCCGGCGCCTAACGGTTCAATTTGATCGCCTGCCTACGTGTAAAACGGCGAGTTCATATCCCGGCTGGCCGCTTCGGTGAGGCTGGCGTCGAAGACGCGAGTGTAGAAGGCCGCGTTCATCTTGGCCGCGGTCTGCAGAAAGGCCTCCAAGGCAAAGGCGGTGGCGTTTTCCAGCGTGTCGAACGCATCGATGCCGCCGAGTGTGTTGGTGTGGAGCCCGCTCAACCAGGTCTTGGCAATCAGGCCAGACTGTTGTTTCAAGACCGGATTGCGGTCGCGCCAGGGTGCTTTCTCAAACGGCACACTGATCTGCACTTCCGTGTAGACGAAGGCGCCGGGCTTTTGGGCCGGTGCCACGCCGAAATGCGGCGAGCCCATATCGACGCTGGCGTCCTTGACGGTGTTGGCGTCGAAGATGCGCGTGTTGTGCGCAGCGCCAAATCCGCCGGCTTCCTTTGGGAAGTACCCGGTGACGAACTTCTGGGCGTTCTCAACACCATCAAAGGTGTAGATGCCGCCGAGCGAGTTTGTCTTTACGCCCGAGAGCCAGGTTTTGTTGATGAAGCCCGGTTGCGATTTGATCGCCGCGTTGACCTCTTTCCAAGGCGCTTCGGCGAAGGGGACGGAAATTTGAACTTCGGTGTAGACGAATGCGTTCTGTGACATGGGATCTTCCTTTTCAAGTAAGTTGTGTCGGGTGAGTAGGGTCAGGTGGATTCGGCCGGTGCGGTGGCGCGGTCGGATGAATTGTTCAAGATCGATTTGAGAACCGCCTCGGCACCGGCGGCGCTGAAACCTTTTGATTTGAGCCGGGCTAAAAACGCTGCGTTGATTGCGTAGGTTTTCATGGGTCGATCCTTTCGTGTGTTGAGGTTAAGCATTTAACTTGTTTTTTGCAAGTGAGCTGGAATGTAAATAAACCAGTTGTTTTTTGCAAGATATTTTTTTAAAATGTCAAAATGAGAAATGAAAACAAGATGCGCCAATCGGGGTGCCCGCTGGCTTTTGGCCTTGATACCTTCGGTGACCGCTGGAGTTTGCTGGTGCTGCGCGAAATGATGGTGCGTGG
Organism: Rhodospirillaceae bacterium; assembly: GCA_018665815.1. Lineage (GTDB taxonomy): Bacteria > Pseudomonadota > Alphaproteobacteria > Rhodospirillales > Casp-alpha2 > UBA3470. Next base: position 68,287 of record JABJBP010000021.1, read on the forward strand.
AAAAAAGACCTACGGCGACTTCCTCGAGATTGATGAGGGGATCGCCACCAACGTCCTCGCCGACCGGCTCAAGCACCTGGAGACCGAAGGCATTATTTCAAAGTCGCGCGATCCGGATAACCGCCGGAGCTATCTTTATACGCTCACCGACAAGGGCCGCGACCTGGCGCCGATCCTCACCGAAATTATCTTGTGGGGCGGCAAATATGATAAACGCCCGCAAGCCCGCCGCGAAGCCGTCAACAAGGCCAAGAAAAACCGCAAGGGTTTCGAGGCCGCCATCCGCTCTCCCGAATAGGCCGTACCCAAACAGTTGCCCGATGACCACGCTGCCATGATGTATATTTCTTTTAGTGAATTTATTTCATATGTTAATAATATTTTGTCTATTTAATTATTTTTTGGACATAGTTATATTCGACGCAACAGAACAATACGACATACCGACACAAAGGAGTTTCACCATGATTGCCCTGGCTAATTCATCGAACCGCACCGTCAATCCGGCCGCCATCGACAATTACACACGCAAAGCCCGGCGTCTGCGCTCAGATGCATTCCGTCGTGTGCTGCGGACGATGACCCCGCATCTCTAAGTTAATCTCGTACTTTCGCTTTCTCTCTCCTGCCTTTTTCTCTCCTCCTCCCTCCACTATCCGGCGGCCTGGCGATTGCCTGGCCGCCGGAACCCCTGTTAAACAGGGCGGATGAAGAAATCCAAAAAAGCCAAGCCGCGCCCAAAGAAGGCGAAACGCCGGGTTAAGAAGCCGACGCTGAAAGTGCGCCCGGCACCGCGCTTGGTGCCCGAAGTCCCCACACTTCCTTCATATGTCAATGAGAGCCCCGACACGCCAGCGCAACCGCTCGCCCAAGCCGGCGCGGCGCTCAGGCGCAGCGACCCGCACGCGGCGTTTGATCTTTGCCGCGAAGCGCTGGGTACCGACCCGCAAAACGTTGATGCCTTGAGCCTTGCGGGCGTCGCCGCATTTCAGGTCGGGCTTATCGACGACGCGCTCAACCTGTTGCGCTCCGCCGTGTCCTTCGCGCCCAAACACGCCGAAGCGCAAACCAATCTTGGCAACGTGCTGGCGCATGCGGGTGAATTGCAAGAGGCCGAAGCCGCCTACCGCGCCGCCATGGCGGCCGATCCCAATTATGCAGAAGCGGCTTTCAACTTGGGCCGGTTGTTGGAGTTGGCCGGCGACGCCAGCGGCGCGGCGGCGGCCTACGCACAAGCCTTGGATTCAAACCCCGCCCACGATCTCGCCCAACAGGGCCTCGGCAATGCGCAAAAAACGCTCGGCCAACTGGCGGCGGCGTCGGACACCTATCAGGCGTTGCTCGCCCGCACGCCGAAATCACCGGAGGCGCGAACCAATCTAGCCGCCGTGCTGCAAGAGCTGGGTGATTTCGAGGCGGCGGCGGATGAATGCCGAAAGGCGCTGACTGACGCGCCGGACCTCGCTGAGGCCCGCTACAACCTCGGCATCGCGCTCCAGGAACAAGGCCGGTTCGAAGACGCCATCGACGCCTACGAAACCGTCCTCGCCGCCCAGCCCGACAATGCCGCCGCATCGCTCAACATTGCCTACGGGCTGCAGCAGATGGACAAATTGGATGAAGCCGCCCAGGCCCTGGATCGCACCATCCAACTCGACCCCGATTTCGCCAAGGCCCACGTCAACCTGGCCGACTTGCACCTACAACGCGGGGATGCGGCCGAGGCCGTCGCCGTCTGCGATGAATTTCTCGCCAGCCATACCGCCAACACCGACCTGATGGCCTTCAAGGCCATCGCCTTACTCGATGCCGGTGAGCCTGAGGCCGCCGCTGCGCTGATCAATTTCGAACGCTTCGTCAAATACAGCCTGATCACCCCGCCGGACGGATTCGCCACCATGGTGGACTTCAACACAGCCTTGTCCGACCACGTGAAAACCCACCCGTCACTGAGCTTCGCGCCGCAAAGCCACGCGACCCGCGAAGCGCGGCATTCGGGCGAATTGCTATCAGAACCACCGGAATCCAGAGAGAGTCCCATAGCGGCGCTCGAAATCGCCATCCGCGATCAGGTTGATGCCTACCGGACCACCTTCGGCGCCCATCCTGACCATCCCTTCGCCGCCCACGCGCCGGGCGCATTGGACCTCAGCATCTGGGGCGTCGTCATGCAGGCCGCCGGCCATCAAATCCCGCACATCCATCCCGCCGCCTGGCTCAGCGGGGTGTATTACCCGAAGGTGCCGGACGTTGTGGCCGCCCAGGCTGCCCAGACCGCCGAGCACGCCGGATGGATAGAATTCGGCCGCCCGCCGGATCATTTCCACAATCAAACCCAACCGGACGTCCGCGCCATCCAACCCGCCGAAGGCCTGATGGTGCTGTTCCCGTCCTACGTCTATCATCACACCGTGCCGTTCGAGACCGGCGGCACGCGGATATCCATTGCCTTTGATTTGATCGCGAGAAGACAGGCCAAAAAACAGGAATGTTGAGATGCAGATAACCCCTCTTTCCGGCGCCTTGGGCGCCGAGATCACCGGCGTCGATCTGGCGAACTTGGATGCCGCCACCGGGGCCGCCATCAAGGACGCCTTTCACGAACACTTGGTTCTGGTGTTCCCGGACCAGGACGTGCCACCGGCAGCCCAGGTTTCCTTCACCGAGTTGTTCGGCCCGGTCGAGCCGCATCCCTTGAAGACCCGCGCCACGGTCGACGGCTTCCCGCACGTGTTGATCATCGAAAACAAACCCGGCAAGCCCGGCGCGCCGAACGATTACTGGCATTCCGACATTTCCCACGCCGAAATGCCGCCCGCCGTCTCGGTTCTGCATGCATTGAAAATTCCGGGCGACGGGCGCGGCGACACGATGTTCTGCAACATGGTCAAAGCCTTCGATGGTCTTTCGGAAACACTCCGCGATACACTGACAGGCATGCGCGCCCTGCACAGCGGCCAGGCCACCTATAAGCGCAGCCTCGGCCACTCAGACGCGCGACGCATCAACCCCGACGAAGTGAAACCGCCGCGCGCCCACCCGGTTGTCCGCACCCACCCCGAAACCGGCCGCGCTGCGCTGTTCGTCAATCCGCATTTCACCATCAGCTTGGAAGACATGACCGCGGAAGAAAGCAAACCGGTGCTCGATGTCTTGTACGCCGCGGCAACCAAGCACGAAAACATCTACCGCCATAAGTGGCGCGTCGGCGACGTCCTCATGTGGGACAACCGCGCGGCCATGCATTACGCGTGTTACGATTACGACGACACCATGCCGAGGAAGCTGCACCGGACGACGGCGGGCGGGGATGTGCCGGTCTAGCGCTGAGATCTGCTGGCCTTCCAACGCAACTTGAACTCATGATAGGAGTCTCGGATTGACCCTAAGTAGACGGCAATCTGTGGGTTTAACACTCGATTATCAGGACTGGTCAGTCTCGGCCTGATCGTATTGAACAGCGAGAAGCTCCGGCCAGATGGTGATCGTCGCTTCCCCACGCTTCAAGCTAAAGCGGAATGCCCACTTGCGAAAATAACCACCCGCAGGTGCGAACTTTTCGGGTTCGCGCGCGAAAGTTTCTGTGAATCGACCGTTTCGTTTGATTTGTGCAATTTCGGACCATGGAACGAAGATTCCAAGAGGCGTTCGTGGGTGAATCGTCATGCCATCGCGATCAATGATAAGTCCTGGGGCATCACTCAAGAGTTTTTGTCGCATTGCCAATGCGGCCGCCCCACCAATTCCAATTAATACGAACCCGCAGACTAATGAGACAATTAACTTCAACGGATCGTGCATTTCTCGGCCCGCGTTGATGAGAAGCCAAATGCCAAAAAGAAAGGTTGCCCCAAACAATACTGCATACCTCATCAAATTTGTTTTGCTGTACGGAAAGGTGAGCACCTCGTCATCCATGCCATCTGGTTGAAAAATACTTACATCGAATTTTTTAGATGAATTTTGTTCGCGCCAGCGTACGGCTGAATTCACAACCCAAATGACGAATCCTGGGCATGCCCAGAAGAGAAAATATGACCACCAATCACTTGGCTCATCGCCGTCATATTTCTCTGCGCTAATTCCAACTAACATCAAGGAAGTGGCAAACAGAAACCAAAAGGCTGCGAAGGCAGACACAATTTCGCGATAAGGCAATTTGAGCAGATTGAACATGGAAGCAGGTGCCATGGCATTCGCACCGGTCCACGCATCCTTGAGAAATTGCCGTAAGATGATCATCGAGAGTCGGGTCCGATCTTTGTCAGAAAATCAAATGACTATAGGTCGACAAGATTTAGTGAATGATAAACGATAATTGCCTTGATTGCTGGTAAGGCTCAAGGTGAGCCGCTCGAGATTTGTTTCGCCGTATTCTTACATGTGTCTCACTTCCCTCTTAGTCATCACCGGGCTTGACCCGGTGATCCACGACTTTTTCTCTCTCGGTTTCGCGCGCGCCGGAAGTCGTGGATACGCGGATCAAGTCCGCGCATGACGGGGTTGCGTGGGGTCACGATGGGAACTGATACTCTTCACCCCTTCGGATAAATCACCAACTGGGTCTGCGTCACCAGCGCCGCCAGTTTGCCGGTTTCGGTCTCGATGCGGGTTTGCCAGATTTGGGTGGTACGACCTTTGTGGATAGGGGTCGCGATGCCGGTCATGATCGTGTTTACCGGTACGGCGGCGAGGAAGTTAGTTTTGCTTTCGATGGTTGTCGTCGCCAGGCCTTCATCCAAGTCGACCATGGTGCCCGTGGCGCCCAAGGTGTCGGCAAAAGACATGATCAAGCCGCCGTGGGCGGTCTCGTGACGGGTGCAGAGGTCGGGCCGCACCTCCAATTCCGCGACGACGCGATCAGGGTCCGCATGAGTGAACCGGATTCCCAGCGTCTTGCCGTAGGGCAGCGGATTGGCATTCAGTTCGTCGGCCTTGGTCATCAGCTCGTCTCCGTTTTTCACCACATTGCCGCGCGTGTTCGAAGCTGCCAGGATACGCCGCTGTAGATTGAGGAGACAAGCCGATGCCCATGGACCCCAACACTTATAACCCCGCAACCTTTAAGGGGCTGACTTTTCACGACAGGCTGGCGGCGTTCGAGGACGGCTCGGACAGCCCGCGCGACTATATGGAGCGCTGCCTGGAAACCGTGGCCGCCGAGGAGCCTGTGGTTCAGGCTTTTGCGTTTTTGGATAAAGGCCTGGCGCGGACGGCGGCGGATGAAAGCACGGCGCGTTGGAAGGCCGGCAAACCCTTGTCGGCGATTGACGGCATGCCCGTGGGCATCAAGGATTTGCTGGAAACCAAGGACATGCCGACGCAGATGAACTGCACGGCGTACGAAGGCAATTTTCCGAAGAACGACAATTCCCTGGTCTGGGCACTGCGCCAGGCCGGTGCGGTGATTTTCGGCAAGACGGTGACGGCGGAATTGGGCGGCAGTCATCCGGGGCCGACGACCAACCCGTTTGATGCGACCCGCACGCCCGGCGGCTCATCCTCGGGCTCCGCGGCGGCGGTCGGGGCATCGATGATGCCCGCCGCCATCGGCACCCAGGTCGGCGGCTCAATCATTCGCCCGGCGGCCTATTGCGGCAACGTGGCGTTGAAACCGAGCCAGGGCGGCCTGCACCGGGGCGAACGCCAAACCACGTCCATGAGCACCCACGGGCCACACGCAAATTCAATCGAGGACATGTGGCAAGTCGCCATTGAGATCGCGTCCCGGTCGGGTGGTGATCCAGGCTGCAACGGGCTGATGGGGCCGATGAGCACCCCGGCGGCGGTCAAGCCGGAACGCTTGGTGGTCTTGGAAACCGAAGGCTGGGCGAAGACGGACGACGCGTCGAAGACGGCCTTCGCGGCACTCATGGAAAACTTGGAACGCGCTGGGATCACACTAATTCGACGTGCCGATAGTGCCACCGTGGAAAGCCTGGAGAGTTCGATCAGCGATGCCACCCACGTCTGCGGCGTGATCACGGCCTGGGAAAATCGCTGGGGGCACCGCAATTTGCTGAACCAACATCCGGACGGTACCAGTCAACGGATCAAAAATACCCTGGCCGGTGCCGAGGCGATGACGCCTGATGACTATCGTGATCTGGTACTTCGGCGCGAACATGCGCGGGTTAATCACACAGCCCTGGCATCCCTGGCCGACGCCGCCATCACCTTTGCCTGCCCCGGCCCGGCGACGCCGTGGTCCGGTGACAAGCCCGGCGAGCCCCTGGCGGCGCGCCCGACCGGCGACGCGGTCTATAACTACCCAAGTTCCATGCTGGGCGCGCCGGTGGTCACGATTCCGATGATGGGCGTGGACGGCCTGCCGGTGGGGTTACAGGTTATTGGCCAGCGCGAGCAAGACGCCGGGATGTGCGCCATCGCGCGCTGGATATTGGCGAACGTCGCGCCGACGACAGCTTGACGTTAACCGGCTGCGGCAACTTCCTGGAGTTCGGGCCGGGTCGCCTGAAATGACGGGCGGGCCTCCATGGCGGCGGAAAAAGCAACCAGCCGGGGATAGGCGTCGCGCCAAGCGAAATCCGGCATTCTGAGATCGAGATAGGCGAGTACGCAGGCCGCCGCCACGTCGGCGATGCTCATACTGTCACCAACGAACCATTTCGCGTCGGGCAGCATTTGATCCAACACCTTGACCCCGGCTTCCGCCTTGCCACGCTGGCGCGCCACCCATTCGAGGCTTCTGAGCGCTTCGGAGCGACCCGCTTCAACCACCGTCAGGACAACCGCGTCGCAGATGCCGTCGGCCACGGCCTCGACGCGCTTCGCTGCGACCCGGGCCACCGGATCGGCTGGAATCAACGCCGGCGGGCGGTCCAGGGTCTCTAAGTATTCGATGATGACGCGGCTGTCGAAATAACTCTCGCCGTCGTCGGTGATCAGCACCGGCACCTTGCCCAAGGGATTGAAATCCACCGTCTGCGTATCGGTTTTCCAGGGATTGTCCATGAGTTCTTCGAAGGCGATGGCTTTTTCAATGAGCGCGATGCGGGCCTTGCGGGCGTAGGGGCTGGGCTTGGCGATAATCAGTTTCATGGGCGTGACTATATCATCCGCCGACGCCCTGTGGATTCTTCAATTCATCGGCAATTTCAATGGTGACCCCAGGATTTTACTATTTTTCGCAGGCCCACGGGAATGATAGGTTGCGGCTCCTATCGACAATAATTTGTGCACGATGAACGTGGGAGATTTGGGTTATGGCTGTCGACAACATTGAACTGAATGGGATCACCTACGCGTGGCCGAAGAAACCGGTGGCGGTTGTCTGTATTGACGGCGGTGACCCGCTCTACATGGATCATGGGTTCTCGGGCGGCATTATCCCAACGATGACGCGGTTCCGCGACGAAGGCTTCTATGCCGTGGCCAGAGGCTCCATGCCAAGCTTCACGTGCCCCAACAACATGTCCATCGTGACCGGCACCGAACCCAACCAGCACGGTATTTCCGGCAATTTTTATCTCGATCGCAAGACCGGCGAGCCCGTCGTCATGACTGAACCTGGCCTGTTGCGCTCGCGTTCCGTGATGGCCGAGTTTTCACGCCATGGCGCCAAGGTCGCTTCGGTGACAGCCAAAGACAAGCTGCGCAAGCAACTGCAGAAAGACATGGACCTGTCGAACGGCTCGGTTAGTTTTTCGGCCCAGTTCGCCGATCAATGCACGGTCGCGGAAAACGGCATCGACAATGTCTTGGACTACGTCGGCAAACCGCTGCCCGACATGTATTCGGCCGACCTGTCACTGTTCGTCCTGGACGCCGGCATTCGGCTTTTGGAAGAACGCCGTCCGGACATCCTCTATCTCTCGCTGACCGACTTCATCCAGCATGCCCACGCGCCGGGCGCGCCGGAGGCCGATGATTTTTACAAGGAACTCGACGCCCGCTTCCAACGCCTCCAGGAACTGGGCGCCATCGTCGCGCTGACCGCCGATCACGGCATGGCCGACAAGGCCGATGCGGACGGCAACCCCAACGTCATCTGGTTGCAAGATATCTTGGAAGAAGCCTTCGGTGAAGGTTGCTGCCAGGTGATCTGCCCGATCACCGACGCCTTCGTCGGCCACCACGGGGCCTTAGGCGGGTTTGTCCGGGTCTATTGCAACGACGGTTTGACAGCCGACCAAGTCCTGGACGCCATCAAGGACGTGCCCGGCATCGGCAAGGCCTGGAACGCGGAAGGCGTGGTCGAGGAATTGGAACAGCCGCTTGACCGCGAGGGCGACGTCGCCGTGATGGGTGATGCGACGACGGTCATCGGCGCGCGCGCCGTCGACCACGATCTTTCCGCCCTTAAGGGCAAGCGGTTGCGCACCCACGGCAGCCTGACGGAGGCCGACGTGCCGTTTGTCATCAGCGAGGCCTTGAACGAGGCCTATGCGGCCAGGGGCGCCAAGGGCGGGCTCCGCAGTCACGAAATTTTTGACTTCGCACTCAACGGCGTCGCGTAAGAGAAAACTGACCATGAGCAAGACCGGCCGCGCAGCGGTTTACGACGCACCGAACGAGCCCTTTGTGATCCGCGACTATCCGGTCCGCGATGTCCACGCCGACGAAGTGTTGGTGAAGGTCACCATGTCGACCATTTGCCGGTCCGACATTCACTCATACCAAGGTCACCGCCCGAACCCATGTCCGGGCATTCTGGGTCATGAAATCGTCGGCGTTATCGAACAGTTGGGCGCCGATATGGTGCATGACATGCGCGGCGATAAATTGGCCACCGGCGACCGGGTGACCTGGACGGAATTTTTCCATCACGGTGAATCGTATTACCGCGACGTCCACGACATGCCGCAGAAATCCGATGGCGTGCGAAAATACGGCCACGACCTAGCGGAAGAGGACCCGCATTTTTTGGGCGGCTTTGCCGAATATTGTTACATCCAACCCGGCACCGGTATTCTGAAGCTCCCCGATGCCATCACCGACGAAGAAGCGACACCACTGAACTGCGGCGTGGCGACGATGATTTCGGTGACCGAAGCCGCCAAAATCGATGTCGGTGACACCGTCGTCGTCCACGGATTGGGATTACTTGGGCTTTACGGCTGCGCCATCGCCAAGGCACGTGGTGCCCGGCGGGTCATCGGCGTGGACGCCGTTGCCGACCGTCTGGATATCGCAAAAAAATTCGGCGCCGACGCGACCTTCGACGTCAGCGCCATGAGCGAGGATAACCTGGTCTCAGCCGTGCGCGCCGAATGCCCGCCCGACGGCGCCGATGTGGGCCTCGAGGTCTGCGGGTTCGCCGGTGTCGTACCTGTGGGTGTACGTATGTTGCGTGTCGGCGGGTGTTTTGTGATCGGCGGTCTGGTCAATCCGGATGCCAATTTTGAGATCGACGGCAATCAGATCCTAAAAAAAATGATTACCCTGAAGGGCGTGCACAATTATCACCCGCGCCATCTGATCCAGGCTCTGGATTTCGTCATGAGCAATCGCGACCGGTACCCCTTTGGCGATATTGTCGATTCGAAATTTTCCCTCGATCAATTGGATGAAGCCTTTGCTCGCGCCGCCGACCGCTCCGTGCTGCGCGCCGCCATCGTGCCTTAACGTATAAGGCCCCCCAATTAAGAAGGAGCCTCGGCCATGGATGCCTCGACCAGTCCCGACCTCGGATTTACCCCCAAGGGCCTCTACATCGGCGGGGAGTGGCAGGACGCCGCCGACGGCCGCACGTTCGCGTCTACCAATCCGTCGAACGGCGAGCACTTGGGCGACGTGCCGCTGGCCGGCGAAGTCGATGTGGACCGTGCCGTCGCTGCCGCCAAAACCGCGTTCACCGATTGGGGCCGCGCACCGGTGAAGGAACGCGCCCAGGCGCTGAATGCCTTCGCCGATAAATTGGTCGCCCACAAGGAAGAGCTGGCGCTCATGGACAGTGTCGATTCAGGTAACACCCTGGCCGGCATGCAAGGTGACGTGGATTGGACGGCGGCGACGCTCAAGTTCTTCGCCGGGCTGATCACCGAGATCAAGGGTGAGACCTCATCGCAACAGGCCGGGCACCTCAACATGACCATGCGCCAGCCCTACGGTGTGGTCGCCAAAATCAACGCCTTCAATCATCCCTTCCGGTTTTGCGCCGAAAAAGCCGCGGCGGCGCTGGCGGCCGGCAACACGGTGGTCGCCAAGGCCTCCGAACAAGCGCCGCTCTCGAGCCTCCGCCTCGCCGAATTGTCGAAAGGCATCCTGCCGCCCGGCGTCTTCAACGTCGTCACCGGTGATGGCGCCACGGGCTCGGCCATGGTCCGCCATCCGGACGTGCCGCGCGTTGGTTTCGTTGGTTCCGTTGAAACCGGCCGATTGATTGCGCGTGATGCCGCCGAAGGCCTGAAACACGTCACCCTGGAACTGGGCGGCAAGAACCCGATCATTATCTTCCCTGACGCCGATCCGGTGAAAGCGGCGACGGCCGCGATCAAGGGCATGAACATGAACCGCCAGGGCCAATCGTGCTCATCCACATCGCGCGTCTTCGTTCATCAAAATCTGCAAAACGCGGTTAACGAAGAACTGGTCAAGCAAGCCGAAGCCTTGCCCATCGGCATGCCTTGGGTCGACGGCAATGAGGTCGGCCCGGTGGTTTCCGACAAGCAATTAGAGCGGGTCAAAGGCTTCATCGCCTCAGCCCATGAGGACGGCGCGGCTCTGCTGACCGGCGGCGGCGTCCCGACCGACCCGGCGCTGGCGAACGGGCACTTCATCGAACCGACCGTGTTCGGCAACGTCACGCCTGAAATGCGCATCGGCCATCAGGAAATTTTCGGCCCCGTCATGTCGGTGCTGGCCTGGGATGATTACGAGGACATGCTGGCCAAAGCCAACGGCGTCATGTACGGCCTGACCGCCACCATCGTCACCAATGACTTTAAAATGGCCATGGAGACGGCCGAACGCATTGAGGCGGGTTATGTCTGGGTCAACGCCCAAGGCCGATATCTGGGCGCGCCCTACGGCGGCTGGAAACAAAGCGGCCTCGGCCAGGAAGAATGCCTCGATGAGCTGCTCAGCTACACGCAGATCAAGAATATCAATATGCGGTGGTAGGGGCGCGATTATCCCCTCAGTAGGCATCGGGAAACCGCCGCTCAGCGACAAATTTTGCTGATTTTATTGGTCGTGAAAGCGGAACTGCTTTTCATTGAGGCGCGATTGCCCTAAGAACGCCGCCCCTTCCCCATTCGCCCAAAGTGGACCCATACGACATGACCGTGCATACACCGACGCTTGCAGATTTTGCGGCTCGCCTTTCTTCGGTCAATTGGCGGGATTCTGACCTTCCGGCCTTTTCCATCGGGCATGTCAAAACCGAAGTCCTTTCAGGACTTACCGTGGCGTTGGCGTTGGTGCCGGAAGCGGTCGCCTTTTCATTCGTTGCCGGCGTTCATCCGCTTGTCGGCCTATATGCGGCCTTTATCGTTGGCCTGATTACTGCAGTCATTGGCGGTCGCCGAGGGATGATTTCGGGGGCAACCGGCGCGCTCGCCGTTGTCATGGTGGCCCTGGTCGCCAGTCATGGCGTTGAATACCTGTTTGCGACGGTGGTGTTGATGGGTGTTTTGCAGATTTTGGCGGGCATATTGCGGCTTGGAAAATTCATTCGCCTGGTCCCCCACCCTGTCATGCTGGGGTTTGTAAACGGCCTCGCCATTGTCATATTTCTAGCCCAACTCACCCAATTTCAAGTGCCAGGGCCGGACAATATCCAAGTCTGGATGACCGGTTTTCCGTTGGCCAGTATGTTGGGCTTGGTGGCCCTCACCATGGTCATTATCTGGCTGATGCCGAAAATTACCACCGTGATCCCAGCGCCCCTCGCCGGCATTGTGGTCGTCGCCTCTATTGTCATTCTATTTGGCATTGAAGTGCCGCGTGTCGGGGATCTGGCATCGATTAAAGGCGGCTTGCCCGTTTTCCACATCCCCATGGTGCCGTTGAGCTTGGAAACCCTACAAGTCATCTTTCCATTCGCGCTGGTTCTCGCGGCCATCGGATTGATCGAGAGCCTACTGACGCTCAATTTGGTCGGTGAGATCACCAACAGACGTGGCGGCGCCTCGCAGGAATGTATTGCGCAGGGCCTGGCCAATACCGTCACCGGCTTTTTTGGTGGCATGGGCGGGTGCGCGATGATCGGCCAATCCATGATCAACGTTAAATCCGGTGGACGCACGCGCCTCTCGGGTATTTCGGCGGCCTTGTTTCTTTTGTCTTTCATCCTCGTTGGCTCCGAATTGATCGAGCAGATCCCACTCGCCGCCCTGGTCGGCGTGATGTTTATGGTCGTTATCGGCACCTTCGCCTGGCAAAGCTTGACCATCTTGCGCCGCATTCCCCTGACCGATGCCTTGGTGATGGGGCTTGTGACCATTGTCACCGTTATGACCGATCTGGCCATTGCCGTCGTTGTCGGCGTTATTGTGTCCGCCCTGGCCTATGCGTGGAACAACGCGGTCCGGATCCGGGCGTCCCGCGAAATGACAAGTGATGGTGCGAAAATCTATCGGATAGAAGGGCCGCTGTTTTTCGGATCCGTAGACGGGTTTGCTGAAATATTTGACCCGCAAGATGATCCCGACCTGGTCATTGTCGATTTCATGAATAGCCGCGTCGTCGATCAATCCGCCCTCCAGGCCATCGATGCACTTTCGTCGAAATACGAAACGCATGGCAAAACACTTCAGCTCAGGCATCTGTCCCCCGACTGCCACCGGCTTCTCAGCCGGGCCGGCCAACTCATCCAAGATTCCGATGACGACCCGAACTACGGCCTGGCCGTCGATTACCGGGTCAAAACCGGGCGATTGGGTGGCGGGCACTAGATTTGTTGCTAGAAGTGTTGAACGGGTAATGCACCGCGACAGAACACCTCTCGTTGACCACTTGGGGTCACGAAGAGGCGTTTGAAGCGATCCCGAATGAAGTCCGCTTCATCGCCTCAATTCAGGCATCGATTTGAGATTTCTGAAATTTCGGACATTGGGGGCCGCTTAGCCCCCCGCAAGCGGACATAATTTCAGATCGCCGTGAACAGCCGTTTGTAGCCACAAAGAGACATTTCGATGTCAATGGTAGAAACATCGGAAGACACCAATCTCGCCCCCCGTCATACAGTTCCAGTGACTAGAGAGCCACCTTGGGCCAGGAGTTAACCTGCGATGATGCGCAGCGCCTGTTCATGGACCCTGGGATCACCGGCGGCAACGAGCCGGTCGCCCGAATGAAGACCGAGAGGCTCACCGCTCCAGGCGGAAATAACGCCGCCCGCCCCTTCGATGACCGTGACCAGCGCCAAATAATCGTGAATACCGAACCGCACATCAAACCCGACATCGATGCGTCCCGTCGCCAATTGCGCATAGGACATACAGCTGCCGCCGTAGACGGCCAAGCGGGTCGCGGCTTTCATGCGGGTCAGAACATCAATGTCTTCGGGACCGTAAAAATCCTGATTACTGGTCGACATCAAGGCCATCGACAAATCATTGCAGGCTCGGGTTCGCACGGGCTTCCCGTTGCGCAAGGTCTGCTTGCCGCGCTGCCCGACCCAGCGCTCACCGGTCATCGGCATATCGATGATACCCAGTACTGGCCTATTGCCCTGCATCAATGCGATCAGGGTGCCGAATACGGGAATGCCCGCCAAGAACGGCAACGTGCCATCAATAGGGTCAATGACCCACACCAATTCGGCATCGGGAAATAATGGCTCATGCTCCTCGCCGATGATGCCATGACTGGGATGGCGCTCCGCGATGATCGCGCGAATGCAATCTTCTGTCGCTTTGTCGACATCGGTGACCGGACTACCGTCACTTTTGATTTCAGTCTCCAACGGATGCTCTGCGGCTTCGCGGATTAGCTTGCCTGCCGCATCCGCCATGAGTTCCGCGCTGCGGGCAAAGGATGAAATATGGCAATCGTTCATGGTCAATTCTTTGTGTCGGATCTGGGCGTGGGCAAATTTAAATCAATCATTTAGAGTGCGGTTGCCCAAAACGTATAGTTCCAGGCATTTCAATTTGCATTCCGAGATGCCACAGCTATTGTCGATGATGCTACGGCTGTTCGCAAATTGCCGCCAACGAACGCGGCGGTATGCGTGATGAACTGGATCGATAAAATGGACAACGGCATGAAAATCGATAACCCGTCCAGCGCCGAAACCGAGCCGAATTCATACTCAGGTGATTTAATAATTTCAACCGTGCCCATCGTCGGTGAAGCCGTCATTGGCATCGTCCCGTGTCCAGGTCGAAATCAAGTTGATACGGGCGATCCGCGTTGGCATCGGGAACTCGAGGCGGACCTGACCACGTTGGAAGCGTGGGGCGCTAATGCCTTGGTTTCCCTGGTTGAAGCCCATGAATTTCCGCGTCTTGGCGTTCCCAATTTTGGCGAGGCGGTACGCCGCCGGAATTTTCGCTGGCATCATTTGCCAATCGTCGATATGGCGCCCCCGGGTTCGGAATTTCAAAACGCTTGGAACGTGCAGGGGGATCAAATTCTTCAAGGCCTGAAGGGCGGCGAGCGGGTGGTCGTGCACTGCGCCGGCGGGCTCGGACGTAGCGGAATGATCGCCGCCAAACTGCTCGCCATTTTCGGCACCCCGCGCGATGAGGCCATCGCGAAAGTTCGCGAAGCGCGCCCGGGAGCCATTGAGACCAGCAAGCAGGAAAACTATGTCTTGGCCGGACCGCCGCTCTCCGTAAGGCTAGCGGGCGGTTGAACCGGCAAACTACCGTCTGCGCCACGCCTGGAGGCGATAGAGCAGTTTCCCAGTAACGACGGCGTGCAGAACCCGAACGATGATGCAGGCGTAGACGATCAACATCGCCATCGCCGCCGCCGCCGCGGTCTCGCCGGCCTCATCCATGTGAATGGCGGCAACGGCCGCGACCTTTGTCGACGGGCCATAGAGGAAAATGATGGCGGATACCGTGGTCATGGAATTGAGGAACAGGTAAATCGAGATGTCAAAGATTGCCGGCATGCACACGGGCACCGTAATGCGCCAGAAACTTCGTGCCATGGGCACTTGCAACGACGCCGACACGGACTCGAATTCCCTATCCATCTGCTTCAACGCGGTCACCGCCGTCAGATGCGAAACCGTGTAGAAGTGGGTAATTGTGCTGAGCACCAGAATGGCGATCGTGCCATAAAGGAAACCCAGCGGATTATCCGGGTGGTTGATGAAAAACAGATACGCCAGTCCAAGAACCAGACCCGGCACTGCCAACGGCAACAGGGCGATGAACTGGATCGCTTGTCGGGCAATCGGATCACGGCGCGGTTTCTCCACCATGTATGCCCCGACGAAGACGATAAACGTCCCGATGACGGCAACGCTCACGGCGACGGAGAGGGAATTCAAGAAATTTTCCCACCCGACACCCTCAAGCTCGAAGGAGAAATGTTCGAGCGTCAGGGTCAGGTTGTAGGGCCAGAGCGTCACCAGCGACGCGTACTGGGCCATGCCGAGGATAGCCAGCGTAAACAGCGTGACCAGCAGGCAGAACGTGAACATTGAATGATCGACGGCCCGGTTCGGCTTCGGCGCGTAGGGCACGGCGCGCGCCGACATCAGTGCCACCTGTTTCCGCGTGACGATGCGGTCGATGGCGAAGGCAATAACCGCGGGGATCAACAGAACAACCGAAACCACGGCACCCATCCCGAAATTTTGCTGACCGATGACCTCTTTGTAAATATCGGTGGCGAGAACGTTAAAGTTGCCGCCGATGACCTTGGGTACGCCGAAATCCGTGAACACTAAGATGAAGACGACAATGATGGCGCTGATCAGGCCGTAACGGGCACCGGGCAACGTCACCGTGAAGAAGACACGGGCCCGGCTTGTCTTCAAAACCTCGGCCGCCTCATAAAGGCGAATATCCGACAACGCCAAGGCTGTCCCGATCATCAGAACAGCATGCGGGAAGGTCCAGAACACGGAGGCGATGATGATGCCGATGGGGCCGTAAATAGAATTGCCCATCAACAGGTCTTTCAATACGCCCTGGTTGCCGAACCAGTAAACCAGCGCAATCGCCTTCAGAAGTGACGGACTCAATAGTGGCACCATGGCCATGATCTTGAAGAAGCCCTTGAACCGCATGCAGGTTCGGTTCAGTGCGTAGGCGTATAGGAAGGCGATGATGATAACGATGACGGTGCTGACGCTGGCGACGAAGAAGCTGTTGTAGATGGATTGCGAAAGCGCCGGCGTATTGAAGTATTCCCAATAGTTATCGAGCCCGACGAAGTTGTCTTTGGCATCGTGGAAACTGCGCGAAATCATCATGTAGAGAGGGATCGCCAGCGCCACCATGAAGAAGCCGGCGAAGGCGACCAGCAGCCCGCGGACCACCCAATCATCCCGGTCGAGTTCCAGCTTGCCGCGCGCCGGAGAAATAGTTGTCGCGGTGGGGCTCACCGATCAATCCCCTGTCTGGTAGAGCCGAATGCTCTCGGCGGGAATTCGAATGCGCAAGGCCTGGTTCACGGCGACGCCACGATCGCGGGCCAAATCCTTTCGAACATCGGCGCGTATTTCGGCGTCACCGAGTATTGGGTTTTTCAAATAGAGCCGGACAAACGATCCCAGGTACTCGATATCGCTGATGGTCGTTTCAATCAGGTTCCCGGTTCCGTCCCCGGTTCCGTCCCTGGTGCCATCCCCGACATCATCCAGCAGCACATCCTCGGGTCTGACGGCGCAGCTGATGTTTGCCCCGGCGGCGAAACCGCCGGCATCGCACTGCAGCTGGAGATCACCGCAATTGACGGTGGTCGAGTCGCCGACCGTGACCGGGAGAAAATTCATGACGCCGATGAAATCGGCAACGAACGGGGTCGCCGGCTCGTCATAGATCTCCCCCGGCGAGCCAATTTGCTCAATCCGTCCGCCGTTCATCACGAATATCCGGTCGGCCATGGTCTGGGCTTCCTCCTGATCATGGGTGACCATGATCGTCGTCACACCGAGGCGGTCCTGAATGCCCCGAATCTCCCGCCGGAGATGGGCCCGGACCTTGGCGTCGAGCGCCGACAAGGGCTCGTCGAGCAACAGCAACCCCGGTGACGTGGCGAGTGCCCGCACCAGAGCGACGCGCTGTTGTTCGCCGCCGGAAAGCTGGCCTGGATATTTATCGGCATGGCTGGCAAGGCCGACGAGACCAAGCAACTCCGTGACCCGTGCGGCCATATCCGCGCTCGCCATCTTCTTGTTGACCAGACCATAGGCGACGTTGTCGGTGACGTTCAGGTTCGGGAACAACGCATAGGATTGAAACACGATGCCGAAGTCGCGGCGCGACGGCGGCAACCACGAAATGTCCTCGCCGCTCATGTGAATCGAACCTTCGGTTTGCGTCTCAAGTCCTGCAACGCAGCGCAACAACGTCGTCTTGCCGCAGCCCGATGGTCCGAGAAAGCAAATGAACTCGCCTTCACCGATATCGAAGCTGATATCGCTCAGCGCACGGAAAGTACCGAAATCCTTTGTCACTCCAGAAAGTACGAGATAACCGTTTTCGACTGACGCGTTGCCGGTATCCATGTGGTCTCCCCCCTCGGCGCACCGAGGAACGGATGTTTGGGTGATCCGTGCCACGGCGGCAATCGGCGTTCCCGTCATTCCGTTATTCTAATGGATCACGACTGTATCAACCCGCCGGGTCATTGCGCTAATTAAATTTTCCGGTATATTTATAAGAATTACTTATAATGATTGCAGTAAACCATGAACGAACGACAATTGCTTGCCTTCAAATACGTCATTCAACACGGCACCATGACGAAAGCTGCGGAGCTATTGCATGTGACCCAGTCGGCGGTCAGCCAAATGATCACCAATCTGGAGCAGGATCTGGGGTTTCCGGTATTCGAGCGACGCCAGGGGAAAATCACACCGACCCCGCAGGGCCGAAGTTTCCTGGCCGAGGCCGATAGCGTGCTCGACACCATGGGCAAGGCGCGGCGAGCCGCCATCGAACTCAAAAATTTGTCGATCGGCAATTTCAGGGTTGCGGCGACGTCGGTCTTCGCCCTGAGCCTGCTGCCGAATGCGCTGGCTAAATTCAACAAAAAACACCCGGGCATCACCACCTCACTGCAAGCCCATCATTCCCGCGAAGTCCGTGAACTGGTGACCTCGCAGATCTTCGATCTCGGTGTTTGCGAGCTTCACCAGGAACCGCAAGCCATGGAGGTCGACTGCCACGAGGTCCGTTGTGCGTTCGTATGCCATCGCGACGACGCGCTGGCGCAACTTCCTGTCGTTACCCCGGGCGACCTTGAAGACCGAACGATTGTTACGCTCTACGATCAGCATCCGACAACAATTGCGCTCCGCAAGGCGTTCAGAGACCAAGGCGCCTCTTGGAATTCACACATTGAATGCAATCTTTTCGCGGCGGCTTGCCAACTTGTGCTGCGCGGCGGTGCCGTCGCGTGGGTTGATCCTTTTACATTATCAATGTTCTCGCACCCGGCGCTCTACGTCCACCCGTTTCAACCGGAAATTTCTCTGCGCTTCGCAATCCTTCAGTCACCTGAGGACCAACAACCACCGCACGTCGCCGAGATGATCTCATTCATCCGCGAGGACATTGAGGCGCATAGCGTTCGCACAGACATCTGAGAACGCCGAATTTTAGGATTTTCCGCCTCAACGGCGACCTTAAAGATTATTAGAAAAATCGATATTTCTCTTGTCGTCAAAATTCACCGGTTCTAAGCTGTTCGGCATAAAGATCAAATAACGGGGGCTTGAGCCCTCGGATACAGGGAGGAAATTGTTATGTCGAAACGATTGCATCATGCATTCCGGCGTGTATCGGTCGGTGCCGTATCGGTTGCCGCGGCGCTGGCATTGACGTCGACGGTGGAAGCGGCCAGTGAACTGACCGTGTACTCGACCACCGACGCGGATAACCTGAAGGTCATCGCCAAGGCTTTCCAGAAGTCAAATCCCGACATCAAGATCAATTGGGTCCGGGATTCAACGGGGATCATCGCCGCACGCGTGCTGGCGGAGAAGAACAATCCGAAAGCCGACGCGATATTCGCACTGGCGGCAACCAGCATGCTGGGTTTCGACGATCTCGGAATGTTCGTCCCGTATTCGCCGAAGGGTGTCTCAAAGCTCGACAAGCGCTACCAAGACGGCAACAACGATCCTGACCACTGGGTCGGCATCTATGGCTGGGCCGGCGCCGTCTGCTTCAACACAATCGAAGCTAAGAAGAACAATCTGCCGAAGCCAACCAAGTGGTCCGATCTGACCAACCCGGTCTACAAGGGGCACGTGACCATGCCCAATCCGGCATCCTCGGGCACCGGCTTTCTTGATGTCTCGAGCTGGATTCAGATTTGGGACGAGGCCAAGGCTTGGGCGTTCATGGACAAGCTCCACCAGAACGTCGCATCTTATACTCACTCCGGCTCCAAACCCTGCAAAATGGCTGCCGCCGGCGAGACCACGGTTGGCATTTCGTGGCCGTTCCGTGGCGCAAAGTTAAAATCGAAGGGCGCCCCCATCGATATCATCGTGCCGGAAGAAGGCATCGGCTGGGAGATGCAGGCGGTCGCCATCCTGAAGGGCACAAAGAACCTGGAAGCGGCGAAGAAATTCGTCGACTGGGCGGTGACGGAATCGGCCATGGAGATTTACGCGAACCGTTATTCGGTCGTAGCCATGCCGGTGAAGACCAAAAAGTGGGACCACTTCCCGCCTGAGGTCCAGACCCGGATGATCAACAATGATTTCACCTGGGCGGCCAACAACCGATCACGCATCATCAAGGAATGGCGCAAGCGTTACGACGTCAAATCCGAACCGAAGAAGAAAAAGGGTTAAGCCCCGATTTCTCCTGGTATGGGGCGTCGCGGTGGTCCCGTCCGGGGCCGCCGCGCGCCGCGTCCATTTCGGTTAGTTGGTGACGGTCGTCTCAGCGCTGCGCAATTTTCCAGTCCTGCGTCTGATGGAAAGGCGCCGATGACGGCGCCAGCGGCGCGCGACCAAGAACCGCATCGGCCAGTTTCTCGGCGATCATGATCGTCGGGGCGTTCAAATTGCCGGTGGTGATTTGTGGCATGATTGAGGAATCGATGACCCGAAGACCGGCCATCCCATGCACGCATCCCTGCACGTCGACGACCGCGCCCTCATCGTCGCCCATGCGGCAGGTGCCCGACGGATGGTAGGCGCTTTGCACGGTCTCGCGGACGAAGGCATCAATTTCCGCATCACTGGTGACGGGGTTTCCGGGGGCGATCTCGTCGCCCCGGTAGGCGGCCATCGCGGGCTGGGCGAGGATCTCCCGGGTCAAGCGGACACTGGCCCGCATCTCACGCCAATCATCGTCATGGGACATGTAGTTGAACCGCACACTCGGCGCCTGATGGGGATCGGGGCCGCGCAAAAGCACCCGGCCGCGGCTCTTCGAACGCATCGGCCCGACGTGGGCCTGAAAGCCATGCCCGTCAACCAGCGCGCTGCCGTCGTAGGCAATCGCCAGCGGCAAGAAATGATACTGGATATCCGGGTAGGGCACGCCGGCCCGGCTTCGGATAAAGCCGCCGCTTTCAAAATGATTGGTCGCGCCCAGCCCGCGCTTCGCAAGCAGCCATTTCAGGCCGATGCCCAATTTTGCAAGCGGCCTCATTGCCGAATACAGGCTTACCGGTTGAAGGCAGCGGTACTGGATATAGAGTTCCAAATGGTCCTGCAGATTACGCCCGACCCCCTTCAGGTGGTGGACAACATCAATGCCGTGGGCGCCAAGGTCTTGGCCGTCGCCGACACCGGAAAGCATCAACAATTGCGGCCCGTTGATTGGGCCGCTCGAAATGATAACTTCTTTGGCGGCTTTTGCGTGCCGTGTCTGGCCCGCCAACTCATAATTGATCCCACAGGCACGCCGGTTCTCAATGACAATCCGCGTTGCCAGGGCGCCGCTCTGGACACAAAGATTGGCGCGGCGAAGGGCCGGCTTCAGATAAGCGTTCGAGGTGCTCCAGCGGCGTCCTTCATGGATGGTCATGTCCATCCAGCCGAAACCTTCCTGGCGATAGCCGTTCATGTCTTCGGTCCGGGCATAGCCGGCCTCAGCCGCCGCCGCAACAAAGGCCGCGTAAAGCGGATTTGTCCGCCTGCCGCGCTGCGTCCACAGCAATCCCGCCCCGCCCCGGTAGGCGTCGCTACCTTCCGCAAACGTTTCGGCGCGCTGGAAGTAGGGCAGCACATCGGCGTAAGACCAGCCCGCCGCCCCGCCCGCCGCCCAGCCTTCATAGTCAAGCGCATTGCCGCGCACATAGACCATGCCGTTGATCGACGACGAGCCGCCCAGCACCCGGCCGCGCGGACAATGCAACTGACGGCCACCAAGATGCGGCTCCGGCTCGGTCCAATAGCGCCAGTCATATTCGGCGCTGTTCATGGGAATCGACAACGCCGACGGCATTTGTATGAAAACGCTGCGGTCGGAACCTCCGGCCTCAAGGAGCAGAACCTTGTTGGCGGCGCCTTCACTCAAACGGTTCGCGAGGACACATCCCGCCGATCCAGCGCCAACGATCACATAGTCGAAGGTCTCGTCGTTTACGGTCGGCATGGGCTGACTTTTCTCCTGCGGACGTTAAGGTGCGGAATGGCTATCTATGTCTCTAATCTGTTGGCAGGCTGCGTCAAGGGTAGGGTTCGCGATGGTCTTCCAGGGGCGTACGCACGGCGTCCTCTCAATCTGCAAATGGAAAGAGGCCCGGCCCATGGTGCGCACTAAGAATTTTGCCGATATTCGCGGCATCTTGTTCGACAAGGACGGCACACTTGTTGATTTCCACGGCACTTGGCTGCCGGCGTACCGGAGCCTTGCCACCAGCTTTGCCAATGGCGATCCATCCCTGGCCGGCCGCCTCTTGCGGCTCGGCGGCGCGGACCCCGATAGCGATGAGATTGACGCCAATTCAGTATTCGCCGTCGGGCCCATTTCCGACGTAGCGGCAATTTGGCACACGCTGCTTGAGGATTGGGAATTGGAAGAGTTGAATACCGCTGTCATCGACGGCCTTGCGGCGGGGACATTGCACCATTGCCGGGCTTTCGACGGCATGGCAGCATTGTTGAAACGGCTTTCGGCGCTCGGGTTCAGACTTGGCGTTGCGACCAACGATGGAGAAAACGGCAGCCGAGCCATGCTTGAACGACTGGACCTCATCGATAGTCTGGATTTCGTCGCCGGATGGGACAGTGGATTTGCTGCCAAACCGGCGCCCGACATGGTCGACGGTTTCTGCCAAGCGACACGCTTGGCGCCGGAAGCCGTCGTCGTGGTCGGCGACAGCGTCGCCGACATGGAGATGGCGAAACAGGCGCAAGCCGGCGTATCCGTTGGGGTTCTCTCGGGCACCGGCGGACGGAAAGACCTAGTTAAAATTGCTGACGTCATCATTGAAAGTGTGGCCGAGCTGGAAGCCCTCCTTGGGGGTGATGGGCAATGAAGGTTTGCGTCATTGGCGCCGGTATCGTCGGGATGTCGAGTGCCAGTTATCTTCTGCGCGACGGCCACGAGGTGGTCCTCATTGACCGGGACGAGCCCGGCGAAGGGTGCTCGAAAGGCAATGCCGGCGCGCTCAGTCCCGGCAGTTGTATTCCCTTGTCGTCGCCGGACGTCCTGCGCAACGTGCCCAAATGGCTTTTCGATCCCGGCGGTCCGTTGCATATTCGGCCCGCCTATTTTCTCCGCGCGATCCCGTGGCTGGCGCGGTTCGTCGCCGCCGGCCGCGCCCATCGAATTGACGCCCTGGCCGATGCTCTGCGTTCGCTCAACCGTAATACCTTTGAGAATTACGCTCCGCTGGTGGCCAACGCGGGCTGTGCCGATCTAATCCGAAATACGGGTTCGCTGGTCGTCTTCAAGACCGAAAGAGGGTTCGACGGCAGTAAGCGTGAATGGGATATTCGCGGCGCTCGGCAGGTCCGTCAACAGCGCCTCGACGCCCGGGCGCTTAGCGATTTGGTACCGAATCTGTCCCCTGAATACCGTCACGGCATCTTGCTGCCCGACCATGGTTATGTTGCCGACCCCCATCGGCTGACAAACGTCCTCGCCGAAACCTTCGTCCGAGATGGCGGCAAGATTATGCGTTCAGCCGTGAGCCGGATCGAGCCTCTGGCCGGCGGGATCACCCGTTTGCATACGGATGGCGCAACCATTGATGCGGAAAAGGTCGTGCTTGCCGCTGGCGCGTGGTCGGCGCGGCTGCTGGCACCGCTCGGTGTATCGGTGCCGCTGGAAACTCAGCGCGGCTATCATATCATGGTCGCCAATGCCAATCAGATGCCGTCCCTGCCGGTGGTGTCCGCCGATGCCAAGGTTTATGCGACGCCGATGGAACACGGGTTACGGTTTGCCGGCACGGTCGAATTCGCCGGCCTGGAAGCGGCGCCTGACTACCGGCGTGCCGACGCGCTGGTGCCTTTGGCGAAAGACATGTTTCCGGGATTGGAGATAGATACCGTCACCCGGTGGATGGGCCATCGGCCATGCCTCCCCGATTCACTGCCCATCATCGGTACGGCGCCTCGTCATCCGTCGCTGGTTCTCGCCTTTGGGCACGGTCATCATGGCATGACCGGCGCATCGACGACCGGGCGTATTGTTGCAGATATCATTGCCGGGCGGCCGTCGGGCGTCGATCTTACACCCTATCGCGCCGAGCGCTTTTGATCACAGCCGGCAGGCTTAGCCGCGCGACATGATGATGATGCAAACGCCGGCCGTGACGACACACGCCGCGACAAACCGCCGCATGCCAAATGGTTCGTTCATCATCCATGTCCCGATCACCGCCGCAATAATCACGCTGGTTTCACGTAGCGCCGATACCATGCCCATGGGCGCGCGGGTCAGCGCGTAAATGACGATGCCATAGGCCATATACATGATGCACCCGCCGATCAGGCCTCTCCGCCATTCGGCCAGAACCAATTCCACGGCGGCCCGACGCCGCCGCACCATCACGAAGGTGCCAAGCGGCAAAAAGGTCGCCAAATTTAAAAACGCTATATAGGCGATGGCGTCACCCGAGCGCCTGGCGCCGATGCCGTCGACCAATGTGTAAGCCGCGATTGTTATTCCAACGCCGGCGGCGCTGACCAACCCCAGCATCACCTTATGATCAATACGGCGCGCATAGGTCAGCAATAATATGCCGATAGAGACAATCGCCGTTCCGATGAATACCGAGCTTTCCAAGGCTTCGCCAACAAACACCATGGCGAGCAACGCAACGGCCGGTGGCGCGACGCCGCGCGCAACCGGGTAGACGAGGCTGAAATCGGCGTTTTGATAGGCATGACCCAGAAATATACAATAGAACAGCAAGATCACGCCCGACCCAAACGCATACGGCATGCTGTCAATGTTCGGAAATCCAGTGAAGATCAGCATTGTGGCGGCAACCGGGGCACTAAGTGCCTTGAACAGAAAGATCGTCAGCAGGCCATCCCCGCCAATTTTGACAAGGGCATTCCAACTCGCGTGCAGCAATGCGGCAAATAACACCGCGGCAATGAGGAACCCGTCCATCGGTAGTTTTAGCCCTAATTCACTGGTCTTGGGCCAAGCCCTCGAACTATGTCGCCGCAAACTACCCTCGCAACGATACCATCATTTTGCTGAATTCAAATCCACCTGCACGAAAAATTTCCATGACCGCTATGGGTCACGAGCGGCCGAAAATCATAGCTCTGAAGTTGGCCCGTTCTACCCCCAACTTCAGAAATTGATCGGCAGAATTTCTGACATTAACGGCGATTTCACGACCCCCACGAATTCGCAATTTTTCATGTTCAAATTGTTATAGAAAATTTTCCTTGTTAAGGGTTGAAATACCTATTCACTGTTCCTATCTCATGCGCACATGTCCCTGAATTCGGGAGATGCAGACATTGTGAATAGGACTTCGGGCGGTGTGAATTAGGCGCCTTGAAGGCCCATCGGGATCGACTTTTGGGTTGTGAACGGGGGTACAGAAAGCAGCCGAATTCAATCTCAAGCGAGATTGGGATGGCCGGCGAGGCTATCCCGCGTGCTTGCGTGATAATCGCCTAGCTCGCTGCCCATGCTTCGACAAGCTCAGCATGAGGTAAGAATTTACGCCGGCATCCAAACCATCCTCATCCAGAGCCTGTCGAAGGATGGGCTGGCGACGGGCATTAAAAATGCTGACAATCGGATGACATTTGATGACAAATGATGATTTTCGGTGAAATCGTGTACACACTTGTCATCAAATTAAGTCATTGAAATTAAACGCGATGATGATTTGGCTTCATCGGAAATGTGTACAAATGATGACTTTTGTTGACGGATGCTGACTTTAAAAAGTCTTGGGGTGGGGAAAGGGCTGGGAGACTGGCTAGTTCGGCATTGAGTTGGTTGCGGGTCGCGGGATGGCCAACCCTGCCATCCCCATCCCGCTTGAGACTGAAATCAGGCGTCCCTAACAGCCTGCCACACCATCTCCGGCGTCAGCGGCATTTCGATATGCGTCACGCCATGCCCCTTCAGGGCGTCCAACACGGCGTTCACAATCGCCGGCGGCGCGCCGCAGCAGCCGGCTTCGCCGGCGCCCTTGGCGCCCAGCGGTGTCTTTTTGGTTGGTGAATCTTCGTAATAGTCGAGGCGCATGGGTGGCATGTCTTCGGCGCGAGGCAGCGCGTAATCGATCAATGACCCTGTCACCAACTGGCCGGATTCCTCGTCGTAGATGGCTTGTTCCAACAACGCCTGGCCCAAGCCTTGGCCAATACCACCCATGACCTGGCCGTCGGCCAGCATGGGATTGACGATGGTGCCAAAATCATCGACCACCCAAAAGCCGGTGATTTGGACCGCGCCGGTTTCGGGATCGACCTCAGCTTCGGCCGCGTGGCATCCGTTGGGGATCGAGATAATGCCGCGCTCAAACGTCGAGCCGGTATCCAGGCAACCCGGCGCCAAATCATCGGGCAAGGTCGAATGGTCCTGGGCGGCGTTGATGGCATTGTCCATGGTCATGGTGTTGTTGGAGCCGGGCTGTATATAAGCGCCGTCGTCAAATTCAACATCGTCAACACTGCATTCGAAATGATGCGCGGCGATGGCCTTGCCTTTTTCGATAACTTCGCCGGCAGTTTGGAGGACCGCGTTACCGCCCATTTCCATGCCGCGCGAGCCGCCGTGGCCGCCGCCCAAGGGCGTCGCGTCAGTGTCGGCCTGGGTGAATTTGATGCGCTCGATATCGATGCCCAATTGGGCGGCGAGGATTTGCGGCAGTGAAGTTTCGTGGCCCATGCCGGTGGAATGGCTGCCAATGGCGAGGCTTACGGAACCGTCGTCGTCGAAGCTGATCACGGCGTGTTCCTTCGGCATGCCGCCGGTGCATTCCAGATAGGGTGCGATGGCAAAACCCCGGCATTTGCCCTGGGCCTGGCTGGCGGCGGCGCGGGCCTCATATCCGGCGCGGTCGGTCATGGCCAGCGTTTTTTCGAACACCGTCGGAAAATCGCCGCAATCGACATCGAGGCCCATGGAGGTCACTAAAGGCAGCGCGTCCTTCGGAATCAAATTCTTGCGGCGCAGTTCAACTGGGTCCATGTCCAACTCGCGGGCCGCCAGTTCAACAATCCGCTCAATCTGGAACGAGCCTTCCGGGCGCCCCGCGCCACGGTAAGGGTCCAGGGGGGCGGTGTTGGTAAAACCGGCTTTCGCGGAATAATACATGGCCTCGAACGCATAAGGCCCACCCTGCGTGCGGGCCGAGCCGCCGGTCGGCGTAAACGCGCCGACGGTACCGCAGTACGCCCCCATTTCGCCGATGGTCGTGGTGCGCAGGCCCTTAAAGGTGCCGTCGTTCATCACCGCCATCTCCACGGTAGAATACTGCGAACGGCCGTGGGTATCGGACAAAAAGCTCTCAGCGCGATCATTGACCCATTTCACCGGACGGCCGACTTTCTTCGTGGCATAAAGCGTGATCACCGGTTCCGGATAGACCGAGTTCTTGGCGCCGAAGCCGCCGCCGACGTCGGGCGCGACGTGATGAATGTTGTCTTTATCGATGCCCAGAATCGTCGCCATTTGGTTGCGGTTGGCATGGATGTTTTGGGATGACTGGTAGATCGTGTAGGTGCCCGACGCATCGTCATAGTAGGCCACCGCACCACGCGGCTCGATGGGCGCACCGGTGACGCGGTTGTTGTGCAGCTCCAGCGTGATGATGCGGTCGGCCGCCGCGAAGGCTTTTTCGGTACCGTCCTTGTCGCCCAGCTCCCAATCGACGCAGAGGTTGCCCTCAATAGCGTCGTGGAGTTGCGGGGCGCCGGGCTCCAAGGCCTTCACCGGATGCGTGACGGCCGGCAGCGGGTCGTAGTCGACGTCGACAAGCTCAACGGCCTGGCGCGCGATGGCCAAGGTTTCGGCGACCACAAAGGCCACCGCCTCGCCGACATAGCGTACGCGCTCAGATGCCAGACAAGGCCGGTCGGGGACACTGATGGGCGTGCCGTCGCGGTTTTCCTTCACGGCAGAATTGGTCGGAATCGGACCGAAATTCTGCGCCGCCCATTCGGCGCCGGTGATCACCGCTAGCACCCCGTCCAAGGCCTCGGCGTCGGTGGCATCGAACCCGTTGATTTTGGCATGCGCATAAGGCGAGCGCACAACCACGCCGACCACTTCGCCACCGATGACCACATCATCGATGTAATTGCCGGTACCGGTGAGAAAGCGCAAATCTTCGATGCGCCTGACGGAATCGCGGATTTTGACCTTGCTCATGGTGCGTTCCTCAACCCAGGGCTTTCGCCACGGCGCGCTTCGCCATGACGGAAACCAGATGCGTGCGGTATTCGGCGGACGCGTGCAGATCGTTGTTGAAATCCGTGCCATCGACGCCGATGCCTTCAATAGCATCCGGATTGAAATTACCGGCCAAGGCTCGCTCCATCTCGGCGGCCCGGAACACGCAGGTCGCGGCCCCCGTCACCGCGACACGGACATCGGCGCCGGTGCGGCTGACGAAGACGCCGGCGATGGCGTAGCGCGATGCCGGGTTCGGGAACTTCATATAGGCGGCCTGATCTGGCACCGGGAAGGCGACATTGGTGATCAGCTCGCCCTCATCCAAAGCGGTCTCGAACAGATCGGTGAAGAATTCATCAGCGATGATGGTGCGCTGATTGGTGTGCACGGTGGCGCCGAGGCCCAGGACGGCGGCCGGGTAATCGGCGGCCGGGTCATTGTTGGCAATGGAGCCACCGATGGTGCCGCGGTTGCGGACATGCGGATCGCCGATCATTGAGGCGAGATCGGCGAGCGCCGGGATCGCGCCCAGGACATCGCCGGAGGTCGCCACGTCCGTATGGGTGGTCATGGCGCCGATGGTCACGGTCCCGTCCGCGATAGTGATGCCGCTCAGATCTTCGATGGCGCCGAGATCTATAACGTCCGAAGGCATCGCCAAGCGCTGCTTGAGGACCGGGATGATGGTTTGGCCGCCGGCCATGTATTGGCCGTCTTCCGCATTGGCTTGGGCGTCGATGGCGGCGTCGCTGTTCGCGGGGCGCTGGAAATTAAACTCATACATGATCAGCTTTCCCCCTCATTGGCGGCGCCTTCACGCATTGCCTTGGCGCCGTCGAGGATGGCATGGACGATATTTTGATATCCGGTGCAACGGCAGAGATTGCCTTCCAGGCCGTGGCGAACCTCGGCGTCGGTGGGGTCGGGGTTGTCCTTTACCAGGGCCAGCGCGGTCATCACCATGCCCGGTGTGCAAAACCCGCATTGCAGGCCGTGGTTTTCACGAAAGGCTTCTTGCATGGGATGTAAGGTGTCGCCATTGGCAACGCCTTCGATGGTCGCAACCTCGGTTCCTTGAGCATGCAGCGCTAGCATGGTGCAGCTTTTCATCGACACGCCGTCGACATGCACGACACACGCCCCGCATTGGCTGGTGTCACAGCCGACATGGGTACCGGTGAGCCTGAGATTCTCGCGCAGAAAATCGACAAGGAGGGTACGCCCCTCAACTTCGCCGCTCACCTGTTCGCCGTTCACGGTCATGGATAGGGTTGGCATGGTCGTTATGATCTCCCGGAATAACGCTGGGCTTCAATGAAAACCGGAGTGAAACCTAGCCCAACCGGCCAAACAAAGAAAACCCAAGAATATTCACAACATCATGTGCCGGGCAGTGTCTAAATACTCGTCCTAGGCGGACATTGAAATCATCCACCGGCGAGCCTACTTTGGGTCGCCCCCTAAGGAGAGAATTCATGAAGCTCAGCGATGAAATCCGGATCGGCGCGCCCCGCGAAAAAGTGTTCGCTGCCCTGAACGATCCGGAAATCCTGAAGCAAGCCATTCCAGGCTGCCAGGCCTTAGAGCAGGTCTCGGACACCGAAATGACGGCAACGGTTCAGGCTAAAGTTGGGCCGGTGAAAGCCAAGTTTCAGGGCGCAGTGACACTGTCCGATATCAATGCGCCGGAAAGCTACGTGATTTCTGGCGAGGGCAAGGGCGGTGCCGCCGGGTTCGCCAAGGGCCGAGCGACTGTGAGCTTGAGCGAGGACGGCGACGCCACGCTGCTCGCTTATGACGTTGACGCGGAGGTTGGTGGCAAGCTCGCACAGGTCGGCGGACGCCTCATCGAAGGCGCGTCGAAAAAGCTCGCCGGTGAATTCTTCGAGGCATTCTCCAGTTTGGTCGGCGGCGACGACAAGGCCGTTGATGACGCACCCAAAGTAGCCGAAACACCAGCGCCAACTGCCGCTGCGCCACCAGCGGGCGATCCGCCTTTGCTTTGGGGCGAAATTGCGGTGATCGGGGCGATCTTTTTCGTGCCGCTTTTACTCAGATAGCTTAAAGCCAATATTCGACAATCAGGATTTTCCGCGCAACGCGGCGGTCACCTGGGCCATCGCCGACAGGGCGATCTCGGCCGGCGATTGGGCGCCGATATCAAGCCCCAAGGGTCCGTGAATGCGCGCAAGGGTCTCATCTGAGATACCTTCATCGCGCAGCCGCTCAAGACGCTTCGCATGGGTCCGCCGGCTACCCAGCGAGCCAATATAAAACGCCTCACTTTTCAGTGCTTCGACCAGCGCCGGGTCATCGAGTTTTGGATCATGACAAAGCGTGATGACGGCCGAACGGCTGTCGAGATCGGCATCGACAAGCGCCGTTGACGGCCAGCGGCGGTCCAGATGAATACCCGGGAATCGATCGTCCGTCGCCCAGGTATCGCGCGGATCAATCACAATCACGCCGTACCCGGTCTCGGTGGCGATACGCGCCAAGGCCTGGGCGATATGGACGGCGCCGATAATGAACAACCGCAAAGGCGGGTTGAAAACGTGGACAAACAACGTGGCATCGTCCTCGGCCAAGCCGCTGCGATCAGCAACAAACCGCTCATCGAGATCAGATGACGTGGCGTCGTCGTCAACGTACAAGGTTGCTGCGCCAGTATCCAAATCGGACGTCAACGCGGCACGGCGGTGCTGCCTACGGGCCAGTTGGAGCCTGTTCAGTTGTTCCGCCAAAGCCGGTGATACGTGGGTCACAGCAACCCGCACTTCGCCACCGCACGCCAAGCCGGACTGCCAGGCATCCTCGTCAGAAATGCCGAAATCCAGAACCGTGCAGGCCTCACCACGAATAGCGGCCAATGCCTCGGTGACCACCTCGCCTTCGATGCAACCACCTGAGACCGAGCCCAAAAATAAACTATCATCGCGCACAACAAGCTGGCTGCCGACCGGGCAGGGCGACGACCCCCAGGTCTTGACCACGGTTGCCAGCGCCACGCCGTGACCAGCTTCAAGCCACTCAAGGCCGCTGGCAATGATATCGGTCGGCCGATTATCTTCCACGCTGGCGTGCTCCATGTAATTTCGTTCCACTAGGATATAGCAACGATGGTCCGGCAAATCACCACCTGACGACTAGCCGGTCAGAATTTCCCGGGTTAACCTGATGGTGAATGCATCAACAGCTAATCGAAATGGCCTGATGACAAACGATTCAAAATTCGCCGCCGTCCTCTTGGCCGCCGGTCTATCGCGCCGCGCCGGACCGGCAAATAAATTGCTGCGCGATATTGATGGCAATCCGATGATCCACCGGGCTGCGGTGAACCTTTTGGCCAGCAAAGCATCGGCGATCATTGTGGTCACGGGACATGAACAATCCGCCGTTCAAGACGCGCTCGCCGGCCAGCCCATCAGCTGGGCCCACAACGCAAATTTTGCCTCGGGCATGGCCAGTTCCATCGGTGTCGGCATTCGTGCCCTGGACACCGACATTGCAGGCGCCCTGATTTGCCTGGCCGACATGCCACACATCGAACCAGCAACATTCAATGTTTTGATCGATGCATTCGACCCGGAACATGGCGCCGAAATTTGCGTACCCGCCCATCAAGGCCGCCGGGGGAACCCCGCGCTTTTCGCTCGGCGGTTCTTTGATGACTTGTGTCATCTTGAGGGTGATCGAGGCGGGAAAATGATTATCGACGGCAATCCCAACGCGGTTGTCGAGATCGATACCGGCGATCCGGGCATTCACATTGATCACGACACGATGGATTGAGGCGCACCCGCGCCCGCGTCGGATTGAGGCGCGCCTGCGGCAGCGTCGGATTGGGCCGTGCCTGCTGCACCATCAATGGGCGCGCTGATCCGATGAGGCGGGGCCGGCATCCGAGACATCTTCGCCAGGCAACACGGGCCGTGCCTGACACTGACGGCAAAATTCCGGCAGGGTGTGTAGTGAATACATGCTTTCGCGAAGATCCGCCGCCGCGTCACTGGTCATCACGGCCTCGAGCGTGGTGTCGTTGACATTGCCCACAGTCAGTTGCGCGTTATAGTCCATGCAGCACATCGTGACATCGCCGTTCCACAGCACACCGACATCCAAGAACGGGTGTTTGCAGAAACGCTCGACCTCTTCTTCCTGCGTCTTCAACTCGTAGTCATCGCCGACACGGGTATTGGCGAAGGTGAAGGCGCTCCAGAATGATAAGGCGAGGCCGCGTTGAAGGAGATATTTGGAATGCGTGCCGTCGCCGGCGGCGCTTAACACGCGGTCCGGATCAACGTCGGGACGGGGGAATGGCTCTAATCCCAGTTCTTTTTCAATTTCCGCCGTGAGGCTGCACCATTCGTCCCAATTGTCGCGAATATCATCGACGGACTCCAAGATATTGACGCGACCCTTTGAATCCTTAGTGACCATAACCCGCATGGTAATCTCATACTGGGTCGGCTCACCGCGCGCCAATCGCGTTAAGTGTTCACGGATCAACAGGCGAAAATTATCAATATAGCGGTCCCATTTCAGACCCACATCACCGCGCGTCACGTAAGATTCCCGGGTCGGCGTCATCAAGCTGGCAATCACGGTGCCGTGCAAGTTGTTGAGAAGCTTCGGCACGGTCTTTGCCACCAGAGCGCTGCCGTTGGTCACCAATTCGGTGCGGATGCCCTTTGATTTTCCGTACGCCAGAATTTCATAAAGCTTAGGATGCAATGTCGGCTCGCCCATCAGGTGCAGCATCACCTGCGTCGCCAAACCCTTTTCGGCAACCTCGTTATACATACGCGTCGCCAAATCCATATCCATGAAACCGGCGGCGCGTTCTTGAATGTCCGAGGGACAAAACTCGCAATGGAAATTGCATTTGTTGGTCAAT
The DNA here is from genome assembly GCA_018665815.1 of Rhodospirillaceae bacterium. GTDB lineage: Bacteria > Pseudomonadota > Alphaproteobacteria > Rhodospirillales > Casp-alpha2 > UBA3470. The sequence goes on from JABJBP010000021.1 coordinate 101,077, forward strand.
TCAAGAAATAACGAGACGGTTCCCGGCGCCAAGTCGGCCCGCTTTTCCGATTCCAGTCCAGTTCTGGCGGCAAAAGCATCCTGATAGCATTCAACCGCCTCACGGGATTTTCCATGATCTTCAAGCAGATACCCCAAATTATAGAGGGCTTGATGAAAATCCGGTTTCAGTTCGACCGCGCGGCGGTAATGGGTCAGGGCTTCATCGGGCTTCGCAGCCCCTTGGAGAACGGTCCCAAGATTATTGTGGGCCTCGGCATAGTCGGCGCGCGCGGCCAAGGCGCGACGAAAACATGTTTCCGCCTTTCCAGGCTCGCCTTTGGCTTGCCAGATATCGCCCAAATTGTTCAGGGCCTCGGGGAATTCGGGGTTGAGCCGGATCGCCTCATCAAAACTGGCCGTCGCATCATTCAGCTTGCCTAATTCCTGCTGGACGGTGCCAAGATTATTGTGCGCCTCCGCAAACTCAGGGTTCAACGCCAATGCCTGACCGTATGCGGTCATGGACTCGTCATGGCGCCCCAAGTCTCTCAGCGCGTTACCCAGATTACTGTGAATTTCCGGATCATCGGGTGTCAATTTGAGCGCAATACGGTAGGCGTCCGCCGCCTCGTCATTGCGCGTCAGCCCGCGCAACGCATTACCGAGGTTGCAATGATAGTCAGCAATCCCCGGGTTGGTACCAATAGCCGTGGTTATCAGCTCAACAGACAAATCATCGCGGCCCATCTGGTGCGCGACGATACCCAATAGGTGGTTCGCATCGGGATTGCCAGGATCGGCTTCGATCACGCGTTCATACGCCGCCGCGGCTTGTTCAATGCGGCCATGGCGATGATTTTCCAGACCAATACTGAGCAGCTCGCGCAATTCCTGCGCCGCTGGCGCGCCCGGCTTTTATTTTGACGGCGTTCCGCCCTGCTCATGGTTTTGATTCCCGTCAATCCGCCTCAACTCAAGTGCCAGCGGATCAAAGTTGCTCATTGTCATTAAAATATGGTGTCATCCGGCCCGCGATCAATCTTTGCCAGAGTATTCGGGTAGCCACCGAAGTGGCAAGCGGCGGTTCAGTCATCTTAGCCGTTTAGGACGCCTACCAATGACAAAACCCCAAGGTTTCCCTTGGGGTTTTGATGGTGGGCGCGGTAGGACTTGAACCTACGACCCCCTCGATGTCACCGAGGTGCTCTCCCACTGAGCTACGCGCCCTATTAAACCGGCCAGAAAGCCGGGTCCCAAATAGCCGGGACGGGGTGTTGTAAGCACTAGGCCTCACCTTGGCAAGCCCCGCCCGCCATTCAGAGAACGGCGAAGAATACCATTGCCCCAACAGCTTTCCAACGCTAAGCAGAAAGGGCCTTGTTTTGCGGCACAATCGACGCGGTTAGAAAGCGAGCTTTGAGCATCGAACCTGACACGCCCGCCTTCGATATTCGACCACCTGACCGGCAAACGGCGCCGGTCGTGTTCTCATCACCCCATAGTGGCCGAAATTACCGGGACGATTTTATTGCCACGTCGCGCCTCGATGCCGCGGCGCTCCGCCGGTCCGAAGATTCCTTCGTCGATGAAATTTTTGTCGCCACGCCCGATTTCGGCGCGCCCCTATTGCGTGCCCTTTTCCCCCGCGCCTATGTCGACGCCAACCGCGAAGCCTATGAATTGGACCCGGGCATGTTCACCGGCCCGTTGCCCGATTACGTCCGCACGCGCTCGCCCCGAATTGCCGCCGGGCTTGGCACTGTGCCCCGTTTCGTCGCCAATGGCGAAGCCATTTATGATCAGCCGATGTCCTTCGATGTCGCAAGAAAGCGGATTGAAGAAAATCACCGTCCCTACCATCAGGCCTTAAGGGAATTGCTGGAAGGGACACGGCGCATCTTTGGTGCCGCACTAGTCGTCGATTGCCATTCCATGCCCTCGGGCGGTGGGCAGGACGGGCACTCGCGCGCACTCGACAATGTTGATATCGTCCTGGGTGATTGCCATGGCTCGGCCTGCGCGCCGGCGATCACGACGTTGGCCGAAACCACCCTGACGAATATGGGCTACCGCGTTGTTAGGAACCGGCCCTATGCCGGTGGCTATATCACCCGGCGCTATGGCCGCCCTGATGACGGGCAGCATGCCCTGCAAATTGAAATCAATCGCGCCCTGTATATGGACGAGCAGCGCATTCAACGCGGCCCGGGCATGGCGGACGTCATTCGCCACATGAACAAATTGATAAAGGCGCTGACCGCCATCGCACCGCAACAGTTACGGGATCATCCGAGATGGCTGCCGAAAGCCGCCGAGTAAAAGACACATCCGATATTGTGCTCCGCGATGTCGCGGCCGCCGATATGGCGGCGATCTGCGAAATTTACGCCCATCACGTCATTCATGGTTTGGCGAGTTGGGAGGAAATCCCGCCCGATCTCAGCGAAATGACGCGCCGCAAGGATGCCATCGTAGCCGACGGCTTTCCCTATCGCATAGCTGTCCGGGGCGAGACCGTGCTGGGTTATGCCTACGTCGGCAAATATCGGCCAAGGCCGGCTTATCGCAATACCGTCGAAAATTCGCTCTATGTCGCCGAAGCGGCGCGCGGCCTGGGTATTGGTACGCTGTTGCTCAATGATCTCATTGAAATATGCACGGCACAGGGCTTTCGCCGCATGGTCGGCATTGTCGGCGATTCGGCCAACGCCGCCTCAATCGGGCTGCATGAAAAGGCCGGGTTCGAAATGGTCGGCGTCATCCCGGCTTGTGGCTACAAAGCCGGCCAATGGCTCGATCAAGTTCTCCTGCACCGTACCTTGGGTGCCGGCGATACGCAGCCGCCGGAAAAATAGCCCGCGTAAAATCGCTCACTTTAAATCGCTCTCTTTAAATCGCCCTGGAGAAATACTCCATCCGGCGCCTAAACCGCTAATTTGGCACCCAAATTGCTATGTAGTGGGTGGGAAATAGGTGGTTGAACATGCAAGCAACGAAATTTGTTGCGATTATCGGCCTGGTGACACTGGCATGGCTCGCGCCATCTCATGCCCGTCAACTTATTGAAAAAACACAAAACATTTGTGCTGAAGCCGTCCGAAAAGCGGAACGGAAAAACGCCATCCCTACCCATCTTCTCAGCGCCATCTCGCTGACTGAATCGGGGCGCTGGAACGCCGAAAAACAGGCAAATATTGCCTGGCCCTGGACCGTCACCAGCGGCGGCGAGGGGCAGTTCTTCAAATCCAAGGCCGAGGCGCTCGCCGAAGTTGAGTTTTTGCGGACCGACGGCGTCACCAACATCGACGTCGGATGCATGCAGATCAACCTGTTCCATCACGGCCACGCGTTCGAAACCGTTGAGGATGCCTTTGACCCGGCGGCCAACGCGGCCTACGGCGCCGGGTATCTGAAAAAGATGCATGCGAAAACCAACAATTGGCTGGCCGCCGCCGGCGCCTATCATTCGACGACGCCGGGGCCATCGGCGAAGTACCGTGACAAAGTTGCCAGGTTCTGGAACATCCAGCGCGGCCTGCCCATGCCACAAATTGAAACCGCGTCTGCGCCACCCTCCAAACCGACATCCACGCCAGCCGCCAAACGCCTGGCGGCCAACATTGATTACAGCCGGACATTTGAATTGAACAACGCCTTTCGGGCTCGCCGCGGTATTTTGCAGGCCGCCGAACAGAAAGCCGACAAAGTCTCCCAACGCGCGCTCCTTCGCCAACATCAAATCGATTCCTGGCGGAAATCCCAAACCAAGGGATTGGATTTGGTGCATCTGGCAAACATGCGCCGCGCCGAACTGGCCCAACGCCGCAAAAAGGAATTCGTCGGCTTTGGCAATAAAAACAAAAAAGCCCGCTTCGCCATCCGACGCCGCCAACAGCTAAACGACTGGCGCGCCAAACGCATCGTGCCGTTTCCGATTCCTGCGGCGCCCACCACGCCCACGGCCCAATCCAACTAATATCGACGCATGAAGTAAATGTCCTTTGGCGTTTGGCCATCAGGAGACTCCGCGTCCGATTAAATGATTTGGACTGATCCAGATATTTATCGCGGATAATCGATGTAGTGTGCGGTTTCATCTGCCACATCGCGACCGCAATGCTGCTCGATCAGATAAAAAGCCATGTCGATGCCGGCGGCGACGCCAGCCGAGGTCACGATCCCGTCATCAACGAACCGGCTCGTGCGATCGACGACGATGCCTCGGTCCAGGGAATCAAGCTGATCGAGCGAGCCCCAATGGGTCGTCGCACGGCGGCCATCCAGCAAACCGACATTGGCCAGCAACAGCGCGCCCGTACAAACCGACGTGGTCTGCTTTGCCTCGGCCGCGATACGGCGGATCCAGTCCAAGACAAGGGCGTCATCAAGTTGAGGGCGTGTCCCCGCGCCGCCGGGCACAAGCAGGATATCTATGTCCGGTGCGTCCTTGAAGCTGTAGTCGGGAATAACCTGCAGCCCGCCCACCGCGGCAATGGGGCTTTTGCTGCGCGCCACGGTAAATACCGTGAACGGCGCGCTCTCGTCTGAGCGGCGAGATTCCCGGCCGGGCACCGTTCGGGCGCGCGACAGCACCTCATAGGGGCCGGCGAAATCCAAGACTTCGACCTGATCAAAGATAAAAATGCCAACCGTTAGTTTTTTCATCAAGCGTCGCTCCGTGTGATTTCAACCCATTTATTGCTGATGATGGCTTTTGAAGGGAACGAAACAATCATAGCCACCTTTCTGCCCGGCGTCCGTTTTCGTCGCGAAACCAGACGCCATGGGGTTGTGGTTTCGATGTTCGCTTATAGCCAAGAAGCGACATTTTCAAATCATTAAAATGCTGCACATTTTGGCGCCTATGCCTTCGGGTGGGCACCGTCCATTGCATCAAAAGTGAAATACGACTGCAACCACCAAGCTAACAAGCGCTGATCGGTTTTCTGGCATGTTGCGGGAAAGTTCGCTTGAGCCATGCGCAGATGTTTTCGGCAACGAGTCTGCCGACCATCTCAGCGCCGTCATTTCCAAAATGCATGCGGTCGAGATAGAGAGCTGTATCTTTATTTAATTTCTTAGCCAAATCGACTAACGGCACATTCGCCACCGCCGAAACCTGTCGAAGGGTGTCGTTGTATTGCTCCAGAACCTGCCAGTAGGTGAGCGAGCTTATTTGCAGATCAAATAGAGTTTCCTTCCGGTCAGACAGGTTCATTCCTGTCGTGGGGTCGCTACCCTTCCCCCAAAGAAATGGTTGCGTAACGAATATGGGCCGTATGCCGGCCTTGTCGCATAGGTCGATAATCGCCATCAGGCGAGCCCGATAAGCACTTTGGAACCGCCGTGCTTTTTCAATAACCGCCTCTCTGTTATCTGATTGACCGGCCCGAAAGGCCTTCCCGCTCACCGTTCTATGAAGTCCATTCACCGAGGTTCGGCTGAAACCCAATCGCCAGGCCCGGAAAGCCCGCTCGGTATTGTAAAGTATCGAAGCGACCTCCGACCAATTGGCCAGGGATTCCAGCATTGGCCGTATTCGGTTTCGGTTCGGCGCGATCAGCAAATCATGTTCCTTGACCGCCTCCAGACCTTGATCGCGGCCCAAATCGTTTATGCCGACAAGAAATATCGCGGCTTTCGGTTTCAACTTGTTTAAAAACCCGGAAAGCAGCTGGATATGACCGTAGCTGGAATGCCCGACAAACCCACCGTTGTTGACCCAGAGCTTTTTGAAATGCGGCATTAACCGAACCGCCATTCTGTCGGTCCAGGTTTTACCGTTTGTCAGGTGACGGTCCGCCGTTGTCGATCCGCCGACGGTGACGAGGGTCAGATAATCGGCAAAATCAGCGGGCGCTTCCGGCCCACGCAGGCCCAATTTATTGCGGCTGATGTTGACTTCCACATCCGTCTTGCCGGCGATGGGGTCCTGGTTGACAAGAATGACCCGTTTGTTAGTCGGCAAGATAACATCGCTGCCGCGGACGTTGTATTCAATAGGGTTGTGGATGCGCAACGCCCCCTCAAATAACAGAACCGACACGAACGAGCCAAGCACCAGTAAAAAAACTTACCCAGCAATGGATGAAGGTTTGCCTCGGCGGCCATCCGGCCGGAACCGGTAAGCCGGACGAGCTGATACCCGCCGATCAGCAAGATGGAAAAGAATCCGGCTAATAGCGGCGTTGATACAGGAAAGTTCGGAGGCCGCACGAGCAGATAAATGCCGGCCCCGATAACCGTCGCGATGGCCGTTGCCGCGACCGTTCGCCGGATTGATTTTATGGTTAGGTCCGGCGGCCGGTCTGAGCGCGCTTGTTCCAGGCCGATGAGCGCCACGCCAGGCAGCCAAAAAACGGCGCCGGCAATAATAAAGTCCCCCCAAGAGACGACCTGTTCGCCGCCGGGAATGGCTATCACGTAGGCCCAATCGTCAAACTCGATAATGCCGCCGAGCCGCACTATGACCGCCGAGACCGCGCCAGCAAGACACCAACCGGCGTTAACGGCCCACATTATTCGCCAGTCGGAATTTCCTTTTATCACTTAGACACTCTCGTAATAAGTACAATCAACTGAATCTGTGAAGGATACACATATACAAAAACCATTAGAACTGTTTTTCCATTGCGTCGGCTAGACAGTCTTAATTTAGGGAATTTATCTTGCAGATTCGCGGTGATTAGTTCTTTCTCAATGACTGGAATGGGTCAAAAGCTGCCGAACCAAGATAGCAAATTGCGTGTCCGGTTTCGTGTTGAAAGCGGACGCATGCAGCGCTGCGCATTCGCATGAAATAAAAGGAACATATTCAGTTATTTAATTGAAATTCCTTTAATTTCATGATATGTTCTAAATTCGCGCTTCGCCAATTGGCGAGGTTGCGCGCTATTGGACATTGGGAATATGGCTCTATTCGGCATGGTTTGGCGGATGGAGACCCGCTGGAACCGATATGTGATGTTGGGTTTGGCGGTTAAAGAAAGCGTTTCTGCGCCGGTCGGCGGGCGCAAAATGGATACTATTGGCTACCTATGGACACCTTCTCCACGTGTTAAGCCAGGAGAAAGCCGAGGAACACAATGAAATGGGTACACGGGCCCCCTCATGCTGAGCCTGTCGAAGCATGCGGCTGGTGATGGGTGTAAGAAATGGAAAGACCGTCCGCTTGCCCATCTTTCGACAAGCTCAAGATGAGAGTGTTGCGGGCTTGCGCCGCCACATTGAGTGGCGACGTTCCGGGTTCCCTCCGGGGGATGTTCGGCGCTTGCGTCGTGACGTTACGTGGCGACGGCCGCCGTCCCTCCGGGGGATGTTCGGCGCTTGCGTCGTGACGTTAAGTCACGACGGTCACCGAACATTGTTCCGTCATTTTTTTGTCACGTTCCTGATATCGTTAATCTTTCGACCCCCAAACTTCCCACGCGGCGCCTAGGGCCAGGCGGTGTCGGGCGGTAGGGACATCAAGATGGCTTCCGTGTTGCCGCCGGTTTTCAGGCCGAAGAGCGTGCCGCGATCGTAGAGCAGATTGAATTCCACGTAGCGGCCGCGTTTGATTTTTTGGGCTTGGCGGTCGGCGTCGGTCCAACTCAAATCCATCTTGGTCCGGGCCAGCGTTGGATAAACTTCCAAGAACGCCCGGCCGACGTCCTGGGTGAAGGCGAAATCGGCCTCCCAATTGCCGGTGCTCAAATTATCATAGAAGATGCCGCCAATGCCGCGTGGCTCTTCGCGGTGCGGCAGATAGAAATAGTCATCGCACCATTTCTTGTACTTTTCATAGTCCGCGACGGCGTGGGCGTCACAGGCCTGTTTATAGGCGCGGTGGAAGCGCTGGGATTCTTCTTCCTCGGGGAAGACCGGCGTCAAATCGCCACCACCGCCGAACCAGCCCGTGGTGGTGACGATCATCCGCGTGTTCATATGCGCCGCCGGAACGAACGGCGAGCGCGGGTGGATGACCACGGAAATCCCCGCTGCCCAAAACCTGGGGTCCTCAGCGGCGCCTGGAATTTTCTCGCGGAACTCTTCTGAAAACTCGCCCGATACGGTCGAAATATTGACGCCGGCTTTTTCAAACACCCGGCCCCGCAAAATAGACATTTCGCCACCGCCGCCGTGGCCGCCGGTCTCGTCCGGGCGCTCCCATTTCTGGCGCTCGAAGGTGGCGGGCTCTTCAGACGACGCCGGGTTCGGGCCTTCCACATCAATTTCGGCGGCTTCCAGGGCGGCGCAGAGATCGTCGCGCAATTGTGCGAACCACTCGGTGGCGCGGGTCTTGTGCTCATCGGTGCCAAAGGGGTCGGTCATTCGGGGATATTCTCCGAGGCGGCTTGGGGGGCTGGGAACGCGGAAAGCTGGCGCAAGGCTTCGCTCATCACCATGGCGGCGGCCACCGCCATATTCAAGGACCGCATGTCTGCCATCATGGGAATGAGAAGACGCGCATCGCATGCGTCGTGCACATGATCCGGAACACCGGCGCTTTCGCGCCCGGAAATTAAGATATCGCCGGGCTGGAACTGAAAGCCGGTGAATGGAGATGCGGCTTTGGTCGTCAGCAGAACCCGCCGGCTATCGGGATAGCTTTTCTGAAAGGCCTGCCAATCGACATGGCGGGTAATTTCAGCGCGCTCAACGTAATCCATCCCGGCCCGGCGCATATGGGTGCCGCCGAATACAAACCCGCAAGGCTCGATAATTTCCGCCGGCACGCCAAGACACGCGCAGGTCCTGAGCACAGCGGCGGTGTTCTGCGGAATATCGGGCTCAAACAGGGCCAAACGAAGCGCCGGTTTCATGAAATTCTCCTCCGGGAGAGCAAAGGCCGTCAAAACCCGTTGGTGTCAAGATCGACGATATTCGCCCATTCATGCAGTCTGTCAAAAATGCCCGTTCAAAAACCGCTAAAACCCTTGAACCCATGCAATTATCCTTTATACCTGATGACCAATTGGCACTTCCCTGACGAGGAAATGCCAGGGGCTTGAAAGGCTTGCCTTGAGGCACATGTTCGGGCGATTCAGAAGTTCTAGAGAGGGGAACCCTACATGAGTGACACTGCGGACCCGGCCGCCTCGGCCGAGATCGATGAGCAAACACGGCGCGACTTTTTGTTTACAACCACGGCCGCCGTTGGCGCCGTTGGTCTGGCAACCGCCGTTTGGCCGTTCATTGACCAGATGAACCCGGCAGCCGATACCTTGGCGCTGGCATCGACGGAAGTTGATTTGGGCCCGATTGAGGAAGGTCAGAGCATTACCGTGGTCTGGCGCGGCAAACCGGTATTTGTCCGCCATCGCACCGCCGATGAAATCAAATCCGCCGGCGAAGATGATAAGGCCGAATTACCGGACCCCGAAACCGACGCGGCCAGGGTCCAACAGCCCAAGTGGCTGGTGATGATCGGCATTTGCACGCATCTCGGCTGCATTCCGCTGGGCAACAAAAGCGGCGAGCCGAAGGGTGAGTTTGGCGGCTGGTTCTGCCCCTGTCACGGATCGCACTACGATACATCGGGACGAATTCGCAAAGGCCCAGCACCGAACAATTTACCGATACCGGCCTATAATTTCCTCTCCGACACCAAGATGAAAATCGGTTGAGGAGTGCCGTCATGAGTGAGAAACAAATGCATCCCATCATCAAATGGATCGATTACCGGCTTCCGGTGTTTTCTTTCATGGAGCACGAGCTTCATGAATACCCGACGCCGAAGAATTTGAATTACTGGTGGAACTTCGGATCATTGGCCGGCATCGTCTTAGTCATCATGCTGGTCACCGGCATCGTGCTGGCCATGCACTACACGGCGCACGTGGATTACGCCTTCGACTCGGTCGAACGCATCATGCGCGACGTCAATTACGGCTGGCTGATACGCTATATCCATATGAACGGTGGTTCGATGTTCTTCATCGTCGTCTATATTCATATGTTCCGGGGGCTTTATTACGGCTCCTACCAAGCACCGCGTGAAATTCTCTGGATGATCGGCGTGTTTATCCTGCTCGCCATGATGGCCACGGCGTTCATGGGTTATGTGTTGCCTTGGGGCCAGATGAGCTTCTGGGGCGCCACCGTGATCACCAACCTGTTCTCGGCGATCCCGATTGTCGGCGACAGCATCGTGACGCTGCTTTGGGGCGGTTTCTCAGTCGACAATCCGACACTGAACCGGTTCTTCTCGCTGCATTATCTGATGCCGTTCGTGATCGTCGGCTTGGTCGTTCTGCACCTTTGGGCGTTGCACATGCACAAGTCCAACAACCCGCTGGGTATTGATGCGAAAACCGATCAGGATTCGCTGCCGTTCCATCCCTACTACACGATCAAGGATCTGTTTGGGTTGGGCGCGTTCCTGATTTTCTTCGCCTACTTCGTGTTCTTCCAGCCGAATTTCTTCGGTGAGCCGGACAACTATATTGTCGCCAACCCGCTGCAGACGCCGCCGCATATCGTGCCGGAATGGTACTTCCTGCCCTACTACGCCATTCTTCGGGCCTTTACCGCCGATTTCTTCTTGTATGCCTACACGCCGATCGCCTGGATCATGTCAGCGAAACTGGCCGGTGTATTGGCGATGTTCGCATCGATCCTGCTGCTTTTGTTGATGCCGTGGCTGGATGGATCGAAAGTCAAAAGTTCGAAGTTCCGGCCCGTGTACGCGATGTTCTTTTGGATATTCTTCCTCGATTGCATCGTGCTTGGCGTCGTCGGCGGCAAGCCTGCGGAAGGTGTCTGGATTTATATCGGCCAAGCCACCACGACGTATTACTTCGTCCATCTGCTTGTTATCATCCCGTTGGTCAGCCGACTGGAACGGCCGAAAACGCCACCGGAAAGCATTAGTGCTGCGGTGACATCGAAGGCCGAAGGTTGAGGAGGGCGCCATGAGGAACAACATGAAAAATCGCATGACGTCGACGGCAGTTGCCCTGGCTCTATTCGGCACTGTCTTCCTGGCTGGACAATCAGCTCAAGCCGCCGGCAACACGCCGAAACCGCCGGCACAGAGCTGGTCGTTCTCGGGTATGTTCGGGACCTTTGACCGGGCCGCTGCGCAACGTGGTTTGCAAGTCTATCGCGAGGTCTGTGCGGCTTGCCATTCCTTGAGGTTGGTCCATTTCCGCCAACTAAGCGGATTGGGTTACAAGGAAGCCCAAATCAAGGCGCTCGCCGCCGAGGTTGAGGTCACCGACGGCCCCAACGATGAAGGCGAAATGTTCGACCGTAAGGGCACGCCGGCGGATAAATTCCCGTCACCGTTCGCTAATGCAAAGGCCGCCGCCGCATCGAACAACGGCAAAGCACCGCCAGATCTTTCCTTGATGGTCAAAGCCCGCATCGGCGGTGCCGACTACCTCCATGGTCTGCTAAATGGATATGAGGCTGCTCCGGCCGGGTTCAAGGTTCCGGAAGGCGGCGCCTACAACAAGTATTTCCCGGGTCATGTCATTGCCATGGCTGCACCGCTGTCTGATGACGCCATCGAATACCAGGACGGCACCAAGGCCACCGTGGCGCAAATGGCAACCGACGTCTCCACTTTCCTGGCTTGGGCTGCCGAGCCCGAGCTTGAAGAACGGAAGTCCATGGGCATCAAAGTTTTACTGTTCCTATTGATTTTCACGGGACTACTGTTCGCCGTGAAACGGAAAATTTGGGAAGACGTCCATTAACTTTTGGATAAAAATCAAAATCATTAAAACGGCCCCTTTCGGGGCCGTTTTTTGTTGATTTAATTTTGATTATTAAGTAAACGATACGTATCGTATTATAATATAATTGATCATGTCCACGAATGCACATTCATCCCCCCTTCCCAACCCACCGCGCTTGCCGCGCGGGCGTCCACGTTCGGAAAATAAACGACGCACTATTCTTAATGCCGGCACAGCTCTCGTCGACGAACGCGGCTATCACGCAACCACCATGGAATCCGTTGCGTCCCGAGCCGGGGTCGGGAAGATGACGATATACAGGTGGTGGAGGTCTAAGGCCGCCTTGTTCCTGGAAATTTATATAGACCTAGCGCCACCCGATGCCGTGGTCATTGAAAGCGCCGACCCAAAAAGCGATCTACGTCATCTTTTATCGTCGTCGAATAAAATTCTACGCACCACGCCGGCCGGTCCCGTGCTTGCCGGGCTCATCACTGACGCCCAACACGACATCGCTGCCCATGATGCAGTGCACGGCGGACTGATCGCCGGCCGCTGCGAACTCCTAACCGGCCCCTTTGAACGAGCTATCGAAATGGGTGTTTTAGGCGACAGCTTCGACTTGGAGTTTGCCGCCGAATTGATGGTCGGCATGATTTGGCAACGCCTTTTGACTGCGCCTGATCGTCTTGATGACAGATTTGCGAACCGCTTGGTCGATACTGTCTTTGCTTTGGGAGACCACTAATGGCTGAGCCCGCTATTGTTATCGGTTACCGGCCGGGCGCCATCGGGCGCCTGTTAGACCTGCAGTCGGCCTATCACATCCCCAACCACGGATTTGACGCCCGCTATGAAGCCATCGTCGCACGGGGGTTGAGCGAGTTTCTCCTACGTTACGACGCCAGTTCAGATCTTTTGATGTTGGTCGACCGCAACGGCGAGATCGAAGGTGGCATGGTCATCGACGGCAACGAGCCGGGCTCCGACTTCGCCCGCTTGCGCTGGTTTATTCTTTCGGACAATTTGCGGGGGCAAGGCATGGGCCGCAAGATGATGACCGAAGCCATGGCATTCGTTGATACACAAGGCCATCCCGGTGTCTATTTGACGACGGTCGACGGCATGGATGCCGCCCGACATCTCTATGAGGAATTTGACTTCAAGTTGGTCAAAGAGACGCTCGATTCGACCTGGGGCGCACCGGTCACAGAACAACGCTTCGAGTGGGTCCGCAGCTAGGCACGGCCTGGATAGAGTGCCGCGAGAGCCGGTTTTGAAGGCTCGGTAACACCGCGTTCCGTGATCAGTCCTGTCACCAATCTCGCTGGCGTCACATCGAATGCAAAATTCGCAGCCTTCGCGCCATCCGGCGTCAGTTGTACCGGTACGACGGTGCCATCGGGTGCCCGCCCCATGATCTCGGTGACCTCCGTGGAGCCGCGTTCCTCTATGGGGATATCGGCAACCCCATCATCAACGGTCCAATCGATGGTGGGCCCGGGCAGGCCTACATAGAATGGCACGCCATTGTCATGCGCCGCCAACGCCTTCAGATATGTGCCGATCTTGTTGCATACATCGCCCGCCGCTGTCGTCCGGTCTGTTCCAGTGATGCAAAGATCAACCATCCCATGCTGCATCAAATGGCCCCCGACATTGTCGACGATCACGGTATGCGGCACGCCATGTTTGCCCAATTCCCAAGACGTCAAGCTGGCGCCTTGATTGCGCGGTCGGGTTTCATCAACCCAGACATGGACCGGGATACCCGCATCGTGTGCCTTGTAGATGGGCGCCAATGCAGTGCCCCAATCCACCGTCGCCAACCAGCCGGCATTGCAATGGGTCAACACGTTGACACCGCCATCCGCCAGCGAAGGTTTTCCTTTTGCCTCCCAGGCGGCTTCGATCAACGGCTTACCGTTGTCACCAATGGATGAGCATATTTCGACATCTTCATCACAAATTTCCGCGGCGCGACGATAGGCGGCTTCTTTTCTTTCATTAGCGGAAAGCGGCGCCAACAACACTTTCATTTCATCAAGCGCCCAGCGAAGATTAACTGCAGTGGGACGTGTCGCATAGAGTGCCTTATAGGCTGCCTCCAGGGCCCCATCGCTGGAATCGGCGTGAACGGACAGCGCCATGCCGTAGGCTGCCGTGGCGCCAATCAGCGGCGCGCCACGCACCCACATATCTCGGATTGCCATGCACGCATCGCCCAAGTTCTCCAGGCGGACGGTAATGAATTCGTGCGGCAGCTTCGTCTGATCAATGATTTCCACGGCCCAATCATCATCAGCCAGCCAAATTGTGCGGAAGGGAGTGCCGTCGACATTCATGGTGTAAGCCTTTTCTCAAAATAGATCCGGTGAAATCCATCTTCATGGACTCGATGCGTCTCCAGGTAGCCGAGCTTCGGATAGAAGTCCAGATTCTCAGTCATATGGATGTTGGTATACAGGAATAACCGGTCAAATTCATATCGCTGAGCTTCGGCATCGGCAAAGGCGAATAATCTTCGACCGTTACCTTGGCCCTGGCGTTCGGGCGACACCGCGACATTTTCGATGAACAACCGTCCATCCTTGGGAAATAGGACGATGAAACCGGCAAGGCCATCAATGGCATCGTCAACGAAAATCTCTTGGTTGATCACGTGGGTCGCGAAGTCCGCAATCATAGGCGCCGGCTGCTTGCCAATGCGCGCCACATATATGTCGTAAGCGGCATTCGCGATTGCCGCGATCTGCAGAACGTCTGCGGTGGTCGCGGGACGGATGGGCAATGGCGCGCCGCCGTCTATTCCAATGCCTCGACAACGCAAATGTCGCGATCAACTCCACCGTCCAATTTTGCGTGGGCCGCCTGATAGGCATCTGAATTGTAGCATCCCACGGCGGCTTCCAGGCTCGGGAATTCGGTGACAACGACACGGCTTTGTTGGAACCCTTCAAGCGAGACGACCTCGCCGCCCCGGGCAAGAAACTTTCCACCGTAAGCGGCAATCGCCGGACCTGCCAACTCCGCGTAAGCTTTAAGTTTTTCCGTATCCTTGATCGTCATGCGGTTAGCAATCCAATAGGCCTTGGGCATGTTTTTACTCCTTCATTATCTGATCAGCCGCCAAGCACGCGCCCAGCGACAGCATCAAGTTTTTTGACCATATCCTGATCGCGGGCGTCGGGCGCTGTAATAATCGCCGTCTCAAGCGCCGTATGGCAGCCCTCATGGCAACTTTTGGGCCGGCCAGTCAGCACCGGCGTAACTGATTTCACCAACGACCGGGCCTTGTCGGCATTTGATACCAATACTTGGATAATGGCGTCCACGGTGACGTGGTCATGGTCGGGATGCCAGCAATCGTAATCGGTAACCATGGCGACGGTCGCGTAACAGATTTCCGCTTCTCGGGCGAGTTTCGCTTCCGGCATGTTGGTCATGCCGATGACGTCACAACCCCAAGACCGATAGAGTTCTGATTCTGCAAGTGTTGAAAATTGCGGCCCTTCCATGGCCAGGTATGTGCCGGCGCGCTGATAAGGTATTTCCAAGTCTTTGCAGGCCGCCTCGACGGCATCGCCAAGGCGGGAACAAACGGGATGACCGAGGCCGACGTGTGCCACCAAGCCGGTACCGAAAAAAGATTTCTCGCGGGCAAACGTGCGGTCAATGAACTGATCACAGATGACGAACGTCCCCGGCGGCAACTCCTCCTTCAAAGACCCGCAAGCTGAAACCGAAAGAATTTCCGTCACGCCAGCGCGCTTCAGGGCATCAATATTTGCCCGGAAGTTGAGCTCAGACGGCGGAATTCTGTGGCCTCTGCCGTGGCGCGGCAAAAACACCAAGGCTTGCCCATCCAAAGAGCCAAACAGCAATTCATCTGATGGCTCCCCGAAGGAACTCCCAACCCGTTCCCAACGGACATCTTCAAGGCCATCAATCTCGTAAACGCCGCTGCCGCCGATGACGCCGATCACAGGTGGCGTTCCTGGGTTTACCGACATACGGGTCAGCCCGCCAAATGTTCGTCGAATAAGCGGATCGTGCGCATACCCGCAACGTTGGCCGCGCGCGGATTGAAAGACCCACGATGATCACAATGGAACCCGTGATCGGCTTCATAAACATGTACGCTTACATCCGGATGCGCGCCCGCGATGACATCGACATCACTCATGGGGATGGAACCGTCCTCGCGGCCGAAATGGCAGATTGTCGGACATTTCGGCTCTTCGTCGTTGTAGCCGATAATCCCACCGCCATAATAAGACACCGCCGCCTGCACATCGAGCCGGCATGCCGCCATCCAAGTTACAAATCCGCCCCAGCAAAACCCGGTAATGCCAACCTTACCGGCGCCCGCGACATGGGCGCGCGCAGCCTCAACATCGGCCATGACATTGTCCAATTCCGCATTTGCCTTGTCTTTCAGGTCTCGGCCCACCGCAATATCTTCCGGCGTATAGCCCGACGTGAAACCCTTGTCCCAACGATCATAGAGTGCCGGTGCTATGGCGGTATAACCAACGGCGGCAAAACGCTCTGTCACGTCTCGAATGTGATCATTCACGCCAAAAATTTCCTGCACGACGATAACCGCGCCCCGCGTATCGCCTTCCGGGTCGCACCGATACGCGCCCAACTCGAAACCGTCCGATGCGGTCAATGAAATGTCTTGGCCCATTTTACCCTCCCGTTCAATATTTCGGCACAAGCTAGCGACATAGCACGACAAAAAAAACCTTCTTTTATTTTGTTGAGAATATGGTCGATTTTGAATTAAAATTCACGACGGGAATTTTATTATATTATTTCGATTTATAATTGTAGCATTCAGTTGTTGTCCATGCTTCACGTGCCGAAGAGTTTCATTGTATTGATGGCTTTTGCTGTCGCTGCCTGCGGTGCCGTATCAAAACTGCCTGAAATAGACCAAGCTGTTGCCGAAGAGGAAGCACAAAAGCAGCGTGAAATGGCCATCGAAGAGAACGAGTACAATACGAGCCGGGCCCATCGAATTGGCTTTAAAATTTTCATTGCAAATGCAGAGTTATGCCAGAAAACAAAATTCTCGATGGGCGCGCGGCTGGCCTATTGGCGTGAACAGGATGACGAATTCATTGATGCGTTAAAAAATGTATACGGACTGAAAGCTCACGCGAAATTCATACAAGTTCCGCAAGATTCGCCAGCTTGGAAAAGCGGTTTAAGGAAGGGTGATGAAGTCGTCGCCATCGATGGCGAAAATGTTCCAAGTGATGGCAAGAAAGTTTTTAGGTGGACTACTAAAAAACTGAGCGAGCTTACGAAAGCAGAGAAGTCATACACCATTACAATCAATCGAGATTCTGCAGAGAAAATAATCAATGCGGCCCCTGAGAAGGTCTGTGATTTCCCGATCGTCGTAAATAAAAAAGATGAAGTGAACGCTTATGCAGATGGCGAACGAATTTTGCTATCAGTGGGCATGATGCGATTTACACGCAACGACAATGAGTTAGCCCTTATTCTTGGCCATGAACTCGCACACAATACGATGCTGCATGTTCAAAAAGGTTCGGGGAACCGCATGGCCGGGGCTGTTGTCGGCGCACTCATTGGGGCGTTGCTTGGCGTTAACCTAACGCAAGCAGGTGCTGATCTGGGCGGCGCTGTAAACAGCCAAGATTTTGAAGCAGAGGCCGATTATGTCGGTCTCTATTATGCGGCGCGCGCAGGTTTTGACGTATCAGATGTCGCAAAGCTTTGGCGGCGGATGGCCGCGAATCATCCGGCGGCTATTCATCTAGCTGGAAGCACACATCCCTCAACAGCGAAGCGGTTTGTAGCGATCGAAAAAACTTGGGAAGAAATCAAATCAAAGAAAAAAACAAGCCATTGACACCCGAGAAGGCTGAAGAAAAGCCACAACAAAAACCTACAGAAGAAAATCCATCTTAAATCTTACGCTGATTGTTACTTCACCCATCAACTGCTCAAACATTGAATCGAAACAGTAGGATATCGCCGTCCTGGACGACGTAATCCTTGCCTTCCTGGCGCATTTTACCGGCATCTTTGGTGGCTTGTTCGCCGCCAAGCTCGACAAACGTTTCATAGGTGATGGTTTCGGCCTTGATGAAACCTTTTTCGAAATCCGTGTGAATGGCGCCGGCGGCCTGCGGCGCTTTGGCGCCGCGTTTCACCGTCCAAGCCCGGGTTTCCTTGGGGCCCGAGGTAAAGAATGTGATCAATTCCAGAAGCTCATAGCCGGCGCGAACGACACCCGCCAATCCGGTTTCCTCTAAGCTGAGGGCTTCCAAAAATTCCGCCTTTTCGGTCTCGTCGGTGAGCTGCGCCACTTCTTCTTCGATCTTTGCCGAAATTATCACTGTCTCGGCACCTTGTTCCGCCGCCATCGCCGCGACTTTTTTGGTCCATGCGTTACCGGTGGCCGCTTCTTCTTCGCTGACGTTACAGACATAGAGAACTGGTTTTGCAGTCAACGTTTGCAACATCCGCATGCCCTTGCCGCCGCCTTCGGCCATGCCCATCAACCGCAACGGCTGGCCGTCGCGTAGATGCGTTAGCGCTTGCTCGATCAATTCCAGCGTCGCGGCCGCTTCCTTATCCTGGCCGCGGGCTTTCTTGGTCAGCGGATCGATACGCTTTTCCAGGCTTTCCATATCGGCGAGCATAAGCTCTGTCTCAACGGTTTCCGCATCTCGAACTGGATCTATGGCGCCGTCCACATGGGTCACATTGTCATCTTCGAAACAACGCAGCACGTGCACGACAGCATCGACCTCACGAATATTCGCCAAGAATTTATTGCCGAGGCCCTCACCCGTACTGGCACCGCGAACAAGGCCTGCGATATCGACGAATTCCAAAAATGTCGGCACAAGCTTTTCCGATGCGCTGAAATCCGAGATCGCCTGCATTCGTGCATCGGGCACACCGACACGCCCAGTGTTCGGCTCAATCGTACAGAAAGGGAAGTTTGCGGCTTCCGCCTGTGCCGTCTGAGTAAGCGCATTAAACAACGTTGATTTTCCAACATTTGGAAGACCGACAATACCGCAATTGAAACCCATTATTTATCTGCCTTCTTAGCCGCGCCGCTGACGTCGTCTGGCGACGACTGTGGGGCGTTTGGACGCGGCGGATTAATTGCCTCGGCAATTTTTGTCATGAAGTGGCCATCATCGCCGTCAACTAATTTCGGAAAGTGTTCACCAAATCCGTCAATCAACGGATCCAACCATACGTGATCTGCCTTGGCGAAATCCTTCAATACGTGGCCGGCGACCTTACCTTTCTCGCCGGGATGCCCGACACCCAATCGAACCCTCCCATAATTCGGCCCAATATGCGAGTGGATGGAGCGAAGCCCATTGTGGCCGGCATGACCACCGCCGCGTTTGATGCGAACCTTGCCCCCTGCGAGGTCAATCTCATCGTGGATGATAAGCACGTCTTCCGGCGCGATTTTATAAAAGCTCATTGCCGCCAAAACACTGCGACCCGATTCATTCATGAACGTCATCGGCTTCAGGATTAGAACTTTCTCACCGCCCAAATTGCGTTCAGCCAGTTCGCCTTGGAATTTTGACCGAAAAGGCGAAAAGCCATGGCGGCGGACGACTTCGTCCACCGCCATGAAACCAATGTTATGGCGATTGTTGGCGTATTCGGCCCCCGGATTACCGAGTCCCGCGACCAGCAACATACGCGGATGTCCTTACAACGGTGAGGATTACTTCTCTGTTTCGGAGCCTTCAGAATCTTCGCCGGCAGCATCACCGCCTTCGCCGCCTTCAGCACCTTCTGCACCCTCGAGGCCTTCTTCGTCCTCATCGGTCTCGTCTTCAACTTCCTCGACGATCGTCGGCGCAGCAATGGTGGCAATGGTGAAATCCCGGTCGGTAATGGTCACCTGAACATCACCCGGAAGATCAATGGCACTGATGTTAATGCTATCGCCAATTTCCAGGCCAGCCAGATCAGCGGTCAGAAACTCAGGGATGCTGTCCGGCGCACAACGCAATTCAATTGTATGGCGAACAACATTCAATACGCCGCCAACGCGAATACCCGGGCACTCTTCTTCATTCTCGAACACCACCTCAACTTCGATGTTAAGGCGTGTCGATGCGCTAAACTGCATGAAGTCGACATGAATGGGACGATCCGTCACTGGGTCGAGTTGCAAATCACGGGCGAGAACCCTGTGGCTACCACCATCCACGTTGACCTCGTACACACGCGCAAAAAAGCCCGGTGTACTCAGCTGTTTCGTCAACTCCAGCGGATTGATGGAAATCATGATCGGTTCTTGCTTGTTACCATAGATAACACCCGGCACACGCCCTTCACGGCGTGTTGCACGGGCTGCCCCCTTACCTGCCCGTTCGCGAGGCTCGGCGGCGAAATTCAACACCTCAGCCATTTAAATTCTCCTCAAAAATTAAGTGACCAGCCTCCAGGGGTGCTGGTCACACCATGCTTTTTACAAAGCGGGCGCATTCATAGCCCTCAAAAGGGCTTAGGTCAATCAAACAAGGGGTTCAATCGAACAGGCTGGACACCGATGATTCATCACTAATCCGCCGGATCGCTTCGGCGATAAGCGGCGCAATCGTGAGCTGTTCGATATTGTGCGACACCCGAACGGCTTCCGTCGCCATAATGCTGTCCGTGATAATCAAATGTTCCATCGGTGAAGATGTTACCCGCGCGACGGCACCGCCCGAGAGCACACCATGCGTAACGTAGGCGGAAACCGCTGATGCGCCGGCCTCTGACAAGGCAACGGCGGCGTTACAAAGGGTGCCGGCCGAGTCAACAATATCATCAATTAAAATGCAGCGCCGGCCTTCGACATCGCCAATAATATTCATGACTTCTGAGACACCGGCGCGTTCACGGCGCTTGTCGATAATCGCCAAATCTGCATTCAATCTTTTGGCAAGCCCGCGGGCGCGCACCACACCGCCGACATCAGGGGAAACCATGACCAGTTCATCGCCGCCATGGCGTTCTTCAATATCTTTGCTCATGACCGGCGCGGCATAAAGATTGTCCGTTGGAATATCAAAGAAACCCTGTATCTGACCCGCATGGAGATCAAGTGTCAGCACCCGATCAGCGCCCGCTTCGGTAATCAAATTAGCGACCAATTTAGCCGAAATCGGCGTTCTGGGACCGGACTTTCGATCTTGGCGCGCATACCCATAATAAGGAACGACTGCAGTGACACGGCGAGCAGACCCACGGCGCAAGGCATCCAAAGTCACCAGCAATTCCATCAAATTGTCATTGGCCGGATACGATGTCGATTGGATGACGAACACGTCCTCGCCACGCACGTTTTCCTCAATTTCAACGAATATTTCCATATCCGAGAACCGTCGGACGCTGGCCTTGGTCAGCGGTAAATTGACGTAAGCGGATATAGCTTCCGCCAATGGCCTATTGCTGTTGCACGCGATGATTTTCATGAGCTTGAAATTGTCTCGTCCATATTGATTAAACCAATTGGCAAAGTCCGCGTCTCCGGACAAAAATGCCATCCCCATAGGCAATTCGAAAGCCTGCGAAATCTACCAACGCCGCCGTTGCCTGTAAACGTATTGAGTCATTCGGTTGGGGGTAAAATTCCATCCGTAATCTGTTAGCTGGGCGGTGGCGGCAGCGCGCGTCCAGGAACTCGCGGTAGCGGCGGAATTTTCGGAAAGTCAGGAACCGCGCCAACGGGCGTATATTTGGGCCGCGGCGCTTCAAATAGTTGCTGTATTCCATCGGCGGCCGCAGCGGTCACAACGTCGGCGACTCGCCCCCAATTACGATTGAGACTCCCTGCAGCAATGACATTCTCCTGCACGGCTTTGCCAACTTCCTCGCCGCCAATTGTTTTTACCGCCCAAGCGATTCGCGCGCGTTGTCGACCATTGACAGGCGGCCCCACGTCAACCACGCCAACAACCTCATAGCCCGCCTGTCGGGGATCATCTGTGACCGTCAGGTCCTTGCTCCGCAAAGCTTGGCGAAGCGCAGTAATCAACGCGCTGTTGCCATCACCCGGCGCGCCGCGTACGGGGCGAATCAGAAAACTAGGACGCCCCCAAACGACCGGCGTATCGCTGGGCGATGCCGCAACACCAGCGGCGGAATTTGGCGTCGCCGGACGCGTTTCCGGCGGCGGCGCTTCGGTCGCACGTTTCCCCATGGACTCGAGTTTTTGCAGCTGATCCGTACTCGGCGTTAAATTATCGGGCGTAGGCTCCGCGGATATTTCTTCGGCGGTCAGCCCTCCAATTTCGGGAGGCGTTGTTTCGCTTGCCGTCTGTGGCCTTGGCGCCAAGATCATCGGCGGTCGCGAAGCAGCAACCGGCAAGCTCGGCTCGCTCACGGTTTCCGACATCGGCGTAACTGTGCCGGTCTTCTTGACCAACACCTCAGTGGCAGACTATTCGCTTGCCTTAACCATTTCCGGCGCCAACTCGCTCTTTGGCTCTGCTGTGTCTGCCGATGCTGTTGGTAGAGGCTCTAGTTCCAGTACGCCCGACAATTCCCCGACGCTTTCAGGCGCGGCAGCGCTTTGCGGCGGCGGCTCCACAACAACTTGCTGTGCCACGTGCAAGGGCCCGACATGATCGTGCACCATCGCCACAACCGCCGGCATGGCGTCCCCGACGATAAGATTGACGACCTCAACGGAATTTCTATCCCACAGAACCTTATCAATCACGATTTCCCGGCTCCAGTCGGCAACAATTGTGCCATATGGCGCACGCAATTCCCATTTCGTCGTAATCCAAACCACCGAACCTCGATTCCGCACTTTGGAAACTTTGCCGATCACGGATGGTCCCCGATTGTTAGCCTCTCCGGATAGGACGGCGGGTCTTTCCGAATCACGGAGAGATGCCGCCACGGCATCTGCCAGCACCAACGGCAGTGGGCCGCCAACCCCAGTTATGGGAAGCACGTGAATGACATTGGTGGATTGCACCAGCGGCGGCGCTGGGGCAGGCATCATTTTCTGCTCCGTCACGGTCGCTGACTCGAGTGATGTGCAAGCCGCCATGGTGAACGGGCCAAAAACCGAAATCACCAAAGCCAAGGTAACGGAACGAGCACGCGTGCGACAAACTTGTCGCCGATCGATTCGCGGAACCGTCAACGTGGCTGTCACTTCGCTACACCCCACCTGCGACATTCGTGAACCGAATGTATCAGGCCACAGGGGAAATTTCACCGAAAACCGCATCCATTGACTAGCAATCAAGATTTCGGCGCCCATTTCGGAAGAGCCGGTTGCGCTGGAAGCTTCGGTTCGGGCGACAATTCGGGCGGCGGCAGGACCGGGCGTATGCCGTTCTTAACGACATCCGTTTTTAATCGGCGATCCGCGGCGAGCCTAAATCGCACCGTCTCTTCAGCTCTGGTCAAAACATCCTTAACGCCCCCGACGGCCGCAGCAGCAATCACCGCCGCGGTTTCCCCCCAACGTCCGTCAAAGGTCCCGGCCGGCACTTCGTTTCGCTGCACCGCATGGCCGACAATGCCGCCATCGGGATATGTGACCCTCCAACGAATTTCAACTTTCTGACGTCCATTCGACGGCGGCGTAACTCGAATATGACCGTCAAGAATATGCCGCGCCGCCATTTTTTCCGACGTCACTGCGACTTTTGCCCTCATTAGCGCGAAACGCATCGCGCGGGTGAGCGATTTGTCACCATCCCCCGGCGAATCGCGAATAGGCTTCACCCACACACCGGCAGACACCGGAATAACTGCTTTCAGCGTTTCATCTTCGGGCTCCACCGCTTCCGCCACCAGCCGGCCCGCATCAGCGCCAACTTTAGCAATAATTTGTGGTGAGCCCCACCGCCAGTCAAATCCACTGCCTTCTACATCCTGGCTGAAGGTGAAGAACGGCTCGCTCTCACCAAGAAGGAGACTCCAATGTATTCGCGCGACCTTGCCAGCGGCGGTTGGCGACTCCAGTGCGTCCACCCGCCCTTTGAGCGTATATTTCAACGAATTGGCTTCGTCCGCTGTCGCCGGTATTCCACGGCGCACCAGATCTTCCGCGACTGATTTGGCTAATAATTTTGCCATCGGCGCCGGCGGCCCATCAAGCATCTGGACCCGTACGCCACCACCGTTATCGCGCGCAATTAACTCCGCCGCCCCGGAGCCAGGCAACGACTGAAATGGTTTGGGTAGCTGGCCGCAAGCGGCCACCATTAATTCAATGGATACGATCATGCCTACAAACGAACTACGCGATACGGGCACTGCGCTGGGCATCCTTCACATCAACGTACAAGTCGCCACCAATCCCAGGACCATAAAGATTGTAAAAAACAACAAATGGGGCATCGTCCTATTTGACAACCAAATCCAATGGTGAGCGTGACAGGCGTTCATTGCCCGACTCCGTCACCAAAACCGTCTCGCCCAGGGTCATCCCCAAAGTCGCATCAGAATCGAATATGATCATGTGACAAAATATCACCATGCCAGGTTCAAAATTCCGCGCATTTCCTTCGTACATCATAGCCCAATCCATCCAGGTCGGCGAGAACGTCGTGCCCAGACTGTAACCGCAGGCATTCAGCCGGTGCTCGTGCAGGCCCGCCTTGTCCATAACTTCTGCATGGGCGCTAAAGGCGTCTCCGAAAGTTTTCCCTGGGGTCACATTGGCCTCGACGGCACCAAGCGCATCTGATGCCGCATCAAACAAATACCGCTGGCGATCAGGCGGCGTGCCGACCACGAATGTCCGCATCATGGCGGCATGGTAGTGCCGGTACGCCCCGGCCCATTCTAGCGTCAACTGATCTTGTGCATCCAATTTGCGGCGTCCCGAGTAGTACCGGCACAAAAGGGAATCGCGACCGGACCCGATAATGAATTCGTTGCCCGCGTAGTCGCCACCGCCGGCAAAAACCGCGCCTTGCATGGCCGCCAATATCTCACCCTCGGATGCCCCAGCACCCGTCAATTCGACTGCCGCATCATAAGCATCATCGGCCAATTCGGCGGCACGGCGTACATAAGTGATTTCTGCCGGACTTTTGATGATGCGGAATTCACTGACCAAATCCGAGGCATCGTCCAACGAACAGAATCCCTCGAGTGCTGCGTCAACTTTGCGACCGTTCGCAGCAGTCAGGCCATAAGCTTCCCATTCAATGCCAAGCTTACCGTCACGGCAGCCGCATTCTTCCAAAACATCGCGCAGCGCCTCAGCCGGCCCGGCATCAGGGCGATCTACCCAAACTCGAATATCTTCAATGACGGAGGTGTGTTGC
Organism: Rhodospirillaceae bacterium; assembly: GCA_018665815.1. Taxonomy (GTDB): domain Bacteria; phylum Pseudomonadota; class Alphaproteobacteria; order Rhodospirillales; family Casp-alpha2; genus UBA3470. Next base: position 126,043 of record JABJBP010000021.1, read on the forward strand.
GCCTGACGCAAATCAGGTGCCCTGGTCAACAAAACCATACGTCCATCGGCGCCCAAATAAAGGCATTGGAAAAAACAGTATCCGAAGGTGTCATACCCGGTCAGATAAAACATACTTTCCTGGCGGAACATGAGTAGGCCACCAAGTCCCTTCGCCTGCATGGCATCGCAGACACGACGGCGGCGGTCCGCAAGCTCATCAACTGTAAAATGTAGCGCCATTCAATTCGTCTCCATGACCAGCGCGGACAATCCGCGTCCATAATCAGCTTCACCTTTGTGTGTCGCACGTCGATAGCTAAAAAATCGATTGCTTTCCTCATAGGTATCGACCCCGACGTCTTCCACGGAGGCCAAATTTAAGCTTTGCAATCGATCCATGATGAAAGTCGCTAAATCGAACATGAAATGCGTTTGACGATCGGCAGGCAAAAAATATGTTTCGTAATCTGTACTGACTGCGATGAACGAAGCCTTGAATTCCGGCCCAACTTCATAGGATTGCTGACGAATACACGGCCCCAAGGCGGCAATAATGCGGCTTCGTGCGCCGCCCAGTTCCTCCATGGTGTCGATTGTGGCTTGAAGCACACCACCCAGTGCCCCTTTCCAGCCGGCATGGGCCGCACCTATTACACCGGCTTCGGCATCGGCGAACAGAACCGGCGCGCAATCGGCGGTCATGATACCCAAAGCAATGCCAGGCACTTGAGTAACCAAAGCATCCACTTGTGGCCGATTGTCGATTGACCAAAGCTTTTCAACGACGGCAACTTCTGACGAATGCACTTGATAGGCAGTCGTCAGCACGTCCGCCGTGCTGGAAATTCGGGACATGGCGTTTTCGCGGTTTTGGCGCACATTCTTTGCATCATCACCGGACCCATATCCGCAATTTAGCGAAGAAAAAATTCCCTCGCTAACGCCGCCATCCCGCGTGAAAAAACCATGGCGTAAAGTAAGAGTTCCGGAAAGATTATCGGCAGTAATCATTGTCGGATTATGGGCTCCTGACCCGAATTTGAAAACCTAATCGGTGGCAGATTATTCAAACCCCGGTGGCATTGGGCCACCACTTGAGGTCAATGCCATCACTTTGAATAAATCGCCCATTGAATCCGGCGTGGTCAACCTGTTCAGAGCAGAGCCGATATCTGCGGCCTGACGCTCAGACGCGTTCGCCGACAACTGCTGGGCACGTTCGCGTATGCCCAGAGATCTGAGGAAATTCCCTTGCCCAACAGGCCCATAAATCTGTGCGCCACCATCCAAGGCCGCCATTGAAATAGCTGAAAAATCCACATGTGCGGTGATATCCGCATCGCCCGGGGCTTGCAGCACATTGTGATATGCATGCTCCTTAACGGCTTGCAGTGTGTCGACGTTCGATCCTTCCACATACCCATAGTCGATAATCAGCGCGGCACCGCCTTCGCCAACAATTCGGGATGTCATTTCACCAACCATGCCTTGTGCCGCCGTATTGATCTCGAAGACTGCTCCGCCAGGCAATGTTTCCAATGTCGATGGTATGTACGGATTAGTGTGTTGGGGCGGTGACAGTTGAAATTGCAAATCACCATTGCTGTCAGCACCGATTAATCGCTCCTGCCAACCCGCTGCACTGCGCTCGAATTGCCGAATTGGCAGGGCATCAAAAAACTCATTGGCGATAAAAATGGCGGGTCCGGCAGCCAGACTTGTAAGATCTTCATGCCAGGATGGTCCGAATTCTGACAAGGCGGCGGCTTGCGTTTCCCCTAAGATAGGGCTCGTCTCAATGAAGTTGACCTTCAGTGCATCCAGAAATGCTGGTGCCTGATTTGCGGCACGAAGCGCATCGCTCATCAGTGTCCCGCGGCCAGGCCCCAACTCTACCAGTTGAACCGGATTGGGCGCGCCAAGAGATTCCCATACCGCAACGGCCCAAAGCCCAACCAATTCCCCAAACATTTGCGATATTTCAGGTGCAGTGATGAAATCGCCGCCTTCGCCAAAGGGATCACGATTGCGATAGTAGCCATGTTCCGGGTGGGCCAAACACAAATGCATGTACTCGGCGACACTCATCGGCCCTTCGAGTTGGATGCGTCGGCGGATGTGATCAAGCAGCCCGGCCATCAACGCTTCCTCTTCAACCCCGCCGCCAACCCCAAACGATGAAGCCAGCGCCGATTAGAAACATCGGCAAAGAGAGCCATTGTCCCATGGTACCACCGAGTGCCAAGAACCCCAGATGTGCGTCCGGTTGGCGGAACATTTCGACAATTCCGCGAGCAACGGCATAACCGGCGATAAATACGCCTGTGAGAACGCCCGGACGATTGCGGATATTTTCTGAACGCCACATCAGATTGAGAATGATAAACAGGACGGCGCCCTCAAGAATTGCCTCGTAAATTTGGCTCGCATGGCGCGGTTCTGGGCCACCGCGTGGGAACACCACCGCCCAAGGTACATCAGTGACCCGACCAAATAATTCACCGTTGATAAAATTCGCAATCCGCCCGAAGAACAATCCGACAGGTGCAGCGCAAGCCATCAGATCACCGACCACCATCGGTTTGAGGCCACGGCGCCGACAGAAAATCCATCCCGCAACCGCCACTCCAAGAAGCCCGCCATGGAAGGCCATGCCGCCGCGCCAGACCGCCAGAATTTCCGATGGATGAGCAGCGTAGTAGCTGAAATTATAAAATAAAATATAGCCAACGCGGCCGCCAATAATAACGCCTAGCGTCGTCCATACGAGTAAATCATCAATATGTTCCTCGTTGATATCTTCTTGCGACGCGGCAGCGCGGCGGCGCAAAAGCCGCCAACCGATGACTAGGCCGGCAATGTATGCCAATGCGTACCAGCGCACCACGAAAGGGCCGAAAGAAACTAATATCGGGTCGATGCTTGGAAAAGGAATGGCTAAAAGCATGTTGGAAATACACCGTGCCTATCGGTAAGGGTCTGACGTATCGAGATAGCCATTGACGTATTGCGCAACCCCGTCTTCCAATTCAGTCATCGGTTTATCGTATCCTGCACGGCGCAAACGTTCCATTTTTGCTTCGGTGAAATATTGGTATTTGTCGCGAATATCGAGTGGTGTATCGACAAAAGTAATCATCGGTTCGCGACCCAATGCCCGGTACACGGCGCTGGCCAGATCGGCAAAACTTCGGGCTTTCCCGGTCCCGCAGTTAAACAGACCATTGACAGTAGGATTGTCCAGGAGCCACAGCACGATATCTACGCAATCTCCCACCCAAATAAAGTCACGCAGTTGCCCCCCGTCCGCATAATCAGGGTGATGAGACTTAAAAAGCACTGCCGCATCGCCTGCACGGGCGCGCGGATAAACCTGTGAAACAACACTGCTCATGCGGTCTTTGTGGACTTCGTTCGGGCCATAAACATTAAAGAATTTTAAACCGGCCCACTGTGGTGGCTGCGAATTCGCGTCGCCCAAATTCCTCAATATCTTCCGATCAAACAGATGTTTGCTTCGCCCGTAAAGATTGAGCGGCTGCAATTTTCGTAATGCATTAGTTGACGGATCATCATCAAAGCCTTTTGACCCGTCGCCATACGTCGCCGCCGACGATGCATAAATGAGCCGGACACGATTGGCCGCACACCAGTTCCAGATTTGACAGGACAAATCGAAATTATTGCGTTTGATGAGGCCGGCGTCGGTTTCCGTGGTCGCTGAAATCGCGCCCATATGAATGACCGCTGTCACCGCATCAGCATTGTCATCCAAAAAAGCGAACAGATTTTCGGGCTCAATCGTCGCAGAAATTTCGCGTTTTTCCAGATTGCGCCATTTCTCACCGCCATTGCGATCAACAATGACAAGAGGCCCTAAACCTTTGTTTTCCAGGCCCCAGGCAATGTTCGAACCGATAAAACCGGCACCGCCGGTGATGACATACATGGCATTCCTCGTTGAGGACAATTGCGCAATCGAATTTCAGCCCTTATAGGCCCCACCTCAAGGCCCGGCAAGGTCAGCAGTTGTCAGTATCAAGTCACCAATCCATAATGTGATCACCGCGGTTAACGCAGGAATTTGATCATGCAAACTTCGAACAAAATATTTGATGACCTCGCCCGGGTGGCGAACGGTGCCGTATCAACGCTTGTCGGCGTGAAGGATGAAATCGAAAGCCTTGTCCGCCAAAGGGTCGATCGAATATTGGCCGACGCTGATATGGTGTCGCGTGAAGAGTTCGACGCGGTCAAAGCCATGGCCGCCAAAGCTCGTGCCAAGCAAGATCGATTGGCGAAACGACTTTCAGTCCTGGAAAAAGCGACTTCCTCCAAACGCCCACGCACAGCGCCGAGGAAAAAGGCCGCAAATACCAAAACCTCCCAAACCAAACCAAAAAAGTAGCTCCAATGCGACTTACCGGCGCATAGCTTTGGCAGGCGTTGTTTCAACAAATGACGCCCGCCGAACTGGCCCAGGCTTCATTGACACGCTTTATCCACAAATATTCACGACTTGTCGTAATTTCCCGCTTGCACGTGAATCGCGCTTGAGGCTAGGCTACACCTAGTACAGACCGAGGATGGAAACACAATATCTAGCGGGTTTAGCTATATATTGTGCAACTGCCGAAAACGGTCCGCACTTCGAGAATTGCCGCCGGCAAAGGAGGAGTGGGCATGACCAGCCTAGATGCCGCAAGCGAAACCAACACGCATCACCCCATCGACATCGTTGAACAACTTGTTGAGTTCAATGAGTGGACGTTTGATCGTCGTAGCAATGAAGAAATGGCTGTGCAGGTTCCTGGAAGTTGGTGTGATTACAGTCTGTATTTCGCCTGGAACGATGAAATGGAAGCGATCCATTTTACCTGTGCTTTTGATATGCGTGTATCCGAAGATCAATTGCCACGGGTTCAAGAACTTCTAGCCATGGTGAATGAAAAACTTTGGCTTGGACATTTTGGGGTCTGGACCGACGAAGGTTTACCAATGTTCCGCGCCACGCTACCGTTGCGTGGCCAGCAATCGCTAGCGGTTGAACAGACCGAAGACATGGTCGAAACCGCGTTACTAGAATGTGAGCGCTTTTACCCGGCATTCCAGTACGTAATTTGGGGTGGCAAGCAAGCGCCGGACGCCATCGAGGCGGCGATGATCGACACAGTAGGCGAGGCTTAGCAGCACCATGGACCGCCCCCTGCTTCTTGTTGGTTGCGGAAAAATGGGTGGCGCCATGCTTGAGGGCTGGCTCGAAAAAGGCCTCAAGGCAAAAAATATATTTGTTATAGAACCGAACGACACTGTCGCCGCGGAAATGCGCGAACGAGGAATTGGCGCAGTTACGTCGCAAGCCGACCTTTCCGACGATTTTGATCCTGGCATTGTTATTTTCGCGGTCAAACCGCAAATGATGGACGCTGTAGCACCGGAATTCAGCAAGTACGTGGGCCCAAATACGGCATACCTTTCAATTGCCGCCGGAAAGACAATTTCCTACTTCGAGCAAAAGCTCGGTACCACGGCCGCGATCGTGCGCGCCATGCCGAACACGCCGGCAGCGGTCAGGCGGGGTATCACCGTCATCTCTGCAAATGCCAATGTCACACTGTCGCAGCGCAAGACCTGTAGTGATTTGTTGGAAAGTGTCAGCGAAGTTGCCTGGGTGGACGATGAAGAACTGATTGATGCCGTGACCGCGCTATCAGGTGGTGGCCCTGCCTACGTATTCCTTTTGACGGAATGCATGACCCAAGCCGGCATCGATGCAGGGTTGCCGGCAGAATTGTCGGCGCAGCTTGCACGCTCAACCGTCGCTGGCTCCGGTGAATTGATGCGCCAATCCGAGGATTCGCCTGCAACGCTGCGACAAAACGTTACCAGTCCGGGCGGCACGACGGCAGAGGCCTTAAAAATTTTGATGTCCGATGCCGGATGGCAACCGTTGATGACGAAAGCGATAGCCGCCGCCACAAAACGCTCAAAAGAGTTAGCGGGTTAGCCTTTCGGTACTTGCCTCACTTCCCCGGTTTGCGCGCCATATGCTATGATGCCTCCAATTCATTTCAGGGTATTTTTAAGCTATGGCACGACAAAAATCCGCCTCATCGAATGACACCCGAAAACAATTGATCACCACCACATTTGAATGTGTGGAAAATAAGCCGTGGTCATTGGTTACGATGACGGACATTGCGGCGTCCGCTGGTGTATCACTGACGGATTGCTTGCGCGAATTTCCAAATAAATCATCTGTCCTCTCAGGCCTATCGCGAGATGTAGATGCCGCTGTACTTAAAGGCTTCGAAGATGACGGCGATGATAGTGAGTCGCGCAAGGATCAGCTTTTTGATGTTTTGATGTGCCGTCTTGATGCCCTTGCGCCTTATAAATCCGGGTTGGCAAAAATTGTTCCCGAAATTCTCTCCGACCCGTTGGAGAGTGTCCGCCGGGCAATTCGGCTTCATTGCTCGATGGCGCTGATGCTGGAGGCGGTGGGCATCACATCGTCGGGCTGGCGCGGGGTTGTGAAAATTAAAGGGCTATCGTTGATCTACGCGAATGGTCTGCGGGTATGGTTTGGTGACGACAGCACCGATATGTCAGCGACCATGGCGGCAATTGACCGAGGCCTCACGAAAGCTGAACAGTTAGTAAAAATTTGCGATAGTTGTGATGTCCCCAAGTCGTCAGGACCTACCGCATAAGTTCTCGGACTTTAAATTTCAGTTTATTTCGCATGCGCAAAAAATTTTTGTGCGTTGCACAATTTATATTGACGCATCTCCTGTAAAAGCGCATATTCTTTAAATGCTGCATTGCAACATTATTATTCAATGTAGCCCCGGATTCAAACAATGGCGCAACGCCGCCTCATACATTTGGAGAAATAAGATGACCCCCACGAACCCATTCATGAATGTCGACATGACCAAATTCATGACCGATTTCGCCCCGTCGAAAATGGCTGATCAATTCGCCAAATTCGCCGGTGCGTACAAATTGCCGGAAATGGACGTCGATTCGCTGGTCGAAGCGCAACGCAAGAACATCGAAGCCCTGACTGCCGCCAACCAAGCGGCCGTAGAAGGTGTTCAGGCCTTGGCCACTCGTCAAAACGAAATTTTGCAGGAAACACTCAAAGGCACGACGGAAGCGTTGACCGACATCAGCAAATCCGAAGGCATTGAAGACGTAACGGCTAAACAGGCTGAACTTCTTAAAGTATCCTTCGAAAAAGCGCTAGGCAACATGAAAGAAATGGCCGAACTCGTCGCCAAATCCAACGCCGACACTTCGAAAGCCATCAGTGGCCGGATTGCCGAATCCCTCGAAGAAATTCATGTCCAAGCCGCGAAAATCAAAAAGCAGAAAAAGTAAGTCCACGACTATTTTTAGCGACAAGGCCGCGTTCCTTCGGACGCGGCCTTTCGTTTGCCCGCCTTGCGAACGCATGCCATCCTTTGCCAATTGACAACGGGCTTTGCAGGAGCTTCGCGATGGATATTTCCTTTGATGAATTCATGAAAACTGACATCCGCGTGGGCACAATTATCCGAACGGAGGTTTTTCCGGAGGCACGTAAACCGGCTATCAAGATGTGGATCGATTTCGGCCCAAAGATTGGAGAAAAAAAGACCTCCGCACAAATTACTCATCACTACGATCTGGACTCGCTATCTGGCCGTCAGGTGGCTGCCGTAATAAATTTCCCGCCACGTCAGATCGGCAAATTTATATCCGAAGTATTGGTTCTAGGGTTTCCTGACGAGGATGGTGAGGTCGTTCTCATCGGCACCGACATCAAAGTCCCGAATGGCGGTCGGTTATATTAACCTCAGGTTTGAGGCGAATTTATACACCATTTCCTGTCGTCGTTAAGCCAAGTGATGACGCCTTGATCACGGCTTGGGTTCGGTTGCTCACCTCAAGCGCCTTCAACAGTGCAGTTACATGAAGCTTGACCGTGCCTTCGGCTAAATTCAGTTTGCGGGCAATTTCTTTATTTGAATATCCTTTGGCCATGAGGTCCAGCACGTCGCCTTGGCGTGGAGTCAGACGTGCATTGCCCGAACTCCCCGTGCGGCTACCCGCGCGCCGTCCTCGCATATCGGTATTCTCGGCACTCAGCAAATTTGGTGGTAAATAAACGCCGCCTGAAAATACCAACTGCAATGCACTAATGACGACATTGCTATCCAAAGTTTTGGGGATGTACCCTGAAGCGTCGCAATCCATGGCTTGGCGAATTTCGCTCCCACCTTCCATCGCGGAGACGACAACCACCGGAGTATCACCAATTTCCCGGCATAGCGTCTGAAGTCCGGAAAAGTTATCCAAACCGGGCATCGCCAAATCGACTAAGGCAAGTCCAAAGTTCGTATCGTCGCCGATGATTTCTAACGCTTGAGTGTAACTATCAGCTTCAACGATCTCATCGATGTTGTCCAACTGCGCCAGGATATGCTTCATGCCCTCGCGAAAAAGAGCGTGATCGTCTGCTAAAAGTATCCTCATCACCATTCCTTTTGTCGCTAAGCGCCACTATGTCTTGAAATATACCGAATTGGCCTGAATCAAACCCAAAGCTTTAGCCAAAGCCATACATACGGCAAATCGGGCCTACACCCAAAGCCATATGCCGTATCATAAGTGAAACCGAGATTTGATTCCAGCGAATTGGCGGCACCTCAGCCGGGGTGAGCTATCCATTCAATGAACAACCGCAAGAAAAACAACGATTCTATCATCAAACTGGTATTCGCAGCCGCACTCGCAGTCCGCCATTAGGAGAATCGGAAAGATCAATTTCGCCGCCATGGCCACGAACGACATCCGTGGCAATAGTTAATCCCAGGCCGACGCCACCAGTGACAGGGTTACGGGACTCCTCAACTCGGTAGAAAGGCTTCAGCACATCATCGCGGCAATCTTCCGGAATTCCAGGCCCATCATCATCAATCGTGATCTCAACCGCATTATTCCGCTCACCTGCGCGAATGGTCACATGATCACCATACCTGATTGCATTGTCGACCAGGTTCGTCAGGCACCGCTTAAACTCCGTCGTACGAAGTGGTAATATCAGTTCGCTTTCAACATGCAGGTCGACCAGCCCGCTTTTTCGGCGCCCTTGTTCCGCCACCTCCCCCAATAACTGGCCAAGGTTTGTAGGAATTGGTTGCTCCGCACCTTCACCTCGCGCAAATGCCAGATATCCTTCAAGCATGTGCTCCATTTCTGCAACATCGGCCTTTAAATCACTGGCCGACTCATCGCTCAACATTTCCAATTGAAGACGCATCCTTGTTAATGGTGTCCGCAGATCGTGTGAAACGCCGGCGAGCATTTCGGTACGTTGCCTGATTTGGCGAACGATCCGGTCCCGCATGGCAAGAAATGCCGAAGCGGCGCGGCGCACCTCAGATGCACCTTCGGGTTTGAAGTTCCAGACATCCCGGCCTTTGCCAAAGTTATCCGCCGCCATAGCCAATCGACGGATCGGTTTAACCTGATTTCGCATAAAGACTGTCGCAACGGCAAATAGAATGAGTGAAGTTCCCACCATCCAAATGACGAAAACGTATGCCGTTGAGCTAAATAAGCGCTTTCGCGACGTCACAACGTGTAGCACGCCGTCAGCAAGCTGGACGTCAATAACGACGTGTCGACGAAGGCTTTCGGTATCTATCTGGAAGGGTTTGCCAACATATTCCCGCATGGCCCGGATTAACATTCGCGGCATTAGCCCGTCGGCGACAAGCGGTGTATTGGGTAAAACCGCCTTGTCTCGCATCGTGACTACCAATTGCATATTCGAAGACGCGATATCGAATATCCACCCGCGTTCTGGTGAACGCGGGTTCTCTCGCATCAAACTGATCACAGCGGCAACGTCACCAGCGACGCTACGCGCTAGTCGCAACGTCACTTTGTCCCAATGGGTCTCGAAGAAAATGATGCCAGAGATCACCTGCAGGAGCAGAAGCGGCGTCACAATGATCATGAGTGAGCGCCCAAGAAGGCTTTTCGGCAAAATTTTCTTTATGCGCGAGGCCATAATACGAACGCTCTTGTCAATCCGGCATCAAAACGTATCCCTTGCCACGTACCGTCTGAAGATAGCGAGGCAATTTAGGATCACGTTCGATTTTCCGGCGTAAACGGGTAACTTGGACATCGATAGCACGCCCACCGCCGCTAGTCCCCGTCAGATTGATCAATTCGTCTCGATTGAGTATCTCTCCGGATCGCTCTGCCAAGGCCCCCAATAAAGCCGCTTCGATATCCGTCAAGCGAATCGCCCGGCCGGATATTTCCAACTCGCCACGCACCGGCCTAAACAAGACATCGCCGAGGCGTATTTCCAAAGGCAAAGGGTTCCGGTCCGGTAATCTCTTAAGAATATTTTCGATGCGCAAAACCAATTCCCGTGGCTCAAATGGCTTCCCGAGATAGTCGTCAGCGCCGTGTTCAAGGCCTCGAATTCTGTCACCTGTTTCATTCATAGCCGTCAGCATGAGAATGGGAGTGGAATTAGTCTGCCGGAAGTCATTTGCAAATTCCAACCCGCTTTCCCCCGGCATCATTAGATCAAGCACGATAAGATCAAATGTCAGCCCCTTAAGCTTTGCCCGCGCATCGGCTGCATTGCGGGCACCGCTCACCAAATAATCGTTCTCAGATAAATATTTGACCAACAAGTCCCGCAGACGGTCATCATCGTCAACGACCAGAATATGTGCCATGTCGGCTACAGACGGCATCATCCGAAACGCCTTTGATTGGTCGAACCATCACCTGCGCGTTCTTGAACCGCCACGCGATGGCGGTCGCTTTCATCAATAATACTCAGTAGGACTTGGCAAAAACCGCTGACGGAACTGGCACCGGCCGCCTGGTAAGCTTCAGCAATACGGCGACTTTGTTTTTCAGTTAATCGTTTCTCTAAATGATGACCTTTAACTGTTAATTCCAGCAAACGGCGGCGGCGGTCAACCACATCCGTATGCTGCCCTACATATCCTTCGTCGATCAATTGGCCCAGGACGCGAGCAAGGCTTTGTTTGGTGATCTTCAATATTTCGAGCAGCTCGCTGACTGATATTCGTGGATTGCGTCCGATAAAGTAAATTGTCCGATGATGGGCGCGGCCAAATCCAAAATCTGCAAGGATTTGATCCGCCTCACCGGTAAAATCGCGATAAGCAAAGAACAAAAGTTCCATCGCCCGGCGCAATGCCTCATCCCCCAAGTGGATGTCTGTCGGTGCCGCAATTTCGTCGGATTGATCGCCTGCCATTAGAGTGTCGTCCTCAATCTGCCACCTCATGGATAGCATCAGGAAGCATGGATGATCAAAAATACGTCAGTGTTATTGACATATATGCCTGTGAATGATACGAAACGCAAGAACCTTTGGTAGACGAGTCGGCAAACGAAAGAATATTGCAATGGATAGCAACGCATTCGATGACCGCGACGGCATCATTTGGTACGATGGAGAAACCAAACCCTGGAAAGACGCCGACGTCCATGTACTAACCCATGGACTTCATTATGCGTCATGCGTCTTCGAAGGTGAACGCTCCTACAGCGGCAACATATTTAAGCTCCGCGAACACACTGAGCGCCTCGTCAATTCGGCCAAAATTTTGGGTTTTGAAATTCCCTACTCGATTGAGGAAATCGATGCGGCGTGCAATGAGGTCTGTGAATTAAACGGCATTGTTGACGGGTACATTCGCCCTGTCGCATGGCGCGGCAGCGAAATGATGGGAGTCTCCGCCCAACAAAACACGATCCACCTGGCGATCGCTGCATGGGCATGGCCATCCTACTTTTCTCCGGAAGCCCGTATGAAAGGCATTCGTCTAAAAACCAGCGATTGGAAAAGGCCCGCGCCGGAAACGGCACCTGTCAGTTCAAAGGCCGCAGGGCTTTATATGATTTGCACCATGTCAAAACATCAAGCCGAAGCCGAAGGCTATGATGACGCGCTAATGCTCGACTGGCGCGGCCAAATTGCCGAAGCGACTGGCGCCAATATTTTCTTGGTATTTGACGATGGCAAATTGCACACGCCAACGCCGGACTGCTTTCTCGATGGGATTACACGGCGGACCGTTATTGAATTGGCGAAGGCGCGCGGCATAGAGGTTATTGAGCGAGCAATAATGCCCGACGAACTGGCAAACGCGAGTGAGGTTTTTTTGACCGGCACGGCGGCTGAGGTAACACCAGTAGGCGAAATTGACCAACACAGGTTTACAGTTGGCGAAATTTCTCACTGGATGATGGAAGATTACGACAAAGCTGTCGGAAAGGACTTGGCGAAAGCCGCCGAGTAACAACCCCTAGAGTTCGTATTCTTGTGAAAAGCCGGCGACATCGCCGGCTTTTCTTTTCTGCTGCCGCTATTTCTCTGCCCAGTGCGTCAACACGGCGCGGGCTTCATCCATGATATCCGCCACAACTTCGCCGGCGGGTTTGACCTCGCGAATCAGACCGGCCCCCTGCCCCGCAGGAAGCACACCGTTCTCCGTATCTCCTTCAATACGGCCAAGGATCGATGCGGGCTCACCGATTTCCTGAAGTTGGCCCGGATAGGGTTTAATCTCTGATTCCCGCCCTTCCCACGATGCGGTAAATCGGTTGCGGATCATGCGGTTGGGTTTACCTGAATGAGCCCGCGTGACAATTGTACCATCCTCATCAATATCAGCGATCTTCTGTTTGTAGTTTTGATGGCCGCGGGCTTCGTCGGTTGCTATAAACCGCGTCCCCATCCAAACGCCCTGCGCACCAAGGGCCAAAGCGGCAATCAAGCCACGTCCGTCGGCCAGTCCTCCTGCAGCGAGAACTGGTACGTCGACACTATCTACGGCCTTGGAAACCAAAGGCAACGTGCCAATTCGGCCCACATGGCCGCCGCCGTCCTGGCCCGACGCAATGACAACATCAACTCCCGCCGCGGCCACAGACTGAGCCTGGCGTGACGTGCCAACCAATGACATGACTTTGATCCCCAAAGCGTGACAATCTGGAACAATACGCCCCGGATTTCCAAGCCCCGAAACCAATACGGGGACCCGTTCTTCGAAAATTACCGCAATATGGTCTTCCACCTGCTGTGTGTAACCCGTGGTCGATGGATCATCTTTGGCCACTTCGGCGAATAGAATATCAACGCCGAACGGTCGGTCCGTGGTCTCGCGGACCAATCGAATTTCCCGGCGTAGATCCTCAGGCTCCATAAAGGCCGCACCAATGACCCCCAAACCACCAGCTTGAGAAACGGCTGCTGCCAGGCGTCCATGCGCGACCTGATACATCCCCGCCTGGCAAATCGGAAATTCGATGCCGAGAAGTCGACAAAACGGATTGTCATCGAGAATTTTGGCAAAATTTTGGATTGGCAATGTCAATTCCTTTACAAGATACCACCGGGTTTCTTCAACGCGTTTTCGGTCAATTGATCGACGATGTGCGCATACGCTTCATCCACTGAATCCGTTTTAATAAACAAATCCAGATCCGCCGGGGAAATCGTGCCGTACTTAACCAATGCATCCAAGTTCAACACATCGTCCCAAAATTCCTTGCCAAACAAAACGATAGGCATCGTTTTGTTGAGCTTTCGCGTTTGAACCAGCGTCAGCGTCTCAAACAATTCGTCAAGCGTCCCAAAGCCACCCGGAAAAACGACCAATGCTCTGGCCAAATATATGAACCAGAATTTGCGTGTGAAAAAATAATGAAATTCGAAATTTAACTCCCGAGTGATGTAAGGATTGTCATGTTGTTCGAATGGCAATGAAATATTGAACCCGATGTTGATGCCATCCGCCTCCGATGCACCGCGATTGGCAGCTTCCATGATCCCCGGTCCGCCGCCGGTACACACCAGAAACCGGCGTTTTGTATCTTCCAAGCTTTTCGACCATTCGGTCAGGCGTCCAGCAAGGGACCGAGCGTCTTCATAAAAACGCGACATTTCAATATCCCGCTCAGCGTCGGCGATATCATCTCCATGCGCACGCGCAGCCGCCAATTTCTGGTTCGCGTCGTCCCTAGCCTTCAAGCGGGCGGAGCCAAAGAACACAATTGTGTCACTGACTTGATACTCTTCAAGCCGCGCCTTCGGTTCCAGATACTCGGAAAGAATACGAATTTGGCGGGCATCAGGGCTATTCAGAAATTGTTCGTTCCTATACGCTTTGAATGGTCCTTCATCACTCATTCTAGCCTCCTTTGCCCGTACGGGAATTCCACGAGGTTAGTCGCCATCGATGACCTCGGCCAGCTTTGATATGTCCGGGATTGTCACAATCTCCACTGGGAAGGGATTTTCATGCCTGGGGTCAACTCGCCCGACAAACGGCACCTCGGTCGCCCTGGCTGCGAGGTAATCGGTCATTGTGTCACCGACAAACACAGCTTGCGAGGGCGCAGCGCCATGGCGCGCCAACACATCGTCAACAATCGCCTCTTTACGTTTTGGTGAACCGTAAACTGCATCAAAAAAGTGCCCGATCGCGCGGCGCTCGATGATACGCCGGAGTTCATCCTCCGGCGTTCCGGAAACGACGTACATAGGTTGCCGGCCCGCATTTTCACTCAAGAACGCTGACGCGCCCGTCACCTCATCACAAGCGACGACGGTATCTTCGACCAAGCCCGCGTAACGGCCGGCGAGTTCCGCGACTTCATCATCGTTAAGCTCAACACCGAGGAACATGCGATGGCATTCACGTATCTTTACAACACGCGAAATGCCGCCGTGCGTGTGGTGGTGGTGAAGAACCTTCTCGACGACCTCGTCACCATACGCTTCATAAAGGCTACGGAACGCCGAAACTTTGATATCGACAGACTCGACGATCACCCCGTCAAAGTCGAAAAATATAATCTTGGGTGGAATAGCCCCTACTCCGCCGCCTCGGTCTTATCGCTGGCAGCGGCCCAACGGGCGGCAGCCTTGTCATCGTCGGCACGGGCGCTAACCCACTGGCCGCCATCAGGCGTATCTTCCAACTTCCAGAACGGAGCCCTGGTTTTTAGCCAGTCGATCAAAAAATGACACCCGTCAAAAGCCGCTTCACGATGCGCCGATGCCGCCGCCACTAAGACGATACGGTCACCTGGCTCCAATCGGCCATAGCGATGAATGATCAAGGTTGATGACAACGGCCATCGTTCACAGGCCTCCGCCTCAATCTCAACCAAAGCTTTTTCCGTCATGCCCGGATAGTGCTCTAGGGTCATCGCGCCAATGGGCTCAGTACCGGCCATATCACGTACCAAACCAACAAATGAACAGAGCCCGCCGACACCGTGATCGCCATCCGTCAATGCCACCAATTCGGCGCCAACGTCAAAATCTTCGGCCTGAACTTTGATCGTCAATGTCAGCCTCCGGTAACCGGTGGGAAAAATGCAATTTCATCGTCATCCGTCACCGGCCAATCGATTTTAGCATATTCCTGATTGACGGCGACCCGGACCGTTGATTTATCGGCAAACGCGGCCTCGAACCCGCCGCCCCGGGTGATCATCCACGAGACCAAGTCCTCAACCGTCGTAACGCCTTCAGGCATGGTGATCGTTTCCTCACCGATACCGGTCTTTTCACGAACCCAAGCGAAGTAAAGCAACTTCATCTCGACACCTCGTTAAAAGACAAAAAATCAACAATCTCGCCAGCTCGAACGACTTCTATATCTTCAGGTAACTCGACAAGCCCATCTGCGGCAACCATGGAAGTCAAAACTCCGGCCCCGCTGGACCGGAATTTACTGGCCACGACCTGTCCGGCCAGATTGCGTGCAATGGATGCTCGCACCCACTCACGGCGACCGGATTTTTTCTTGTAGTCGAAATCTGCGACCACAGGGAACCTAGGCGCAGAAACATTAGTAGCGCCGCCCAGCAAAAGGATCATCGCGCGCGCAATGACCATGAATGTTACCATTGCGGCCACCGGATTACCTGGCAGCCCCACAAACGCCGTTCCCTTGACCTGACCAAGAGCGATGGGTCGGCCTGGCTTGATAGCGAGACGCCAAAAATCCAATGTCCCATTTTGTTCAACGGCAGCTTTAACGTGGTCCTCTTCGCCAGCCGACACGCCACCTGAAGTCAAAATAATATCGTGAACTGGAACAGCACCTTGTAATGCTGTGGCGATTTGATTCTGATCATCGGGCAGGATTCCAAGGTCCGTAACAATACATCCCAAACTATCGAGCAGGCCCATAATTGCAAAGCGATTGGCATCATATATGCCGCCCTCGATTGAATCTCCGGACGGGTCGCAGACTTCGTCTCCAGTAGAAAAAACGGCCGCTCTGAGACGCCTATATACTCTAAGGCGATCCCGACCAACCGACGCCGCGAGACCGAGTTCCTGTGGTCGCAGCAACTGTCCGCGACGCAATATAATATCATCTTTTTCGATATCCTCGCCACGCTTTCGCCTATTGGCGCCGGACTTCAGGCCCGGCGGCAGAATGACCGTGTTACCGTCAGCCGTGCAATCTTCCTCCATAAACACGGTCTCCATGCCATCGGGCATGGGGGCACCGGTAAATATTCGTACCGCTTCCCCACTTTTTGCCGGCCGCCCAAGCGGATGCCCCGCAGCGACCCGTCCCGACACCGGCAATCTAGTCTCTTCATCGGGAAGTAAATCATTGTGGCAGACAGCATAGCCATCAACGGCGCTGTTATCATGCGGTGGCACATCGCGTGGTGAGGCAATATCTTCGGCTAGAATTCGCCCCAATGCATCGCGAAGAGATACAAGTTCGGGCTCGGCCACAATATCAATACGGTTTTTAAGAATTTCCATGGCCCGCTCGAGCGCCATCAATTCACCACCGAATGCAAAACAATCGTCCTTAAGCTGCGCCATTGGCGGCTCTCCGATTCAGGCCACAATAATTAAGGATAAAGTCAGCAATGCCGACGATATCATTAAGATCAAGAATCGGGCAGTTTTCCACATTCAATTGCTCATCACTGGCGATCGCGACGATGGTTTTGTCGTCCGCAGCAATCATCGATTTACCGACCGATGGGCGAAATACTTCCATTTTCGCGTGTGAATGGCTCTTGAATCCCTCAATGAGCACCAAATCAACCTCTTCAAGCCGGGTCAGCAAGGTTTCGATATCGGGTTCGGGAGCGTGGCGATTCTCATGCAAGATTGCCCACCGTTTTGCACCTGTGATAAGCACTTCGTGGGCACCGGCCTCGCGGTGCATATATGAGTCCTTACCCGGCTTATCGATATCAAAATTGTGATGGGTGTGCTTCATCGTCGATACTCGATAGCCTCGACTTGTCAGTTCAGGCAGCAGCAGCCGCATCAAAGTTGTTTTCCCGCTACCACTCCAGCCGACCAACCCGAAAATATTCATTTCAGGTATCCTTTGCCGTATCGGAATCATGATCAGCCTTTTCTGCGCGCCGACCGGCGGGCGCCGTGTCCGTGTCTCGGATATGACGCAAACCGGCAACCAAGTAATCGAGTCCCGTGATCAAGGTCAGCGCAGCGGCAATCCAGAGCCCATACACGCCAACCTCCGTTGTCGTGAGCGGACCGAAGTCAGGTCCGCTTGGCCCCACCAATAAGAAACCAAGGGCCAACATTTGAATAGTCGTCTTCCACTTCGCCAAACTACTTACCGGAATGCCAACGCGGACTTCCGCTAGAAATTCCCGCAAGCCCGAAACCAAAATCTCCCGGCAAAGAATGACGGCTGCAGGCAACATCGTCAGTCCGGAGAAACGATCTATACCGACCAACGCCAGCAACACACCGGCAATCAATAACTTATCGGCAATCGGATCAAGAAACCGGCCAAATGCGGATTGTTGATGCCATGCACGTGCTAGGTAACCATCGAAGAAATCCGTGATGCAGGCATATGTATAGACCGAAAAGGCAAGCCAGCTGCCGGCCGGGTCATCGACAAACAACAGCAGACCGACCACCACCGGGATGGCGAGGATTCGAGAGAAGGTCAAAATATTCGGCAATTTAGTCAGCATGGTTTGTTTTCTATCCGCCGCCAAGGAAAGCATCATCTTCGGCGCGGGCATTTTACGTGACTATTGGGTCCGCGCAACTATCCGTCCGAATGAAACCAATCATACACTTTTGCCGCCAAAGACTTACTTATCCCCTCAACGGCTGCCAGGTCACTTTTTCCAGCTTGAGCGACAGATTTAGAATCCCCGAAATGATGTAACAACGCTTTTTTGCGGCGGGCGCCCACACCTGGAATGTCATCCAGGACGGATTTTCCGATCGCCTTTGAGCGGCGCGTGCGATGGGCGCCTATGGCAAACCGATGTGCCTCATCGCGGATGCGCTGCAGAAAATAGGAAACGGGGTCTCGGGTCTGAAGTGTAATTGGACTAACCGCACCCGGAAGGAATATTCGTTCCCTGCCGGCGTTTCTGTCAGGCCCCTTGGCAATCGCCGCCAAATCCACATCTTCGATGCCCAATTCCTGAAAGACTTCAAGAGCGATGCCGAGCTGCCCCTTGCCACCGTCGACCAGCACCAAGTCCGGCCATTGGCCATCGGTCCGATCTGGATCTTCCTTCAATGCGCGTGAGAACCGGCGGGTCAACACTTCGTGCATCATTGCATAGTCGTCGCCCGGTGCATATCCGTTGTCTGGGCCCTCATCTCGGTGCGGGTCTCTGGCTCCACGGATATTGAATTTTCGATAACTACTCCGATTAAACCCTTCGGGTCCGGCGACAATCATCGCGCCGACAGCGCGCGTGCCCGAAACGTGGCTGTTGTCATATACCTCAATCCGATTGGGCGGCCCATCCAGACCGAAGCGCTCAGCTAATCCTTCTAAAAGACGCCTTTGGGACGCACTTTCTGCCATCCGCCGATCAAGTGCTTCTTTGGCATTGACCAATGCATGATCCATGAGCTTTCGTTTGTCGCCACGCTTAGGAACACTAAGTTCAACCTTTCGGTCAGCACGGACACAAAGTGCGCGGGTTACCAAATCAACATTGGGAATTGGATCGCTCAGAAGGATCCTGCCCGGAGGCGGGGTGCGTGCGTAGAATTGCCCAACGAATGCTTCCAAGACCGTAGGCAGGTCGTCTTCTCTGGCATGGCTCGGAAAATAGGCACGATTGCCGAAGTTCGCACCAGATCTGAAGAAGAACACCTGGATGCAAGTCGCACCACCTGCCTGGTGAGTGGCAATAACATCGGAATCCTTTAAATTCGACAGATTGATATCTTGGTGGGCCTGAATTCGGGTCAATGCTCTTATTCGGTCGCGGTATTGGGCGGCGAGTTCAAACTCAAGTCTGTCGCTAGCGTCTTGCATCAAACCGGCAAACTTCCGTTGAATCTGCTGACTATCACCTGACAGAAATGCGTGAGCCTGCTCAACGGACTCACGATATTCAGCTTCATCAATAAAACCGACACAAGGCGCCGAACATCTCTTGATCTGATAAAGTAGGCAAGGCCGCGTCCGATTGCTGAATACCGAATCAGTACAAGTCCGCAGCATGAATGCGCGTTGCAACACCGCCAATGTCTCATTCACGGCCCAGACAGAAGCAAAAGGACCAAAATAGTCGCCGGGCCTGTTCTGGGAACCTCTGAACTTCAGGACCTGCGAAAACTTGTGTTCCTTGGTGACGAGGATAAACGGGAACGATTTATCATCCCGCAACAAAATATTATAACGCGGCGCAAAACGCTTGATGAAATTCGATTCCAACAACAACGCCTCCGCTTCCGTATGCGTTGTCACAAATTCCATCGTCACTGTTTCAGATATCATCCGCCGGATGCGCACTGATTGGCGCTCAGGTTTCGTGTAGGCGGCGACCCGTTTTTTCAGGCTTTTTGCTTTGCCGACATACAGCACCTTATTTTCGGCGTTTATCATCCGATAGACACCTGGCGTTCCTGGAAGCGTTTTCAGATAACTTTCAATGATCGCAGCACCCAAAGCGGATTTTGGCTGTTCTTTCAAAGCCTTGTTTCCATCGTTTTGAGCACTGCGCTTGTCGGTCAATTGAAACTCCGTCCTGAAACCTAATCATCTGTCCGCAGGCAGCGTTTGGGAATTTAGCGCCAGCGTGCAACAGTGAGCTGATGATGTTGCATTTCTATCCACCATTCCTGTGGATAAACATGTTGAAAAGGTTACCCCTGGAAGCTACGCAACGAAAATATCAAATTTATTCAAAATTGCCTAAATTTTAAGCAAAATTGCAACTCATTGTTTTTAAACAATTAAATTTATTGTTCTTTTGGCCCATAGGTGGTTTTTTACTGAATGAAATATAAATTTTGCAAAATCGTAGCATGCGAGCGCCTGTGCAAAACCGTCAGCATCGCTAATCACGAACGGGTTACATTGAAATACTTAGATATTCAACTAATGGCGATTCTATACTTCGTTAAATCTTTCGATTTCGACACCTACGCTAGCCGCGTTTTCAAGAATATCTAGTTTTTCAACACGCACCCTTGCTGAGTGTACACGATGGTCTTCAAGGCACATGTCGGCAATCTTCTGGGCAAACGTCTCAACAAGATTTACGTGACCTTGATTGGCGATCTCCTGGATACCGTTGGCCATTGTTTCATAATTTACGACGTTCGCTATATCATCAATGATTGGGTGATCCCCTTCGATGACAGCTAAATCGAGGTTCACCCGCAGTCGCTGTTTGCTTTGTTTTTCGTGATCATGAACGCCAATCAAGCACTCGATCATAAAATCGCGAATAAAAACATGGCGTGTTGCATTCCGGGCATCTGCAATTTTCAACGGCTCGACAGTCTTTGCGTTGTTTGCGGTATTTCGCACCATAACAATTTGGTCCCAGCTGGTATTCAATAAAACTCTTACGCTTTCCCGTCGTCGGGCGCCACCCTTACTGCCGTCACACCCATATGCTGACCGGCGTCCACGGCGATCATTTGTCCTGTGACCGCGGGTGATTCAAGAATAAACCTCACTGCCCGGCAGATATCTTCCGGAGATGCTTTTCGGGCCAAGGGCATTGCCGACCACTCACTATCAAAATCCGCTAGCGTCTGGTGTACACTTTGCAGGGTTGGGCCAGGACCAATTCCATTGACTCTTACTTGCGGCGCCATGGCTCGCGCCAATATCTGCGTCAATCCCCATAGTCCGGCCTTACTCAGCGTGTAAGTGGTGAAATCGGGCGTCAGATTCCAAACCCGTTGATCGATGATATTAATGACATTTCCTTCGACGCTATCGGGCAGTTGCCCGGCGAAAGCCTGTGTCAAATTAAAAGGCGCCCTGAGATTCACTTCCATATGAGTGTCCCAAGAGCTGCGGGTTGCGCTAGCAACCGTATCGCGTTCGAATGTTGATGCGTTATTGATTAAACAACTGAGTGGCCCCAAAGCATCTGCAGCTTCGGCGACGACCTTGGCCGCAGCAGTCTCTTGACGGAGATCGGCGGCGACAGCAACAGCACGACCACACAAGGCCTCAATCGAATGGACAACCTCCTGTGCTTCCGCAACGGACTGATGGTAATGCACGGCGACAGCCCATCCCGCAGCAGCCAAATCAATGGCAATCGCCCGCCCGATGCGCCGCCCGGCGCCTGTAACAAGGGCATTTTGGTACTTTTCAATGCTCATGTGGCGGAGAATGATTGATCAAGGGCCTGCTTGCAACCAATCGGCGGAACCATCGGTCAATGAACGGTTTGAACCGATCAGGCGAACAGGCGGGATACGCCAAATGCTTGCGCCCAGATGTAACCAACATAACCAAGCAGAAATAACATGCCGGTAAATCGCGTAATCCGCCATCCTAGGACGAGGACTGGAACCAACAGCATTGTGGAACCCAGCATAATCCAAATATCGAACTGCAGGATTTGCTCGCCAACGGGTAAAGATGCTGTCAGGGATGCCGCACCGGCGACACCCAAAATATTGAACAGGTTGCTGCCGACGACATTGCCGATGCCAACTTCAGAATGCCCCTTCATCGCGGCTATGACCGTGGCAGCAAGTTCCGGAAGAGACGTGCCCAAAGCAAACAAGGTCAAACCGATCACCTCTTCGGAAACACCAAATGTCCTAGCAATGACGGTGCCGCTATCGACCAAGAATTCAGCACCAAGCGCCAGTCCCACCAACCCGACGACAACAGCAGCAATGCAAGCCCCGAGCGATTGTGGCCACCCCTGAAGATCTTCAACCTCCTGAATATGATCGGAGGCAAGATCAGGTTCACTTGATTCACGCCAATATGAAATGCCGAGAAAACAGAAAAAGCCAATAAGCAGCAATATGCCGGCTTTCGTGTCCAAGACGCCAACCATGCAAAGGCCGACGAACAGAAGAGTTCCGAAGAGCAGCAATGCGCCATCACGCTTCAAAGCGGCGGGGCGCTCCAAAATCGGCATCATGATACAGGCAACACCCAATACCAGCAGGATATTAGCAATGTTGCTACCGATGACGTTACCGACTGCTAATCCTGTTGCGCCTTCCAACGCCGCATTCACGGAAACGACCAACTCCGGTGCGGACGTACCCACCGCGACCACGGTCATACCGATCACCATCGGCGAAATTCCGAAACGGCCAGCAAGACTGACCGCCCCACGGACAAGAACTTCGGCGCCGCCGATCAGAATCACAAACCCTACTAGCAACTCTACATACGTCATAATTGAGACCGAACCCTCGTTGGTATGTTTGCGAATTCACCCACGATGCCCTCGTAAATCCCTCGCTTGAACGGCACAATCAAGCTTGGCAATGTCGAGAACTCCACCCATTGCCATGCATCGAACTCGGGATCATCGTGCGCATCAAGTTTAAAATCGCCATCGTCCCCATTAAATGACAAAGCGAACCATTTTTGCTCCTGCCCCCGATAATGCCCACCCCATGCAACTCCTTGCAGGTCAGCCGGCAAGTCATAGGTCAACCAGCCCTCGGTTTCAGCGACAATTGAAGCCCTGTTGGTGCCGGTCTCTTCTAAAAGTTCTCGAAAGACAGCTTCCGAAGGTGCTTCATCGTGATCAATTCCGCCTTGCGGGAGTTGCCAATAATTTTCTAAATCCTGTCCAATTTTTGCGATCCGACGACCGACCCAAACTTCACCTTTTCCATTGAACAATGCGGCGCCGACGCCGCGGCGGTAGGGTAGCTCACCCAAGGCTTTATCATCTGCCGTCACGCAATCTTCCCCCATTAATCGATCAACTGCTTATTGGCGATGGCCGAAACGGGAACGAGGGTGAACTTCTTTTCACCGAGTGTCCTAGTCCACTCAGCCAACTTTTTGATACTTGAAGGGTAAGCGCGGATGGTCGCAATAGCCGTGGTTTTGGCCTTGGTAAGCTTTTCAAGCTGACGCAGCTTTTTGCTGATATTTTTAGGCGACGGCGGGGCATCAAGGGTCAGGTTGATCTTGGCCCGTGGCAGATCGATTTCGACCGCGATTCGGGGCGCGACCGATCTTGCAATGGCACCGCCATCGACGAACATCAGCCCCCTCTTTTTCAATTCCGCCAGGATGGGCTTGAGTTGGCCTTCCGCCTCGCTGAACTTGGAACCCATGGTCGACACCACGCCGACATATCCAGCAAAACTGCTCAGAATACTGTGCAGACGTTTCATATTGTCCGCCACCTGAACCGTTGTAGTCAAAGCCAAGGGACCCGGGTCCTCGGCTGGAAAATTCTCGCTCTCCATGGGCAATCCCACGAACACCTCATGACCGGCGAGACGCGCCCGCAAAAGCCAACCATTCAAGTCAGTCCCATAGGGGTCAAAGACGAGACTGACCTCGCCAGGAAGCTTGGTAATGGCCGCCATGGTTGCCGCACGGCTCAAGCCCAAACCTGTGACCAAAAGCCCAACTCGCTGGCCCTGTTCGTTGCCGGTTAGAGGCCGTGCGTAGACCTCCCAGGGCAGCTGCTCACCGTCCTTGCTGACCATTGGCAGCGGACCATTCAATCCCTCAACCTGTTCGAGGAGAGCTCGGGCCGGTGCTTTGGCAAGAGGTATCGGTTTCGGCTGCGCCGCGACCTCACGGAAAGACGCCGCCGTCACCGACGGAATCATGACGCCTTGGTCCGCAGCCCCAGAACCCGCCATGGCATTCAACCCAGACGAACCGAGGGTCGCAGACGACATGATCTGGTTTTCCGTTGCGGATGGCTGCGCTGCTCCATCCTTGGGCTGTTCGTCGGATGCGTCTGCCGTTTCTGCCTCGCCCTCGGGTTCGTTGGTCTCCAGCGTCTCCGTGGTTTGGTTATCCTCGCCTGCGCCAAGCGCATTCAGCGACGACCCGGCCCGCGGCGGCAACGCCATTTGGACGGCGCCTTCGGGCAGCGGGTTTTCTTGTGCGACCTCCTCTTCAGCGCCGTTATTCAAATACCAAAAGGCCGCCCCACCGATGATCCCCAAAAGCAAAACACCAACGCCGGCGGCGATGTATACAATAGGCCGACGCCCGCTTCCTTCGCCGTCCCCCTCATCATCATCTTCGTCATCACTTTCGCCAACTTCGCTGCCGGTCTCAAACATTTCGTCGGGTTCATTTCCCCCTCCCGCATCTTCTTCATCATCATTCATTTCCCCCTCCCGCATCTTCTTCATCATCAGACGGCGCATACTCACTTTCTTGGTCGTCATCTTCGTCCATGATGACTTGGGTTTTAGGTCCGTCATCATCTTCATCGAAGCCGAAATCCTCGTCTTCGTCCTCTTCGTCTTCATCTGACGAACGCTTCAGCAGTTTCTTGAGAAACTTCAAATGCAGAATATCCCTTTGTTCAACAAATTTAGTAAGATCAGTTCGTCCGCCGTGCTACGTTATCTGAATACAACGACAGCCCATGCAACAGGTCCAGTGCGCGCGCCAATTGATAATCAACAGGCGTCTTGGGCTTAGTCGCATCGGCACTGTCACCAGGCTTCACGTCGTCGTTCTTAGACGCTCCGGGAGTTGCAGGCTTATCTGCATCGTCTTTTTTCTTATCAGTATCCTTTCCCGTTTTTTCCGGCACGTCTTTTCCATTGGCGCCCGGGTTATCCAATGCGCCGCGTAAATCCGCCTCGCGACGTGAACTTTTCGGCTCAATGGTTTCAATTCTGGCTTGCTCGACGACAATATCAGGATCAATCCCCTTCGCCTGAATTGAACGACCAGATGGCGTATAATACCTAGCTGTGGTCAACCGCATCGCGCCATGGCCAGGCAACGGCATAATCGTTTGCACGGACCCTTTGCCAAACGACTTGGTCCCCAGAATAATTGCGCGGCGATGGTCTTGCAGCGCGCCTGCAACAATTTCCGAAGCAGAAGCCGAGCCACCGTTGATCAACACAATGATCGGCTTTCCTTCTGCCAAATCGCCGGTCTTAGCGTTATAACGCTGGGTATCTTCCGCATCTCGAGAGCGTGTGGAAACAATTTCGCCCTTGCTCAAAAATGCATCAGAAACCGCGATGGCCTGGTCGAGCAGCCCGCCCGGATTATTACGAAGATCGAGAACAATTCCCTCCAAATCCTCGCCTATTTCTTTGTGAAATTTCGCCAGTGATTTTTTCACGCCTTTTTCAGTCTGCTCGTTGAAACTGGTAATTCGCAGATAACCGACTTTGTTCTCGTTGCGAGAACGGACTGACGTAATTTTTATGACGGCCCGCGTTATCGTCACATCGAAAGCGTCGGCAACGCCCTTGCGGCGTATTGTCAGCTTAATATCCGTGCCAACTTTTCCACGCATTTTGTCTACGGCTTCGGAAAGCGCTAACCCTTGGACGGCTTCGCCATCCAGATGGGTCACGAAATCACCAGCCTCAACACCGGCACGAAATGCCGGCGTGTCATCGATTGGTGATATGACTTTGACAAACCCGCGTTCCATTGTGACTTGAATACCGAGGCCGCCAAATTCACCGCGCGTATTGACCTGCATGTCACGGAAGTTCTTCGCGGTCATGTAACTGGAGTGCGGATCCAAAGCCGTCAGCATGCCGGTGATAGCGGACTCGATCAGTTCCTCATCAGTTGGCTTTTCGACATACTCGGCACGGACACGCTCGAAAACATCACCAAACAAATTTAGAAGCTGATAGGTGTTGTTATCATTTTTCTTCTCTTCCGCCGCCAAGGTGGCGCCGACAAGAACACCGGATGCCAAAAGGACTCCAGAAATAAAAACCGTAGCCGTGGCAATCTTAATTTTTCGAGTATTCATCCGCTTACCTTACCTTTGCGCGCCGCCAACCATGGCAGGGGATTGATGGGTTGGCCCTTTTTACGAATTTCTATGTAAAGCGCCGGTTTACGGGCGCTCGTGCGCCCCATGATTCCTATTGGCTCTCCAAGAAGAGCCCATTGCCCGACGACGACATCAATGCGCGCCATTCCAGCAAGAAGTGTATGATATCCGCCGCGGTGTTCGATGATCAAGAGTTGCCCGTATCCACGAAATGGTCCGGAAAACGCAATTTTCCCTTCAAAAGGTGCTACCACCTGCGCGGACACCCCGGTTTCAATTGTAAGGCCCTTGTGGGAGCGGCCTTTAGCAATGGCTTGCCCATACTGAGCAACAACCCGTCCGACGACAGGATAAAGCATCCTTCCTTTTGCCGACTGAAACGATGCGCCGGTATAGCCGGATGGGGGACCGGCCGGCCTTGCCGGGCGGGTTAGCTTCGTATTGGCGGCACCTGGTTGGCGCCGCAAAGCGGCTAAATGTTGTTGCTCACGCGCAGCTTGCTGCTTTGCCGCAGTCTCGCGTTGATCACGCAATGCATCGAGGCGGGTTACGAGGTCGAGTAACGAAGCCGCCTCTTTTGAAAGGGATTTCGCCCGCCCCGCAGCACGGGTCGTCTGTAAGACTGTCCGTCGGCGCAATCTGGATTTTCGCCCAAGAAGGCGCCGCAGGATTAACCTTTGGCCATCTAGCTTTTGCATCTCCGTATCGAATTCACGCCGCTGCTCTTCGGCCTTATTTCGCGCATCCGCCAAGACTTCCAAATCCAGCCGCAGCGTTTGAGCATGGCGCTCAAGTGTGGGCAACGCTGAGCGTAATAGAATTGCACTGCGAACAGTATCTGCCGGCGAGACCGGTTGGGCGATAAGTGCCTCCGGCGGGTTCCGTGCCATCCGCTGCAAAGCCGCCAAAACAAACCCAAGTTGCTTCCGCCGTTGGACAAACACTTTTCGAAATTCCGCCTGGCGACTATCGACGGCCTTTAAGCGATCCTCGATTTCGGCAATTCGCGCCTCATGATGCTGGATAATTCGAGCTGCAGCGACCAGACCATCACGAATGCGGACGATGTCCTGCTCAAGATTGGCTGCTTTGTTTTTGAGTTTCGTGGCCTCATTGCGGGCCTTATCTAACGCTTTACGGGTCTTTTTCAGTTTATCCGTCGTGACATCCGAACCGGCCTGCGGCACCGCGGGCGCCCCGGCACTCGAAAGGGAATTGGCAGATGCTTGCGCTTGGGCAACGGGGCTGAAGAGGACTTCAAGAGAAATGGCCAAGACAACGAATTGAGCGATCGACGGAAGGAAAATTTGGCGTGCTGTCGCCATTTTACTGCGCGGCGGCAATGTTGACACCACGATCATCAAGTCTGCCGCCCAACAGTGATTGGCCTGTCATCTCGGAAGGTATTTCGAGGCCCAATAACGTGAGCAGCGTTGGCGCCACATCACTCAATCTGCCATCCCGCAGTGCATCTATACTTGCTGGCGCATTCAACAATACGACCGGCACATCGTTCAATGTGTGCTGGGTATGGCGCTCACCGCTTTTGAGGTTAATCATCTCTTCGCAATTGCCATGATCGGCAGTCACCATCAAAACCCCGCCGGCAGCCGCTACTGACGCTTCCAACCGCCCTAGCGCGACATCCAAAGTTTCCGCAGCCTTGATGGCCGCCGTAAGAATACCTGTATGACCGACCATGTCGCCGTTCGCATAGTTCACGACAATGAGGCTGTAGGCACCGCTATCGATGGCAGCCGTCAACTTATCCGTCACCTCATTGGCAGACATTTCGGGTTGCAAATCATACGTCGCCACTTTCGGGGACGGCACGAGAATACGGTCTTCGCCGGAAAACTCTGCTTCGCGCCCGCCATTCAAAAAGAATGTAACGTGGGCATATTTTTCTGTCTCCGCGATACGCAATTGTTTCAATCCGGCGTTAGCCACGACTTCGCCCAGTATACCGTCCAACGCCAACGGCTCGAACAACACGCCAAACAATGCATTCAAATCCTTCGAGTACTCGACCAAACCGAGGCATGTGGAAAAATTTCGAGCTGCGGATCTTTGGAACCCATCAAATGCTGGATCCGCCAGCGCCGTAAGAATTTCTCGCGCCCGATCGGCTCGGAAATTCGCCATCAATAACCCGTCACCATCCGCCATCCCGCGAAAATTGCCGATCACAGTCGGCAACATAAATTCATCCGTTAATTCCGCATGGTAACTTGCGTCAATCGCGTCAAGAGGGTTGGTCGCCGTTTCACCCTCGGCACTGACCATCGCGTCATAGGCTTTGGATACGCGGTCCCAGCGGTGGTCCCGATCCATGGCGTAATAGCGCCCGCTCACCGTTGCGACGGAGAACCCCTCCGCGCCGTCTATATCGTTGAGAAATTTATCCAAACATCTCCGACCATCTCTTGGCGGCGTATCACGTCCATCCAGGAATGCGTGCAAGTAAACTTTAATACCTTGGGTCGCCAAAATATACACCAACGCGGCCATTTGATCTTGATGAGAATGTACCCCGCCAGGAGATATCAACCCCATCAAATGACACGCACCGCCAGCTTGCTTGAGGGCTGCGATGAACTGCATCAAATTTTGATTAGCCGCCAAGGAACCATCGTCAAGTGCAGCATCAATCCGAGGCAGATCCTGCATAACGATTCGCCCGGCACCGATGTTCATATGACCGACCTCGGAATTGCCCATTTGCCCGGCAGGCAGACCGACATCCAGCGCGCAAGATTTCAGCCGCGCATGCGGCGCGTCAGCCATATAACGATCCCAGTTTGGCGTTTGAGCGAGCGCGATGGCATTGTTTTCCGCCTCGCCTCGATCACCCCAACCGTCCAGGATACACAGCACCACCGGCTTTTGCGGCACGGGATTTTGGGCCGAATCTGACATGGCATCAAATATAGGCGGAAATGGCGAAAAAGAAACGCGATAAGCGCCTATAAAATACTCACACGCCGATCAAATTATCGAGTGCCGGACCTTCGCCGAAACCCATTCGCTGACGATAACCGTTGCCAAAATAACAATCAGAATTACAGATACCTGAGTCCACGTCACGGTATCGATAGAAGCACTCAACTGCAGACCAATCCCACCGGCACCAACTAGGCCAAGCACGGCAGATTCCCGAATGTTGATATCCCAGCGGAATACGGAAATTCCCGCGAACGCAGGTAGTATTTGGGGCACAATCCCGTAATTCAGTATCTGCGGACCAGAGGCACCCGTCGCTGTCACCGCCTCAACCTGAGTTTCATTGATCTCTTCGATGGCCTCATAGAGCAATTTGGCGACGAAACCGATGGACCTAAATCCGATCGCCAAAACACCCGCCAAAACGCCTGGGCCGAGAACAGTTACCAGCATCAATGCCCAAAGCAGAGAATTAATTGAACGTGACGCCACGATGATAAAGAGCGCGATGGGACGTACAAAAGCCGTCGAAGGTGTAGTGTTGCGGGCTGCCAGAAATGCGATAGGAAATGCCATGACCACGGCCATCAAGGTGCCCAGCGTGGCAATAGCAACAGTGTCCCAAATTGGCCGCCAAAGCGTCTCCATATAAGTCCACTTCGGCGGCATCATCCGCTCCAACATATCCGTGGCAATGCGCGGCGCATCCAAGACGAAGAACCAGGTGGTTTTTTCGGAAACCAAATGCCAGCAATACATGAAAATAGCGACGGCGATAAATTGCCCAAGCCAGATCATAATCTGGTGATTACGATCGCGCCGCTGCCAGACTTTTTTTGTATCCGGTGTCACGTCTGGCATTACTGCACCCATTTGCGAATGAAGCCGGACGAATACTCGACAGCCATGACGATGACGATAATGATCAACAGAATGGCGGCGGATGAATCAAACTCATAGCGATCAAATGACGTCAGCAGCGTCGCCCCGATCCCGCCGGCGCCGACAATGCCGACAACCGCTGACTCACGGAAATTGATATCAAACCGGTACATGGCAAGACCAATCATGCGCGGCATGACCTGCGGCTGAACAGCATAGTTCAGCCATTGAAACCAAGATGAGCCCGTCGCTTTGACAGCCTCAGCCTGAACCGGGTCCATATCTTCTATGTCCTCGGCCAACAGCTTGCCATAGAAGCCGATGGTACCGATGGATAGCGCGATGATCCCGGCAAAGGGTCCGAAGCTGAATATCTTCACGGCGAATAGCGCGATGATAATTTCCGGGAACGTCCGAGAGATGGCAAGAACGCCGCGCGAAAACAAATAGACCGGTCGAGGTGACAAATTACGCGCCGCACCGAGGCCAACCGGGATGGACAAACCAATCCCGATCACCGTCGATACCACGGTCATCCAAAGGCTTTCATAAATGCCGTCGGCAATATCACCAGCGCGCGATACAAAATCCGGCGGGAAGAACGACATTATGAACCGCTCGGCGCGGGGCAGCCCTGCCGCGACGCGGCTCCAATTGACATCCATTGTTCCCATGGCGATGGACAAATAAATCGCCCCACCAATAGCAATCCCCCAACGCAACGTCGGGTTCTTGATGAACGGTGGGCGTTTCCATGTACGATTATCTGCCAATGTAACGGCCCTTAGCTCGACTCGGCGTCCGCAGATGCAGAAACGTCCACATTTTCTGCCTCATCTTCGTCATCAACCTTTTCGATGGTCGCTTCCCAGTCTTCCTCACCGTAAATTTGAGTTAACACGTCTGGAGACATGCCGTCAGGCGGACCGTCATAGACGATTTCACCCAATTGCAAGCCGACGATACGCTCGGAAAACATTTGCGCCAGCAAAACGTCGTGGATGTTGATAATGGCCGACAGCTTGCGCTCATGACAAAGTTCTCGGATCAAACGCATGATCTGGCGCGACGTCTTGGGGTCTAGTGACGCTGTCGGCTCATCGACCAAAAGCAGTTCAGGGTTCTGAATTAGCGCCCTGCAAATTCCGACCCGCTGACGTTGGCCGCCGGATAATTCATCGGCCCGTTTATTCGCCATATGATCCAGACCGACCCGCTCCAGAAGCCGAAAGGCTTCGTCGATATCGGACTGAGGAAACTTTCGAAAATAGCTGCGCCAAAACCCAACGTACCCCAGGCGCCCCGACAGAACATTTTCCATGACTGTCAGGCGCTCAACCAGTGCATATTCCTGAAAGATCATGCCCATACGTCGGCGCGCCTTCCGAAGCTGCCCTTGGCTCAACGTCGTCAATTCTAAGTCGTTAAGGGATATCTTGCCTGATGTTGGTTCGACCAGGCGATTGACACATCGAATTAGTGTCGATTTTCCCGCCCCGGACGGGCCGATCAGCGCCATAACCTGGCCGTCCGGAATCTCAAGTACGATATCCTTGAGAGCCAAATCGCCGGTTTTATACTGTTTGGTGAGCTTGTCTAAACGCAGCATAATATATCCGTATACTGGATAAAAAAATCTCCCGCGAGGAGAGGCGCCATTAACTCGCGCCTCTCCTGCAGGAGTTTAGCAAACGTTATTTGCAGTTGTACTTGATACCGTTTCCGGCGTCGATTTTGCGAATAACGGCCCAGTCGGTTTTATGCTGGATGCCGATGAAGCGATCTTCTTTCTTGAACTCTTTTTTCAGTTCGGAGCCTTCCCAAGGGAAGGTGAAGAACGCCTGCTTAACCTTCGCAACCACTTCCGGATGCAGGTTGTGGGCATGTCCATAACCCGTCGTCGGGAAGGTTTGCGATTTGTAGATAGTCCGGATTTTTGAAGGATCCACGACTTTGCGGTCAATCATCCGGTTCATCACCGAGTTGGCGACCGATGCGACCTCATAGTCCTTGTTGGCGACACCCATGACGGAGTTGTCATGTTTGCCGGAAAACGTGGTTTTGAAATCTTTCTCTTTGACCAAACCAAACTCTGATTTCAGCAATGCGGAAGGCGCTTTATTGCCCGAGTTGGACGTCGGCGACGTAAAGGTCATGGTTTTGCCTTTGATATCAGCCGGCGACATGATTTTTGAATCAGTCGGAACAATGATCTCCATCTCATAACCGAACGAGCCATCTGCCTTCGCCATCATGGCGAAAGGCACAAGGCCGGCGCAGCTCACTGCAATCGGATTAGAGCCGGTGTTGAAGCCCGCGACATGAAGGCGGCCGGACCGCATGGCTTCCAATTGCGCGGCATTGGACTGAACCGGGAAAAAGGCAACTTTCTTGCCCGTTGTTTTTTCCATGTGCTTAGTGAAACCATCCCAAACTTTCGCGTACACGGCAGGGTCTTCTACCGGTGTATACGAAAAAATAATCGTGCTGGGGTTGGCCCAATCTTTGGAATCAAGCGGCAGGTCGGCAGTTTGATCGCGATTGCGGTCACAATACTGTTTGTCCAAGGTGCCGCGAAAACAATCGGCGGCCGACGCCGTGGTGGTGGCCGCCATGGCAACGACGGCAACGCCCGCCATTGCGGTCATCGTCAGATGTTTCTTGAAAGTCTTACTGGTCATTTTTCTCACTCCCCGTGATGTCATTACTTGCGGTGAAACACTGGCTTTTCACCCAATTGTCTCACCGATGGAATTGGGTGTGACCACCCATAAATTTTCATGGCCATGATCGGGCTGGCGGTCAATGAGAGTCAAGTGGAAATGATCGAAAGTGAAAATTATCTGACGCGAGCCCTTGCACATGACGCGAAACTGAAAATATGATAAAACGTCACAGTCAGGCACATCGGAAGATCCCATGCAGCTCAATGCCCGCCAACAGAATATCATAGACATGGTCAAGCGACAGGGGTTCGTTTCAATTGAACCTTTGGCCCACGTGTTTGATGTAACGCCGCAGACTGTTCGCCGCGACATTAATTTTCTATGCGACAATGAGCTTTTACAGCGCTATCACGGCGGGGCGGGGTTGCCGACAAGTACAGAGAATGTCGACTACTCGACACGTCAAAATCTTCTCCATGAGGAAAAACAAGGAATCGCTGCGAGTGTTGCCGCGCAGATCCCTGACAATGCGTCGTTGTTTATCAATATTGGCACAACAAACGAAGAAGTTGCTCGGGCGCTATTGGGGCATAGTGGACTTAGGATCATTACCAATAATCTGAATGTTGCCCACACATTAAGCGCCCGCGGCGATTTCGAAGTTATCGTCGCGGGGGGCGTGGTACGAAGCCGCGACCGCGGTATCGTCGGTGAAGCGACAATGGATTTCATTGGCCAGTTCAAGGTCGATTTTGGCATTATCGGCATCAGCGGTATTGATTTGGATGGCACACTATTAGATTTCGATTATCGCGAAGTGCGCGTCGCCCAGACCATCATTAAGCATTCACGGCGAGTTTATCTCGTTACCGATCATTCAAAATTCGGCCGCAACGCGATGGTGCGCCTTGGCGATATAAGCGAAATTTCAGCAATCTTTACAGATCAACAACCACCACCTGAATTCACTGAGGTTGCGGACGCCGCTGGTACGGCCATTCACATTGCGCAGGGCAATTAATTGTACGCGCGTTGGGTGAAAGCAGATCTAGCGCCCGAGCATTTGTCGGATAGCCTTTTTATCGGATAGCCTTGCCTCAGCGAAATAACGAAACTCAACACTCAACGTCGCCAACGCAAAACCAAACTCGCCACAATAATCATCTCCTTTACATGAAATGTTCATATTTGAAAATTCCTAGCATTCCTGTGTTTGAAATATTACATTTCTGTTCGAAACAGTACGCACGCGTCGTGACGGATGAAAATGAGTTTAGATCGAGTTTTTGATATTCTGGTGATCGGTGGTGGCATCAACGGCACTGGTATTGCCTTGGATGCTGCTGGTCGCGGGCTTGATGTTGCGCTGGCAGAACAAGGCGATTTAGCGGGGAAAACCTCTTGGGTCAGTTCCAAGATGATCCACGGTGGTCTTCGCTATTTGGAGCACTACGAGTTCCGTCTGGTCCGCGAAGCATTGGCCGAACGCGAAGTTCTGCAAGCCAAAGCACCGCATCTGATCCAGCCGCTTCGATTGTTACTACCACATACTGCCCAAGCACGCCCTGCCTGGATGATCCGCTTGGGCCTATTTTTATACGATCACTTGAGCCGGCGACGCAGCCTTCCCGGATGTGAGACTATCGATCTCAACCTCCACCAAGCGGGGGCAGTTCTCGCGCCAACAATCAAGCGGGCTTTCGCCTATTCGGATTGCAAGGTTGACGATTCACGACTTGTCATCGCCAATGCCATGGGTGCCCAAAAACTCGGCGCACAAATCCTTCCACGCCACCAAGTTGTGCACGCGCAGCGGATTTATGGTCAATGGCAGGCAACGCTGCGAAATGCCGAAACAGGAGAAACCTCCAATATCAGAGCAAATGTTCTGGTTAATGCGGCCGGGCCAGGCGCCGAAATGTTTTTGAATTCTGCTGTCCCCAATTCCAGCAAAAACCGCGTTCGCCTAGTCAAGGGCAGTCATATTGTCATCCCAAAGATTTACGATGGCCCCGAAGCGTTCATTTTGCAAAACACAGATGATCGTGTTGTTTTTGTCATTCCCTTCGAAGAAATATTCTCACTGATCGGAACGACCGACATCAACGTCAACTCGGAAAGCGAAGGCGCGGAAATCACACCGGAAGAGACCGAGTATCTCTGTCAGGCAGTGAACGCTTATATGCGAAAACCGATTGGTGCGGACGACGTTGTGTGGTCATTTGCTGGCGCGCGCCCCTTATTCGATGATGGAAAATCCGACCCTGCAGCGGTGACCCGCGACTACGTAATTGAGCTGAACGCGCCAGACGGCACGGCACCGTTATTGTCCATTTTCGGCGGAAAAATCACAACATACCGTCGCCTCGCAGAAGCCGCATTGGCGAAACTTGCGCCCTATTTGCCTACCAAGGGGCGGCCTTGGACTGCCGCCGCGTCACTTCCGGGTGGCGATATAGAAAACATGGATGTCGCGGCTTTCCTAACCACCCTGGAGCATGATTTTCCTGGCATCGCCCCACATTTACTGGCGCCGCTAGCCAGCCGACACGGCACGCAAGTTCGTGAAGTTCTAGGAGACGCTAAGGTTACGGCCGATCTTGGAAGACACTTTGGCGCCGGTCTGACGGCCCGCGAAGTTGATTACATGCTCAACAACGAATGGGCCCTTTCGGCAGATGACGTATTGTGGCGTCGATCAAAATCCGGGCTGCGCATGAACGAAAATGAACAACGGGTACTCGCAGAGTTTATCGTCGGCCAGAGCCGCGATGCGGCCTGATCGCGGCTTCGTTACGGTGAAGTCATTTGATTCCAGTTTGCGAACCCCCATATTGTTAGGGAACGACAACCGACGGAACTGATCAATATGTTTGCTTTCATGTCTCGCTTGAAACCCGATATGCCATCTGCGGACGATGCCTTGCCAGGGCGCGACACCGCCATGCCTGTTGTCGAACCGCACGTCGTCAACGGCCATCCATTGACCGCGCCCTATCCAGAAGGGATGGCGCAAGCGATGTTTGGGTTGGGTTGCTTTTGGGGCGCCGAGCGCATGTTTTGGCAATTGCCAGGCGTATACGTAACAGCATCAGGATACGCCGCCGGCCATACGCACAATCCGACATACGAAGAAGTTTGTTCCGGCCGTACAGGACACAACGAAGTTGTGTTGGTGGTTTTTGATCCGGAATTGGTATCCTATGACGACCTCCTGAAGACCTTCTGGGAGGGCCATGAC
Organism: Rhodospirillaceae bacterium; assembly: GCA_018665815.1. Taxonomy (GTDB): domain Bacteria; phylum Pseudomonadota; class Alphaproteobacteria; order Rhodospirillales; family Casp-alpha2; genus UBA3470. The sequence goes on from JABJBP010000021.1 coordinate 162,066, forward strand.
CCGACCCAGGGCATGCGCCAAGGGAACGATGTCGGCACTCAATACCGCTCGGGAATTTACTGTTATGGCAGTGAACAGGTTGAAGTTGCGGAAGCAAGCCGCAAGGTATTCAACAAAAACCTCAAAGAAGCCGGCTACAATGCCATCACCACAGAAATTCTCGAGGCGCCGGAATTTTACTTCGCCGAGACCTATCATCAGCAATACCTGGGACGGAACCCTGGGGGATATTGTGGTTTGGGTGGGACGGGCGTGCGTTGTGGTTTGTAAGTGTTAGCGTCGTGTCGCTGAAGGCTGGAGGTTGCTAAGTTCCTTCATTTCATCTCCAGCCAATAATGCGGGATTAGAGAGATAATCGAGAACCATTTCAAACGCGTCGTCGCCCCAAAATATCTCTCCGTCGATGACAAAACTTGGAACGCCGAACACGCCTTTGGAAATCGCATCATCGCCATTGGCGAGAAGTGCCGCTTTCACAGCTGGATCAGCTGTTCGCGTATCGCCATCGTCAATGCCGAGCGCAGACTGAATTCCAACCCAACCTTCTTCGTTGTCCGGCGCCAGTCCCTCGACCCAGATGCAATGAAAAATTCTCTGCACAGTCGCGAGATCTGCACCAAAAGATATTGCCAAGCGCAGTGCACGAAGTGGATTGAAGGGATGTTGCTTGGGCGTTTTGTAGGGGATCCCAGCTTTTCGGGCGCGCCACAGGCTATGGCGGAACGTAAATACTTTCTTTGAGGGAATCTCAGCCGGGCCCAATTGACCCCAATGATTCAATAAGCCCGCGAACAAGGTTGGCCTACAAGTCAGATCCACATCACTCGGCAATTCGCCTAGTCGCGTCGCTTGCATGTATGCGAAAGGCGATATGACGTCGTAGTACCAAATTACCGGCTTCGCCATCGTACTACTCCGCCGCAGGCTTCATGGGATTGGCCAAGGCCACCGGCGAAGCGTCAGGGTCGAAATTAAGTTGTGGTGTCTCGGGCACCTGACAACCAACGGGGCAGCAGCGGGCCAGCTGACGGTCACGGCTGACAGACTTACCCTCCACGGCGGCCGCGCCGCGATCAATGAGCTTCTTCACTAACTCAACTCGGTCTTCAATCGGGTAATAGCGATAAATTTCACGCTTCATGGCTTCCGGTGAGCCGCCACCGTGCAATGAAATTACAGAGTACCATCCCGCTTCATCAGATGCGGTAAGATCCTCCATCATACGTGCAACGGCCATACGCTTCTCATGCGGCACGTCGGGTCGGGTTTCCAGCATAGCGGCAAGATCGCCGGCGGTTTCTGGATTGTGGTCTTCATCCGGCCCCGGAAGTGTCACGATGAGCCCGCCCGACACTTCGTGAGCAAGGCGCTGCATGTCGTAAATTTGAGTCGCCAGCAACAATTTGCCGACATTGGCAAACACGCCGTCTGGTTGGAAATTTCCCGACGGGTCCTGAAAACCATAAACGGAGGCCGCCACACCAGTGGCATAGAACCCCTCAACGATTTTGATCAATTCAACCATGCGATCGCGAAGGTGCGGGACGGTTTCTGTACTCAAACCATTTGCTTCGGTCATCAGCACGCCGGCACCAATCAGCAAGTCGCCGAAGCCAGCCCGCGCACCAATACAGCTATGGCGATGATGGGTGGCATAAATACGGGTCAACAAATGGGAATATTGCCATTCCCCGGCTAGGAACACCCGATCCCACGGCACAAATACGTCATCAAAGATCACTACGCCGGTGGATTGCCCATATTGGCCTGAGAACTTGGCCGCCGGATTCCCTGGCCTGCCTGCTGGCCGGGCCACGATAGTGATACCTTCGGCGTCTACCGGAACGGCGCAGCACACTGCGAAATCGGCATCCGCCTCGGTCATGTTCCGGCACGGCATGACTAAGAACTCATGCATATACGGCGCGCCCGTGACGATGGCTTTGGCACCTCGAATGACGATGCCGTCCTTCCGGCGTTCCTTTATATGAACATAGGAATCCGCGTTAGATTGTTGATGTGGCCTGAGAGACCGGTCACCTTTTCCATCGGTCATTGCTATACCAAGGGTGAGGTCCTTTTCTTGCACCTCATGGAGGTAGGCCAAAAACCGGGCATGGATATCTGTGCCGTTTTCTGCATCCATCAAGTGGGTGACTTGAAAAAGCGCATTGAACCCATCGTGGTTAAGGTAACGCTGCACACAACCGCCCTCACGGCAAAGCAGACGTACAGCTTCGAGCTTATTGATCAAATCCTGAGGCGTTCGGTTGATGTGGAGCATCCGATTGACCTCGGTGCCCGACGTGTGCTGATCGGCAATCATCAGCGGCCTGTAGCGTTCATCAAGAGCAAAATCGTAGGTCAGCCCAACAGCGTTAACGCCAGGTGCCAGAACTGGGGCATCTGCGACTGAATCAATGCGTTCACCATCCACGAACACGCGCGGGCGCAACGCGCGTAGTGACTCCCGATATCCATCACTGGATAAAAACATGATGCATCCTCCCAACTCTAAAGCGGGTATTTTAGTTTATGTTGACGTTAACGTAAACGTTAGCTTAATCAGAAAAACGCCTGAAATGATGCACTCACCGAGCCAAACCGGCTAGCACGATCCTGGCCGTCAAATTCTTTTGTCCGCAACGCATTGGTGTAGGCCAATGTAAAACGGCCGTAGATAAGAGCAACGCCGACCGTCAAATCGGCGACCCAGTGCTTCTTATCAACGCTATGGCTATCGCGGAATGTATTACCGTCGAGAAAAATATTGTGTGCGACAAACCGACCATCGGCCGTGAAAAAGGCGTAGGCGCTAAAATCGCCTTTGGGACGTGACCCCAGTGAGCTCAAAGGTTGCGATCCATGGATTAGTCCAGGAGGCCCAAAATCTCGCGGTAGATTGTAACCAAACCGCACTGCGCCCCCCGCGCCGGCTTGCGTCATCACATTGCCAAGACTGGCGCCCATCCTCGGTATGAAATCCGCTTCGAAATACTCCCCGTGCGGGATGGGATCTCGGCGCCGCCATTTGCGCTCATAGTTCAGTAATATACCGGGCTCCGTTTTCAGCTGATTGTCCCAGCCGCGAAACGGATCAATGAGCCGAGCCTCATGGATGAAATCCTGGGCTTCCTCGCCTAAGGATTCAGGCCCGACAATGCCCAGGCTCAACTCAACGGATTCGGACACCTTCCGAGTGCGGTCATTTGGATCAGCCGTCACGGTATGAATGGATAACGACCCGTAGAGCCATCCGGCATAGGGCCGGTCATCAGATATCAAATCAGTCGCGAGGCGATTCTCTGGTGTATATTTCCTGACCAAGTGCCTACCCAAATCGCGTTCTTTCGCGATTATATTCTTGGGCAACGGTTTGAAGCAGGCCTTGGACAACACCCAATGGCTCCCAAACATTGTCACCTTCCGGCGACAACCAAGAAATACGCAAGCCACTGCTGTAATGACGATCCGTGCCAGCAAAAAGATCGTTCTCATGCTGAATCGAAAATGTGCCCAACTCCGACTTGCCACTCGCCACATCCCCATCGGCATGAGCAATGGACAGGCCGCAAGCGACGGTCAGAAAAATAAGAAATAGCCTCGTCATCCCGATCATATTAACCGCCAAGGAATCCGGGTGAAAGAGCAGCGTGATTCAATGCGCCTAGGTTGCTAATGTCGAGCAAATCGTAGGCCATTCAAAGGAAATTTAGGATGCTTTACACTCTCGGTGACGGAGACGTCCAGACAGCTGGTGATGATTGTTGGGTCGCGCCGAACGCAACGTTGATCGGAAAAGTGATTGTCGAAAAGGATTCAAGTGTATGGTTCGGGGCGGTTTTACGTGGTGACAACGAACCGATTATTCTCGGAGAGGGCTCGAACGTTCAAGATGGCTGCGTCCTGCACACCGACCCCGGATACCCACTACAATTGGAACGCCATGTCACGGTCGGACATATGGTGATGCTGCATGGTTGCACCATCGGCGCGGGCACGCTCGTTGGAGTCGGATCCATTGTCTTAAACGGCGCAGTCGTTGGCGCCAATTGTTTGCTCGGCGCGGGCACATTGATCCCGGAAGGTAAGGAAATTCCACCAAACTCGGTCGTCATGGGCGCGCCCGGAAAGATCGTCCGTGATGTCGGTGAGAAAGAGCAAGATATGTTGAAATATGCCCACCTACACTATATCGAAAAATATAAACGCTATCGTGACGATCTCCGCGAAGATATTCGATAGATCGCATGCTACATTCACTCTCAATATTTAAGTCGCTGATTTAAATAAATAACGTTGTTGGGTAAGAAGCCCTCTCTTTCCTGATGATATGGCTTTCTAGGAAAACGAATGCTACGATAAATCCTATCGGCAGCACACGTTCAGGAAGATCACCATGCCCGATATAAATATTTCTGGCGCCATACGCCTGCCAAAAGCGGTTGCCAAACCGAAACCGGCTAGTTCGCCCTGCGCTGCCTGCACCATCCGCGATTTAGCGGTGTGCTCAGCACTCGAAGGTACGGAATTGGACCGATTGAACGCTATTCGGATGCCCGCTCAGATGACGGGTGGTGGCACTTTGTTCGATGAAGGCGCTACTGCGGATTACGTTTACAATCTGACCGTCGGCACAATGAAACTTTATCGACTGCTTCCCGATGGACGGCGGCAGATTACAGGCTTTGTTTATCCGGGCGATTTTCTTGGGCTCGCTAATAATGGCGAGCGTGCCTACACAGCGGAAGCCCTGTCAGATATCTCGCTTTGCAAATTCAAACGCGGTCAACTGGAAAATCTATTCAATGAATTTCCGAAACTGAAAGATCGACTTCTTGGCATATCGCGCGACGAATTGGTCGCAGCGCAAGCGCAGATGCTACTACTTGGCCGAAAAACGGCACGTGAACGAATAGCCTCGTTTATCATTGCAACGATTGAGCGCGCCGAACTGATGGGGCTGCCGACCAATCCAATTGAGGTGCCCATGAGCCGAAATGACATTGGAGATTATCTCGGACTAACCACGGAGACTGTCAGCCGAACGTTGACGCGTTTAAAACAGACGAAAATGATATCGCTGCCCGCCAATAAACAGATTGGTATTATTGACCGCGACGGATTGACTAAGATCGCGGAAGGATTTTGAATTTCCGTATTTATTGCCCGGAGACTGATTTTTTACGATTTTATTGCTGATTGTCGGCCAGGAAATCGTTTCCCCAGTCCGGCAAGGCAAAAAAATTGTGGCCGTTCAAGCTTTCCAAACTTTTTTCCGCAAGCCGCAAAACAAAATCCAAACTCAGCACCGCAAAATCCTTCGCCTTATCGCGGTTAGAGAAAATATACTCTCCGTCGATACAGCCATTGTTCTTTTGATTGGCTGCCAATTGCATGCCTGCTTCGAGATTCGTCGTTGAAACAGCCGCCCCCGCATCCGCAGAGATCCGATCGACACGAATCACAAGATTATGCAGAACGACCACTCGATAGGCATTGCCTTCACTCATGGCAGAGTTTCCTCCAATTTTTGCCGACAGATCAGCCTTTTAACGCGCAAGTTTTTGATGCCCACGACAATTTCCAAAACAATAAGGTTTATTCTCGGACCGCTTACATCCGCACATGTAGAATTCGCCCGAAATTGGTGCCGTGAATTCAATTGGTTCAAATCCCGTTTTTTCATGGGCGCCATCACACCATGGTTGATTCTTACTCAATCCGCATTGGCACCACTGATAATCTTTCCCGGCCTCGACCATCACCGGGTAAGGGCCGTTCTGCGGACATGCGGGTTTTTTCACTTAGTGCCCCTAGCTGTCTGGTATCTGTGGGAATTCTTACAGCCAATCAATCGCGCGCGCGCGCGTTCCTGAGATCCTCGCTATAAGTTTTGACTTCACTCAGAAGAAAATCACGTAGTACACCAATCCGCTTCGAATGTCTTAGTTCTTCAGGATAGACGAAATACCCGTCAATACTCGGCCCTTCTAAGTCGGGAAGAATTTCGACAAGGTTTGGTGCTTCTTCGCTTAAATAATACGGCAGGGCTGCTATCCCGAGGCCGCTTCTGACGGCCCGATATATCCCATAGACACTATTGACCCTAAGCGCCGGCTCACGTGGTGTTTCCGGTGGCCGACCGGCCGTAAGCAGCCAGTTGATGTCGGTTATTGGCGCTTGGACGTCTTCGCCATATACGATCAGTTTGTGATCATCTAAGTCTTCAGCTTTTTCTGGGATGCCGTGCTCTTCAATATATTCCTTAGATGCAAATACATGATAATGAATGGTCATAAACCGTCGCTGCACCAGGTTAGGCTGTGTCGGCCGATCGAACCTGATGGCGACGTCAGCTTGCCCCTGACTCAAATCCAATTCCAAATTATCAACCAGCAACAATGAAACCGAAATGTCAGGATACAACGCTAAAAAACTATTCATCCGTGCGCTCAGCCAAGCTGAGCCAAACGTTGCAGACGTTGTAATTCGAAGCGGACCTTCGGGGGTCTCTCGGTGTTCATTGATCCGGCCGAGCGCCAATGCCAGCCGCGAAGACATTTCTTTCACCGCCGTTTGCAGCTCGCTGCCTGGCTCAGTCAAAATAATCCCACTGGCGTGGCGCCGGAACAACATGACTCCTAGCGCACTTTCCAATGCCCCGATTTGACGACTGACCGCGGATTGACTCAGATTGAGGACTTTGCCTGCGCCGGTAAAACTACCGACGTCCGCAACAGTGGAAAATACGCGCAATTGATTCCAGTCCATGGGTCCTCAAATTTCGTAATCAATGACTGGAAAACGCCAGTCTGAATTGGGGTCTTCGTCTATCGCTACGGCCTTGCCGTTCTCAAGAATAAACCATTGTCGCACGTACTTATGTTCGCCCGGCCAAGTATCAAACATCTCAGCATGGCCCGAGCATGGGCTGCCATTATTTAGCTTCAACTCTTTGACCTGCACATCCAATAGTGTCGCCGTTTCGGCATTCTCACAATCACCGTCAAAAAAGCATGTCGGTAGAACTTGTCGCAATACAGGCATATTCGAAAATTTCCATTCGAAAACTTCCGCATGATACTTCCGCGAAACAGAACGTTCGTCAATGATATCTAGGGGTCGGGAAAGCGTATCCGAAAGTTATGAAATTTAAGGGAATTCCAATCAATCCGTTTGTTTGCCGATCAACAGACCGCGGATCGACGCTTTTTTCTTGGCCGCCAGCAAGTCCGTTTGAGAATTCATTAGCCTCCCCATTGGCGTGGCGCAGGAGTGAATAAGACGTTTTACCGGCACATAAGCGATAAATGCACACGACCCAAATACATGAACGTACCAAAGTGGTTGGTAAATTGCGCTGGCGATGTCCCCACCATCACTAAATCCATAGGAAAATACGACACCAACGAATGATGCCAAATTCATGGCGTCGGCGCCGGCGACACTAATACGCGCGCCTTCCAATACAAATCCGCTCAATACCACGAAAAATAAAAACAAGGCAGTTGGCGTATCAGAATACTTTTGCTCGGGCTTGCCGTTCACAACGACCCGCCAGATTAGGGCCAGCACGCACCCCAATAACACCATGAGGCCAGTAAAATCATATGCGAAATCGAAAGCCCGCCGGATGGGGTGGTCCAGTTCTTCCCATATATCACGCATGCCGAAAGCTGGAATTGCCTCGCGAACAAAAACAGCCAAGATTTCAGCGCCAAACATCAATGAGAAGCCCCAAAAAATGAGCGTGTGCTTGAACCACCTGAACCGGCTAACGGATAGAAGAGACCGATGCATGATCACATCATCCACCAATGTGCGCCGCATGCTTTCAGGGTCGCTGAGATCTCTCGAAACAAGATGCCCAAACCGCTGCCATGTCGGCAGGTTCTTTTTAATCAATAATCGATAAACGCCAAGATCCAGGAAAATAACCGCTGCCAGCACCGTCGGCCCAAACAAAATCCAATTCAGTTCCATGCGGCCATGCAGCGTCTCGTCGACGAAGAACCCGGAAAGGGCAGCGACTCCCAATACATATAGCCACCCACCCAGACGGAGCAGACCAACGAATGTCTGCTTCAGCGATTGTGTGTCGAAATATCGGGTAAGAATAAAGATGAAGAACAAACCAGCGCCGAAAAACAACGCCACGGTTGCAATCAACAGCAACCCATATCCCCAGGCCTCTATAAGAAAGCCGAACGCACCAAAACCAAACAGCAGAACCGATACTAATATCGGAACAAGTCGCGACGGCGTAAGTGACGTTCGGGGCTCAATCGCCGCGCCGGTTTGCATCTTTGCCTATCCCGTGGCGGCGTCCGCCAACTTGGCTTCGTCGCGTTCTTCATCAATCTTTAACATGGCAGCGTGCAATTCCGGATCGCCGCCCTTCATATTCTTCAAATTGGTGATGCAAGCTTTGGCTTTATCAACGCTAACCAATGCGTCCATTCCATAAGCATCGGCACCAATCTTATCACACCAATTTTGGCTGATGGGTGCGCCACCAACAAACACTTTCACATCCTCGCGCAACCCTTCAGCGGTGATCAGTTTGATGGTTTCCCATTGCATGTTCATGGTGGTGGTCAAAAGCGCCGAAAACCCGACGATTACCGGATTATGCTCGCGGATCGCCGCGATAAACTCATCTGGGCTGACGGTGACGCCAAGATCCACAACGGTAAACCCGGCCGCTTCCATCATCATCGCAACGATCTTCTTGCCGATATCATGCAGGTCGCCCTGAACAGTGCCGACAACAACCGTGCCTACATCCTCGGTTTTCTCGGCGATGATCAATGGCTTCAGCAGTTCGAGTGCGGCGTGCATGCATTTCGCTGACATCATGACTTCCGGCAAGAAGTATTCGTCCATCTTGAAACGGCGCCCGACTTCAGCGATCCCTGTCGCCATGGGGCCAGCAATGAGCGTTCGCGCCGTCACCTTGTCTTTCAGCGCTTTTTCAATGAACTCCGCGGTGTCCATATGCTCACCTTCAATGATGTTCCATTCAAGTACGTGGAACAGTTCCTTGAGGGCGTCAGGCGCGTCATTCCAGCGATCCGTCGCGCGGGATGTCTCAATATCGTGCTTGAGATCTTCCAGATCGAATTCAATCTCTGTTTCGATTTCTAAGGGCATGAGAGTTCTCTCGCTTACCGATCTATGTGTGTAAAATGGGACAACATTATCGTTGCATCTCTGGAAGGTCATCGCCGACGTCGGCACCCTCGGGCGGTTCTTCCGGCAACGGATAGACGCCGTATTGACGGGCTTCGTCGATCATAGCAAGCGTGTTCTCAACGGGAACGTCGTGCTCCAAGCGGTGAGACGAGCTCAATAGGTACCCGCCTCCTTTGCCCAACTCCCAAATCCGCTGGCGAACTTCCTTGCGCACGTCTTCTTCGGAACCCCATGGCAGCGTTTCTTGAACATCGATGCCGCCATAAAAGAACATCCGGTCACCGACCATCAGTTTTTTTGACCGCGGGCCGGAATGCCGGGCCGCTTTCGGCTGCACCGGATCGAAGCCATCAACACATTGTGTCCCACTTGCCGTCTGCCCACTCAACAAGCCCTCCATGAACGACGTCGGGATGGCGCCACAGCTATGGAATTGAATTCTTCCATTGGGGTTCTTTTGGCGGAAATATTCTTTGGTTTCCGAACAAGCCCGATGGTAATGCGGCAGAAGCTGGCGCTGAAACATCTTCAAGGACAGAAACGATGTTTTTTCGCTCGCCAAGTCCTCCGGGCTGACCCGGATCCAATCAAGGTATTCCCCGCAGACATCGATCATCGCTTTGTTGAACTCAATTTCGAGATCCGTCAACTTGATCAACAAGGCCTCCAAAAATTCCGGAGACTCAATAAAATCCGAAAAAATCTTCGCGTAACCGACCATATATTTGGCCTGTTCAAACAGTCCACCACGACCGGCCTGCCCCATTAACGCGAACGGCGTTTCCTCTTTGACGTACTTACAGTATGACCGCATATCCATGCCGGGAATTGGCGAGTCGTGAAAACATCCTTCGTCGCGCGGATCCGGCCACGGAAAGGCCTTCAATTCCTCCAGGCCCTCTTCGATGGGCGCGCTGGTCGCATGGAATAACGGATACCCGATCATTTCCCAATAGCCGCCGTTCTCATGCGGCGTCCATTTACGTATCACGCCCCATTCATCGACGTTGATGTTCTCGTCATCAGAGACGTCCACATCAAGCTTGAAAGGGAATTCCCCTTTTCGGATGGAGCGAAATCCCGGCGAGCCGCCCGGCGGCGAGATGGAAATTCGAACGAAATCAAGATCCAATCTCTCTGCGAGATCCAATTCGAAACTGACATCCGCAGTCCATGTGGTGGACCCGGTCCGATAATTCAACGGGTTTTCATTGAGTTCCATCCCCAATCCGCGACGGAGATGCTGGTAACCTTCAACAGTTCCCCAAAGTCCCACGGGCACTCGGTCGGGCTCAATCAGATTGATAGCATCCAACGTTCGTTTGCGTTGCGGAGACATCGCTTCGCCGACGATTGCAACCATGAAGTCCTCCCGAGTTATGCACCGATCTTCAATGTCGTTTATTCAAAATCGATTTTGTTCATTAAATTTATTGTAGGTTTTAGCCAAGGTTAGTGTCGAGATGCAATCCCGCCCACACCTTATGCGTTTAGGGTATGGGTGGGGGTGGCAACGCATAGCCGCCCCCAAACGCCATTAACCTACTTCATCCACGGTGGCGTGAACGGCTGAAACTTGCCGCCCTTGTAGACGACATAGTTCATGCTCGGCACGAGAAGATGCTTAATCGCCTCCTCGCCAGGCCCGACTTCACCAATATCGACGACCGGAACCACACTTCCTTTCCAGTTGTCGATGCCTTCGAGCGTATCAAGAAGGCGCGCACGGGTAATGTCACCACTGCCCATACGCTTGATCGCTTCACTGAACACTTGCGCGCCCGTGAAACCCCAAAGGTGAACCGCATCATGCTGCTCTTCGGGATAGTATTTGGTCAAAATGCCCTTGGCTTTTTGAATGTGCTCATTGGGGTCATCCCATTCGCGGAAAATTGTCGCGAAATAAACACCCTCAACAGCCGCTTGGCCGGCAAGTTCCGGGACTTTCGGGCTTTTACCAAAGAACACGTTGACGACAGGCACTTTCAGACCAAGTTTCGCCCGCTCGGTATAAACCTTGGCGGCCGGCTCCGGTGCGCAAGAACAGATCATCGCATCAACATTTGCGTTCTTCATTTTGATGACTTGCGAACTCAGGTCGACTTCCTTCGGCTCATAGCCTTCTGAGGCTACCATTTTGATGCCGTACTGCTTAAGCCCGACTTCAATGCCCTTCAGGTGGGTCTTACCAGACGCGTCATTCTGATAGATGACACCGATCTTTTTGGCGCCGAAGACTTCCTTGGTAAAGCGAACCAAGTCAGTGCCTTCTTTGTCATAAGGCGGATAGAGCGGGAACACCGTCCGGCTTTTGTAGAACACGTTCTTCGCGGCACCGGTACCAGCACCGATCAAAGGAATTCCCTTTTCGACGATATAGTCGATGACAGCCTTGGTCGGGGCTGATCCCAACGGCGCAACGATGGCAAAGCACTTATCGCGCTCAACGAACCGCTTGACGATATTCTTCGTCCGAGCAGGTTCATACTTATCATCGACCATCTTGTATTTGATCATGCGACCGTTAATGCCACCGTTGGCATTCACGTGCTTGAACCAGGCATCAGCACCCTTGCCCATGCGGAAATAGCTCGAAACTTTCCCGGTCATCGGCTGATAGGAGCAAATCAGGATTTCCTTATCGGTCACTCCTGGCCCATTGGCGGCCTGAGCCCCAAACGCGGCAAGGGAGAGAACCCCCACACCGGCGGCGGTTATAAATGATTTGTAGCTGCGTCTCATTTCGCGTACCTCCCGTAATGTTTGGACTGTTGTCCATCCACCCCCCGAAAAAGACCTGTGTTGTGCACTGGCGTTCCTTTTCGTGGGGACCCGCGGGCTTCAGAGAGCCGTATGAAAGCGACTTTGAAGTCCCTATTGAAGTGACCGCTAGGCGACCGCCTCAAATTCCCAAATTATTCCATGGTCGAGAATCTTTCGGACACCCGTCACGTATCAGGCGCCCATGTAAGATTCGATAACCTCCTTGTTTTGACGCAAATCGCCGGCAACGCCTTCAACGGCGACACGCCCGACTTGTAAGACATAACCAAAACTAGAATTTTTCAGCGCTATATTAGCATTTTGCTCAACAACCAGCATCGTCATCCGTTTTTCTTCATTGATTTTTCTGAGCGTTGCGAAAATGTCGGCGATTATTATTGGCGCCAAACCCAGCGATGGCTCATCGAGCAACAGCAATCTTGGCCGCGCCATGAGGCCTCGTCCAATGGCCAGCATTTGTTGCTCACCGCCGCTAAGCGTGCCGCCCAATTGCTTCGCGCGTTCGCTCAAGCGCGGGAACAGCTCGAGGATCATGTCCAAATCTTTGCTGATTTCGGCCTTATCACTGCGGGCGTAGGCGCCCATTCTCAGATTTTCCGCGACGGTCAAATCCTTAAATATTTTCCGCCCCTCGGGGACTTGCGCAATGCCCAACCGAACAATCTGATTGGGCGTCATACCATTCAGCCGTTTCCCATCAAATTCGATTTCGCCGGCCGTGGGCTTCACGACCCCTGAGATAGCTTTCAAGGTCGTGGATTTGCCGGCTCCATTGGCGCCGAGCACTGCTACGACTGCACCTTCGGCAACGTCCATCGACACGCCCTGTAAGGCGCGGACTGCACCATAGCTGGCTTCCAAATTGGATAAGCGAAGCAAGGTCATTCGTCGTCCTCACCCAGGTAAGCTTTGATAACATCACGATTGGACTGAATTTCAGATGGCGTCCCTTGCGCAAGATTAGCGCCAAAATTAATCACGCAAATATAATCACAAACTGTCATCACCATCGCCATGTCGTGCTCGACCAGAAAAATCGTAATGCCCAATTCCGAATTGATCCGCTTAACGATTTCCTTCAATTCAGCCGTTTCCTCATCGTTGCAGCCGGCAACAGGCTCATCGAGAAGGATCATTTCAGGTTTGGCCGCCAACGCGCGAGCCATCTCGACTCGTTTTTGATGCCCGTATGGCAAATTCTTAACGGGATTGTCCAACTCATCGCCCAAGTTCAACATCTCGGCAATTTCGACGGCGCGGTCGGTCAATTCCCGTTCGTTTCGCCGCGCTGATGGCAACCAGAGCATATTGCTATAAGGATTCCCGATCAGGTGATGCGCACCGATCAATATATTTTCAAGTGTCGTTTGCTCACCGAAAAGATTGATGTTCTGGAACGTCCGGGCCATGCCCAGATTGATCATGTCATGGGTGTTTTTGGCGTCGATTTGCTGATCACGATAATAAACATGCCCGTCGTCGCAATCTTGGAACCGGCTAAGAACATTAAAAAGCGTGGTCTTCCCGGCGCCGTTGGGACCAATCAATCCAATGATTTTCCCCTCCTCGACATCGAGCGAAATCTTATTGCAGGCAACAACGCCGCCGAACCTGACCGTCACCTCATCGCAGCGCAAATGAGACGTCATTGTGTGTCCCCTCCGAGCTTGCCACGCAGCCAACGAAACAATTGGACCAACCCAACAACAACGCCGGCAGGCGCCACGATGAGAACAAAAATCAACGCACCGCCCTTGATGATGAAAGCCAGATCACCCGGTTGATCAACAAAGAGTTCAATGAATGTCGGCAGGAACGCGACGAACAGGCCGCCGACAAAGGGACCCAAGAGCACCGCTGATCCGCCAACCACCGTCGCAACCAGGAAGTCCACCGAATACCAAATATCGGCAAAAACCTCGGATGAAACATAATTGACGTAATGCGCGAAAAGAACACCGGCCACGCCCGTCACCGCCGCACTCAATGAAAATGCAAGTGTCCGATAAAATACCCGATTGACCCCACTGGCCTCAGCCGCTTTTTCGGAATCGCGCAGTGCCATAAAAGCCCGCCCGACACCGGACCGCACCAGGAGAGAAACAAACAAGGTTGTAACCCCAAGCGCAGCCAAAGCCGTGTAATAGAAACCAATATCCCCGATCTCGAACCCGATGACGTGATTTTTGGGCAATGAAATTCCCTCACGGCCCTCAAATATTGGGACATTGTTCACGACCGTGCCAACGAAGAACGCGAACCCAAGCGTGCCAATTGCCATGAATGCGCCGGACAATCTCAAAAACACCAATCCCAGCGCCCAACCGACAAATGCGGACATAGCCGCGCCGACGAACATGCCGGTTATCAAATCCGTACCTAGGTATTTCGTTGATAATGCAGATGCATACGCGCCGACAGCCAGGAAACCTCCATGACCAACGGTCACCAGCCCCGTGTAGCCGGTCAAGATACTGACGCCTTGTGCCGCCATGATATACATGATGATCAGTGTCGCTTCGGAAGCCATCCAGCTTTCGACGCCGGGCGCCATCGGGAAAATTACAGCTGCAAGGAACAGCACGCCCATCGCTGCCCATTTGCGCTGAACCATCTTAGCCTTAAATGCGGCATTTATGTCAGCCATGGGCGCCCTCGCGAGTATTGGCTGCCAGCATCTCTTAAACCTCTCGCCGCTTTTGAATGCCAAACAGCCCATGGGGGCGGAAAGCCAACAGGAGTACGATCATTGCGAATGCGGTGACGGTTTTGAAATGCGACCCGAGGTACCCGCCAGCCAAGTTCTCGCAAATTCCAATCAACAAGGCGCCTATAATGGCACCAGGAATTGAATACAGCCCACCGAAGACAGCAGCCACGTACCCCTTGATCAAAACCTCGTCCATCATCTCGGGTGAGACGTAAATGATGGGCGCGATCAAGACGCCGGCGAAGGCCGCCAAAAACCCGGCCATTCCCCACGTTAGGAGAACAATGAACCGAACCGGAATGCCCATAAGTGCGGCGGTCTCCGGATCATCCGTCACGGCACGCATGGCGATGCCTTGCTTCGTGTATTTAAAAAAGATGAAAAGCACGAGACCAATGGCAGCCGCCCAGGCCATATTGACGACATGGCCCTGGCTGATGATGCCACCGAAAACATTAATTGGCGTTGGATCAAACGTCAGCGGAAATGCTTTGGTGTCGCGGCCCCAGAAATGTCCGGCAACACCATGAAGGATGTAATACATCCCAAGCGTCGCGGTGAATAAGGTCAACCAATCGGAATCAGCGATTTGGCGCATGACGACGCGCTCAGCAAGGATCCCAAGCCCGATACAAAAGACCACGGAGCCCGCCAGGGCGAAATAATAATTGAAGGCAAAACTCTTGATCAGAACAAGCGCGACGAACGCGCCGATCATTGAGAAATCACCCTGTGCAAGATTGATTGTCCGGGTATTACGGAACACAACGACAACGGCAACCGCCGTCAGCGCATACAAACTTCCCGTCGCCAATCCGCTAATAAATAATTGCCCGAACACAGGCGGCTCCCATTCGCCAAGTGACCGCATTCATACCAGAATATTTTGGGATGCTTCATTTTGCACTAAACGGATATTGCGAGCTGTTCCCTCGCTGACCCGAATGAGCACAATGCAATGGCCCCATTTATTTTCTAGCCTTTGGATTGTAGCAGTTATCTGCCCTACAGGGACCATTTTAGGGGGATGACCATATGCGCGGTGGGCATATTCAAGAGGTTCCAGACAGCAAAAAGCCGGCGTATCGCCTGAGTGCGCCGGCCTTTTGAATGTATTTGATGGCCGCTAGTCGCTCGAACCTGGGCCAAATTGTTGATGAGCATCCAGCATAAGTGACGGAAAACCGCGCATATTCGCACCGCGCAGCCGTTCAGCCGCTGTTTTTCGGCCTTGGTTGGCCAACTTCGCCATGGAGCCGGATTGGATTGCGCCCGTTGGGCAAATTTCCTCACAAGCGCGGGGCAAATCGAGAGGCCGTTCCTTGCCAGGTGTTTGGCAGAAATTGCATTTTTCCATTTTTCCGGCCGTTGCCGTCAATTGCGGTGCGTTGAACGGGCACGCCCAGGCACAGAACCCACAACCGATGCATTTGTTCTGATCAACAATGACAATGCCGTCATCTGCACGTTTTGTGATAGCCGTTACTGGACATGCATTGCGGCATGGTGCGTCACCGCAATGCATGCACGCCATGGAAACATTCATGGCCTGCACCTCGGGGAATGTGCCCGTCTCAATTTTCACGACCTCGCGCCAGCGCGGGCCGATCTCAACTTCATTCCAGGTTTTGCAGGCGATTTCACACGCGTGGCATTTCACGCATCGTTTGTGATCGAAATAAAATCCGTGTTGCATTTGCCCCTCCCTCAATTCGCCGGCCGAACGCGGACTTTGCATTCGTTATAGCAGTTGGCACCGGTAACGGGGTTCGTGTGCGTATCCATCAAGTTATTGGAGTGAGCCCCTTTGCCTTTCGCAACCGAGCCCATCGCCCAGTGGCCGAACCCATGGCCGTGACGAATAGAAACGCAACCGGGCACCAATCCTTCAACCACCTTGGCCAGGATTCTAATTTTATCTTTGGGTGATTCCACCGTGACGTAAGTATCGTCCTGGATGCCGTATTTCGCGGCATCGACGCTGTTAATCTCGACCCAATTTTCTCCGCAAATCTCCATCAGATAGGGATTATTTTGCGTGACGATATTGCAATGCATGGAGAACTTCGAATGGGTAATCTGTAGCGGAAATTCCTCATCGGGTATGACACTGCGTTCAGTGAATTCCGGATAAGCATTGAAACCGGCGTTTACATAATCCGTCGAATAAATTTCGACTTTCCCAGAGGGCGTCGGCAGTCCACCGGGTACGCGGTTATATTTGACCTCGTCTGCCCAGAACCCTTTTTCTTTGAGTTCATCAACACTCATGGGGACGTCTTTCATCATAACTTCGCCCCAGTCTTCCCATTTCTCATAAGGGAAGTGTTCGCCCCAGCCCATTTTTTCGGCAATGCCTTTGACGATCTCGTAGGGTGGTTTTGAATCACCGACCCGATCAACAACAGGTTGGCAAAGCACGACTTCCGGCCCCAGCCACATGCCTTGGCGAATTTCAGCTTGCTCGTGGAAGGACGTCTCCGGTAGCACGATATCGCACTCCAACGCCGTTTCACTGAGGTATAGTTCACATGCCACAGCCAGTTCGAGATGTTTGAACATCTCCATAACCCGATCCCTGTTCGGGTCGCTCATGACCGGATTGGTCGCATGCACGAACAGTCCTTTGACCGGATAAGGGTCGCCGTTGATGACGGCATCCGGAAGTCTCGAGTTTGGCAGGTCCGGCGCCAATGCATAACCCATAGCAATGTGCAGTGGATCTTTTTCCGGCTGCCGCATAGCGTCAGCTGGAATCTCCACTGGTGCGCCCAATGGCGCCCAATCTTTCAGATGAATGTTGCCGGGTTTGTCGACCTCGCCACAGATCGCGTCCAAGATATAGCACGCACGGCCGGCATCATGGCCGTTGGTGTAGTACCCCGAGCCTTTGAAAATAGCTGACATGGCGGGTTTCGTGGTCGCAAACTCACGTGCTAGGCGGGTAATTGTCGCAGCCTCGATACCACAAATTTCTTCGGCCCATTCCGGTGT
Source organism: Rhodospirillaceae bacterium (assembly GCA_018665815.1). Lineage (GTDB taxonomy): Bacteria > Pseudomonadota > Alphaproteobacteria > Rhodospirillales > Casp-alpha2 > UBA3470. The sequence continues at coordinate 179,752 of JABJBP010000021.1, forward strand.
GTAGCCTTTATCGTGCAAGTGGTCGCGGAAACCGTTGAAGCCCTCGCAATACTGGTTGACGAAGGCTTCGTCATAAAGCTTTTCATCGATGATGACCCGGCACATGGCCAATGCCATGGCACCGTCAGTCCCCGGTCGGATAGGCACCCACTCGTCGGCTTTCTGCGCGGTTTCCGTGAAATTCGGATCGACAACGACCAAGCGGCACCCCTTGGCTTGAGCCTCAATCAGCGCACGGCTTTCCCACAATCCTTGATTGGCACCCAGCATGTTCATGCCCCAAAGCATGACAAACTTCGAATTAGCAAAGTCATGCATGGGGAACACATGGCCGAACAGTGTCAGGCACGCCGAGCGTCGATCTTGTTCGCAGCCGGATGTATGCGCGTACATGTTCGGCGAACCGTAAAGATCCTTAAGAAGATGATGATAGAAGACCGTGTTCGGATCATGGTGACAGGTCAGCGCAACGGCTTCCGGCCCCCACTTGTCGGCAATTAATTTCAGTTTGTTGGCAATGAACTGAAATGCCTCATCCCAGGAAATTTGCTTGAACTCGCCGCGCTCGCCTTTCGGGTTTGTGCGCAGAAGCGGCGTCGTCAAACGGTCCGGGTCTTGGCTCACGTACCAACTGGCCATGCCCTTGGCACAGCGCGATCCAATGTTGTTGGGTGATTCGGGATTACCTTTTTGGTAAACGATCCGACCGTCGCGAACGAAAACTTCCGTCGGGCATTGCCATGGACAGGTATAACAGAAGCTCTTGATGACCTCGGCACCTTTGATTTCGGCCAGCTGAGATCCCAAATCCTTAGTTGTCACCGACATGACACACCGCTCCCTGTTTGATTGCGCACCGTCACCCTCATGATTTCATTGTCTTGTTGGGCAACCTTACCTGTTAGGTTAGCGCTCTCCTGATTTTCTCGCAACTTGAGGCGACGAAAGCTTGCCGGTGAGCAAGCCGGCGTACGCCCGGTTCGCCTGCAATATGCACAACCGGTATGGGGCAAGCCGAAAGACGCATACGCGCCGATGCCTCAAATTTAAGCTATTCGCGCGGTAGTCTTCTGGCGATAAGGCGGTAAATCCCGCCGCCGATCAGTGCACCGACAATCGGTGCTACGATGTAGACCGTGAAAAACCCGCCCCGCGGCCCGGGAATGGCGATGCTGTCCCACCCCAGGAAAAATGAAACCAAGCGGGGGCCGAAATCTCGCGCCGGATTGAGACCGGCCTGCGTTAGAGGCGCGACAACGGATATGATCGCAGCCACACCAAGCCCAATCATAACTGCCTGCATCGCCGACGGCGGACGCGAGGTGTTGCGATCATGGGTCACAGCCGCGACTAAGAACGCCAGCATCGCGGTCCCCACCATCTCGGAAATAAACGCCGAGGAAGGACTAACGATCCGCCAGGCATCTTCCGCCGTACCGAAGATCGCAGGGTTCGGGAAATATTCACCAAACATCATGGCGCTCAATTCACTACCCGGCCCACCTCGTAACAAGCCATGTTGTCGCTCGAACTCAATGATGGATTCCGAGAACATGCCGTAGAGCACTAACGATGCCGTCGCCGCGCCGGCAACCTGGGCGACCCAATAGGGGACAACCCATCGAGCGGGGAAGCGATCATAAACCGCAGCGACGACCGTAATAGCCGGATTGATATGGGCACCGGACAATGACGCCGCCGTGTAAATTCCCAGGCTCACGCCGACAGCCCATACAACAGCAACTTGCCAAAGCCCGGCTTGAGCGCCCGTGGCAACCGCCGCATTGACGGAACCTACGCCGAAAAAGACGAGCACGAATGTCCCGAAATATTCGCCGGCCATCGCCGACAATAGGTTAGGTTTCGATTCACGCGCTGCGGGCGTTGGATCATCGCCGGAACTTTCCTCGTGAGATAGTGTTTCTTCGCTCACTTGGTTACTCCTCCCCCTAGGCTCGCCGGCACATTCCGCGCCGCTGCTATGTAAACATCATCTTTATCAATTTCACCGAGTTTTATGCCGGACAAATTCGACTGCGTAAGGTCGGTTCGGTCAAATTTCGCATCGGTGAAATCGGCGCCTCGCAAATCGGCCCCAGACAATTGAGCCAACGACAATTTGCTGCCGCGGAATACCGCATTGTTGAGATGCGCAGCATACGCACGCACCCAACCTAAATCGGAATTCGAAAAATCCGCACCTTCGGCGCGGCTCCAACTAAGATCAGCGTATCCCAACTTCGCAGACACGAGCTTGGCGCCGGTCAGAACAGCTTCTTCAAACTTCACGTTCGTTAAGTTGGCGCCAGTCATATCAGCATTGGTCAAATCGGCGCCACGCAATACGGCACCGCTCGGCCCCGGGTGCCCCAATCCAAGTGATCCAACATTGGCTTTTTTGAAGTTGGCGCCGACAAGACTCGCTTGGCTAAAATCGGCGCCGGCCATGAAGGCTGCACTGAAATCGACATTCTCGCCGTGTGCTTTAATCAATCTAGCCCCCGGCAAATAGGCCCCGACGAAAACAGCATTATCGATTTTCGCCGCGTCAAGCACAGCCAAAGCCAAGGCTGCCTTCGCAAAATTCGCCCCTCGGAGATTTGCCCGTGTCAGATCGGCATTCCCCAAATTGGCTTTCGAAAAAATCGTCCCCTCAGCCTTTATTTCCCGCAAATAGGCTTCTCTCAGATCGGCACCCTTCAAGCTGGCACCCGTCAAGTCCGCGCCGGTAAGGTTGGCGCCAGTCAAATCAGCACCATCCAAATTTGCGTTCTTTAAGTTTGCGTTGCGCAGATCAGCGCCAGACATCTTCTTCCCATGCAGATCGGCGCCGGACAAGTTTGCGCCAACGAGGTTCCGCTTAGCGGCTGTCACGTCTATGGACTGGCCACGGACGGTGTGCACAGATCCGAACACAGTTAACGCCACCATCACGGCGGGAAATATGCCCTTTGTCCGCATCATTCCGCGATATTCCTCGGCAGGAATGACGCTGTCTTCGCGGATTCAGGCATCGGCCCAATTCGTTTGATATCGGCCCAAACACCTTTGTAATAAGGGATCGTAGTTTTCGGGTCGACGTGGTCCGAAATCAAGTCACCAACGGCGCCACGCGGTTGGCCAAACAACATAAAGGCATGGTTTCTTTTGACCGCATCTGTGACGTACGCCATGGCTTCGACTGTGCCGACATCATTGGAAACTTCAAGCAAGTCACCTGCCGAAATCCCCAATTCAATGGCATCTTCAGCATGAATCTCCAGCAAAGGAACCGGATAACGCTCGCGGTAAAAATCGATATGGCGATGATGGTAAATCGTCTGCCAAATATGGTTGGCCCGGCCGTTGTTGATCCAAAACCGATAATTTTTCCGCTGCCGTTCGACAGCCGACGCGTATCCCGGCCAAGGCCTAGGTGCAGCAATGAACTTCGCCTTGCCGGAAGGTGTAAAAAATTTTCCATCTTCATGCATGCGCACTGTGCCGACGGGGACACGATTAACCAGCCGGACGGGTGTCTGAATCCCGTTGTTTCCAAGATCTTTAAGCAGATTGTAGGTAATCCCCGCGTATCCTTCCGGGGGGTCATTGCCGTCGCCCTTGAAACTGTAACGGGCATGAATGAACACATCTTCATCGCCCCGCCAATCGTAATCTAAGAATCGGTTGGCCATCAGCGGGTTTCGATCCTGCTGATAAAGCTTGTTCAAGCGCTTGGCGAACAGCGCCATGATTTTCCAGTCTGGGATGGCGGCACCCGGCGGGTCCATGAAACGCTGATAAAGGCGCAACCGGCGCTCGCCATTGATCGACGTAATATTCATTTCGCCCCATTGGGCGGCCGGCAGGACGAGGTGGGCATGGCGCGCCGTTGCAGTCATATAAATATCCTGTGTCAGGATAAACATACCGCCATCCTTCAGCGCTTCGACAACGGCCGTCACCCGCTCGCCCACGGGGCGTCCCGCCGTCCGCACCAAGGCATCGCGCACTGGTCGACCGCGCTCTTTTAACGTGGCCTCCATTTTCTCGGCCCGCAAGGTGGTCAGAACTGGATTACAGCCGCCAACCCAAAACACCTTAGCCTCACCACGGTGCACAGCTTCATCGACATTCAACGCTGGGCGTCCACCTGGATATGGGGGCCGCACGTAACCTTCCTGATGTCCGCCTAGCCGGCTCACGCCTGTTCCTGGCTTGCCGACGTTGCCACTCAATAACGCCAAATCAATGATAGAAGCGATATTCTCATAATTTTTCAGGCCCCAAATCAGGCCTTTTTCGTAATGCAAAAGTGTTCGGCGCCGCGCTTTGTTCTTTTTCGGCTTGGCGATCCATTCTGCAGCCTTGTAGAGATCTTTTTCATCAACTCCGGCAAGTTCAGCGGCTACGCGAACAAACTCACTGGCATCTCTATCTGCACCCAACGAGGATCGCTGGTAGGCTTCAAAAGTCTGCCACTCCGTGCGTTGTTTGATGAACGCGACGTCGTGCCAGCGCCGCTCGAGAACGATACGTGATATCGCATTCAGCACCGCAATATCCGTACCCGGCTCAATCTGAAGATGCAGAACGTTTTCCTTGCCAGCCGCCGCTTCCGCGGTGGCGACGCTGATGGTCCGGCGCGGGTCGACAATGATCATTCGGCCAGAAGGTGCATCTTCGCCTGGGAAGGTTGAGCCCTTCAAATCCGCGGATTCGCCATTCAAATTTCTAATCATATGATTGAGAAAATAGTTCGTCTGCGTCTCATAGGGATTGGCGCCAACGATGAGGATCGTATCGGCGAGTTGCGCATCCACATAAGCATTCGTCAATGCGACCAACCCGGCATCGCCGGCGGCATGCACTTCGGAGTTATAAGCTGGCCGATTGTGAATAGAGGCCGTGCGGGTCCCAACGCCTGAGAAAAAGAAACGCCCGACCGCCCAGTTATTTTCGAACCCGCCTCCGCCGCCGCCATGATCGAAAAACTTCATTCCGACGGCATCGGCACCCCAGCGGTCAATGACCGCCTTGATCACCCGCGCCCCCAAATCGACGGCGTCATTCCACGACGCATTGTCAAAGCCTTCGGCCTTGGCCACCAGCGGCGTTGACAGGCGCACCTTAGTTCCGCGTTTTGGTGAATATAGAGTTTGCGCAAGACCGCCACCGCGAACAGATGCCATGCCGCTGTTCACAACACATTCGTTGTCCGGCACGATGGCAACGTTGTACGTCTTCCCGTCCTTTTCATGGATTTGGGAATGCATCGCCGGCGATATCCATTCGCCATCCGCCGGCTGGGGTTCTCGGAAATCGACACCTAAAGCATTCGCATCAGGGGCGGCGGCACCGTCCGCACCTTCCGGCCATTTGAACACACGGTAACCGCACCCAACGATACAGAACTGACAAACCGTTCTATAGGTTTTTGCGTCTTTCGGCGGCAGAGGAACACGGGTCATAATTTGTACCGATTAGAGGATATTGGTGTGACGCCCGTAAATCAGCCCGTCGACCCCGGTCGCACGGACCATGCCATCAGCAACATCAAGTTGAACACTCGGCAACGATTGGCTGGCCTGTCCGATAACCAGACGCCCGCTCTTCGCGGGATCGAAGCTGCTCCAATGGCAAGGGCAGACGAGCATTTGTCTATCTGCCAAATAATTCAGCGGGCATCCCTTGTGTGTACACAGCATGGAATAGGCAACAATATCCTTGTTCGGACCTATACCGCCGGCAACGGGAGCCGCTAATCGCAAAAGCACGGCGGGAGAATCAGCGTCCGGATAGTCAAAAGCGACTTCCGCGCCGGGTGCAAGTGAGCCCAGCGGCGCAACATCAACAACCGGATATTCAGTCTTGGTTGCCGCATTTGGCGATTTAGCCGCAGCACCGACCGTCGTCGCAGCGGCGATGCCGGCAACACTGGTCTTTATAAAATCTCGTCGGTTTACACCGCTCATCACGTCCTCCCCACCTTGGTTGGCACCATCATCCGTATCGGAACACTGGTGCTATCAAGATTGCTCCCGGGCACTCGGCAAACCTCGCCGCGCGCCACCCTGATTGTCCAACCCACGGTGACGAAGTCAAGGTGTCGGTTTACCCGCGCCTAATAAATATCTGATGTTACTTTGAAGCCAGGCCCCTTGGCATTCAAGACGAACTGACCATCGATCACACCATAGGTCCATTTTGCCGTCTTTTTCAGCCCGCCCAGCGGATACATATGTGTGCCAACCAAGCCACAATTTGGATCATTCGCTTTGTAATCCGCCAATTCAGCGATCAATTTATCCGGCGTTGATACCGACATTAACTTTGTCACGTTCCGAGCCTGCTTTTTAAGGAACGTCATGGAATTTCCGACACCACACGCCATAGCGTAATTGAGCAGCGTCTTTATTGTCGCGAGGCCAGGAATGCCAATCCGAATAGGCATTTGGTTGCCGGCGGCCCGTATGGCCTGGTCCCAAGCAATGATTGGCGCCGCTTCAAAACAGAATTGCGTCAATATATACAGATCGGCACCGGTTCTCTGTTGAAAATCATTTTTCCTCGTAACCGCCTTGGCAATATCTTCATCGGAAATGTCGGAACTGCCCTCCGGATGCCCAGCGACGCCAATTCTGCGAATGCCATGTGTGTCGAGTAGGCCCGTTTCGAGAATTTGCATGGTGTCCGAAAATGCACCAATCGGCTGATCGATGCCGCCGGCCACAACCAAGACCTCATCAACATCCGCTTGATCTTTCAGCCGTCGCAATCCGTCATCGAGAAACGATTGGTCAGGAATACTGCGGGCTGCCAGATGTGGCACCGGGTTGAACCCTTCGTTGCGTAACCTCGCGGACGTGGCAATGGTATCAGCAAAATCCGACCCCGGTAGGAACGTCACGGATACCGTCGTTCCCGGCCGTAAAATTTGCCGAAAATCCTCTATTTTTGCCGCCGAGAACGGCGTCGTTTCGGCCGTAAAATCGGCAACGAAATCGACAATATTCTGATCCGGACTTACCAGATCCGAAGTTTGAGCGGCCAGCGACATAATTTACTCCAGATGCATTATCACTATTTATTTTGTGGATTTAGCCTAACACAAGCTTTCGATGAATAGTCGTTGTTCTGCATGCGTTAGGAATATGGCGGGCAGAGCCTCACGCATAGATACGCTCATGCTTAGGCTGAATA
>JABJBP010000022.1 GCA_018665815.1 Rhodospirillaceae bacterium
CATCACCAGTTCGTGTCCATCCTTCGTGGACGAAACCGTTTGGAACGATGTGCAAGAACGACGCAAACAAATTTATGCAAGGAAGTCGCAGAACAATACGACCAAGAGATTTTACCTACTAAGAGATTTGATGGTTTGTGGAGAGTGTGGTTCCAATATGTCTGGACGTATTCATCCTATACGCAACCAACAAAATTATTATTGTCCCAATAAAGAACGAAACTGGAAAAACGGTAACATCCCTGATGACCAGAAATGGAAACGAGGGAAAGTCGGTTCACACGGATGCAATATGGTTCGTGCACTCAATATCCCAATCACAGATAAGTTCGTATGGGATTTGGTGATTGATACGGTTTCTAAATCATCCGTCTTGAAAGAGAGTTTCAAGGATGAGGTGTTGAAATCCAAATTACAGGGTGACTCAGAAAACGAAACAGAACTCCGCAACCAAAAGATCAAAACCAAACGGTTGATGAAGGAGTTGAATCAGGTTCAATCATCCATCGCAGATGTTGAAACGAACAATTTGCTGAAACGATATGACCAAGAGGTATACGAAAAAATCAAATCAAATCTGGGTGCGGAATTACGATCCAAGAAGGATGAGATCGAACAGACACGGATAAGAACGAAGGAACTTGGAAACCAGAAAAGGTGGTTAGATTGGATCGGGAGATATCACGACAAAATCGGTGAAGTAGAAGGTTTTTCTAATGAGGATAAGAAGGACTATCTAACGGGAATCATTGATTGTATTGAGGTTCGATTAGACAAGGACACCAACGACCATCATCTAAGAATCAAATTCAAGATGGGGTTAGTGGATGATGGTGTCGTTTATCACAATCCAGACGAGAAGAGTGATGGATATATTGTTGTAGAGGGTGTGTCTGAAAAAGACCTTGTTATTCCGTATGAGGAACGGAGAGGTCGAAAGAAGAAAAATACCACCGACCTACATCATTCCACGGTGACGCTTTTCGCCAAATTGCGCGGCTGATCCACATCAGTGCCCTTAATGACGGCGATATGATAGGCCAGCAATTGCACGGGAATGGCGTACAGCAGCGGTGCCACGAAAGGGTCGACGGCGGGCAGGGTGACGGTTTGATGGGCTTCGGCGCCGAGGCGCTGCACGCCGGCGGCGTCAGATAGAAACACAATGCGCCCGCCCCGGGCCATGACCTCCTGAACGTTGGAGACGGTCTTGTCGATCAGATCATCCGTGGGCGCGACGACGACCACGGGGACCGCTTCGTCAATGAGCGCGATGGGCCCGTGTTTCATTTCTCCCGCCGCATAACCTTCGGCGTGGATGTAGGAAATTTCCTTCAATTTCAACGCGCCTTCGAGCGCGATGGGGTAACTGGTACCGCGGCCCAAATACAGGACGTCGCGGGCCTCCGCCATGTCGTGGGCGATGCGGGCCAGGTGTTCATCATGATTGAGGATTTCCGACGCCCGCGCCGGAACCTCGGTCAGCGCACCAACCAGCCGGCCGCGCTCGTCATCATCGATGGCGCCCCGCGCATGGGCCACCGCGATGGCAAGGCACGCCAACACCGTCAACTGCGTGGTGAAGGCCTTGGTTGAGGCGACACCGATCTCCGGTCCGGCGTAGGTCTGCAGGACAGCATCTGACTCCCGCGCAATCGCACTTTCGGGCACATTGACGATGGACAGGATTTTCTGATCTTGGGACCGCGCGTAGCGCAGCGCCGCCAAGGTATCGATGGTTTCCCCCGATTGTGAAATCACCAGCGCCGCGCCTCCCGCCGGCATGGGGGCTTCGCGGTAGCGAAATTCAGACGCGATATCGACCTCAACCGGCATCCGGGCGATGGTCTCAAACCAGTACTTGGCGACTAGGCAGGCGTAATAAGATGTGCCACATGCGATCAATGTCAGTTTGGTGACGTCGGCTGGATCAAAGCCCAGGTCGGGCAGGGTCACGGCGCGGCTCACTGGATTGACGTAGGAATGCAACGTGTCGCCGATGACCTGGGGCTGTTCGTAGATTTCCTTCAGCATGAAATGCCGGTAGCCGCCCTTGCCGATGGCGGCACCCGTCAATTCGGTCAATCGGATGTCACGGCGAACTTCTTCATCGTCGGCCGCATAGACCATGTAATTCTTGTCGGTCAAAACGGCCCAATCGCCGTCTTCCAGATAAATGATGACCTTGGTCAACGGCGCCAGCGCAATGGCGTCCGACCCGATGAACATCTCATCCTCGCCGACGCCGATGGCCAGGGGACTGCCTTGGCGGGCCGCGATCATCAATTTGCTTTCGCCGCCGAAAATGATCGCCAATGCGAAGGCGCCTTGCAGGCGTTTCAATACAGCCGACGTGGCATCCTTTGGCGCCATGCCGTCATCTAGATACTTATCGATCAGATGAACGATGACTTCTGTGTCCGTGTCGGAGGTCAATTGATGACCGGCCTCGATCAACTCGGCGCGCAGTTCCTGAAAATTCTCGATGATCCCGTTGTGGACGACGGCGACGCGATCAGTGGCGTGCGGGTGGGCGTTGGCTTCGTTGGGTGCGCCGTGGGTTGCCCAGCGGGTATGGCCGATTCCTGTTGTGCCGGATAGTGGTTTCTCCCTGAGCAGGCCGCCCAGGTTGCCGAGCTTACCTTCGGCGCGGCGCCGCTCGACGCCACCGTTTTGGATGGTCGCAATGCCGGCCGAATCGTAGCCCCTATACTCAAGGCGTTTGAGGCCGTCGAGTAACAGAGGGGCCACGTCAGATTTCCCGATAATCCCAATAATGCCGCACATATTTGATCTTATGCCTTGTTTTTCTTAGTTTTCTCTGAAGATTTTTTATCGCGAAAAGTCTCCGCCCAGCCGTCGATTTGCCTTTGCGACGCACGGGTAACCGCCAGGGAATTGGCCGCAACGTCCTTGGCGATGGTGCTGCCCGCGCCGACGATGGCGCCATCACCGATACGAACTGGCGCGACCAAGGCGGTGTTTGATCCGATAAACGCGCCGGTGCCGATATCTGTGCGATGTTTGCCAAAGCCGTCATAATTACATGTGATTGTGCCGGCGCCGACATTGGCGCCGGCGCCGACGCGGGCATCGCCGACGTAGGTCAGATGATTGACCTTGGCGCCCGATTCCAACTGCGCGTTCTTAATCTCAACGAAATTGCCGACGCGTACGTCCGTGCCGATGTCGGCGCCTGGACGCAGGCGGGCGAACGGCCCAACGATGGCGCCGTCCGCGATAGTCGCGCCTTCCAAATGACAAAACGGCCGGATGGTGACGCTGTCGCCAACCGTGACGCCCGGTGCGAAGACCACGTTGGGGCCGATGGTGACGTCTTTGCCCAATACGGTGTCGAAACTCAGAAATACGGTCTCTGGCCCAATCAGCGTGGCGCCCGCATCCATGGCGCTGGCGCGAAGTCGCGCTTGGATCACCGCTTCCGCCTGGGCCAGGTCGGCACGGCTGTCGACACCGATCAATTCCGATGGATCGTCAGCTTCCATGATGACGCAGCGTTGGCCATCGGCGCGCGCTAGGGAGACGATATCGGTCAGGTAATATTCGCTTTTGGCATTGTCATTGCCGACCCGACCCAACAAATCAAACAGGCACGTGCCGTCGACGGCCATGATGCCGGAATTGCAAAGATCACCAGCCAATTGTTCCGGTGTTGCATCGCGGGCCTCAATGATTCCTTCAAGGTCACCATCAGCGCCAATAATCAATCGCCCATAGAGACCGGGATCATCAGGACGGAAGCCCAGCACCGCAATGGCTGCGCCGTCCCGGCGCCGGGCCAGCAAGGCGTTGATGGTCTCGCTGGTGATCAATGGATCGGCGCCGAACATGATCAATACGTCGCCATCAAAGCCGGCCAGTTTATCGGCCGCCTGCAGCGCCGCGTGGCCGGTGCCCAGTTGTTCTTTTTGCACCACGGTGGGGTTTGGCGCCACGGCGGTGGCGACGTCGTCGGCGCCATCGCTGGTGACGACGATAACCCGATCAATACCGGTATCCGAAAGAGTGCCCAAAAGGTGCTGGATCATCGGTCGGCCTGCCAAGGGGTGCAGCACTTTCGGCAGCGCCGATTTCATGCGCGTGCCTAATCCGGCGGCGAGGACAATGGTGGCGGTGTTTTTGTTGTTGTGCTTGGTCATAGATGGTCAGTCGGCTACAAATTGGCCGGTAATTTTTACATATCACTCACCGGCGCGGCGACATTGCCACACGCCTTTATACCCGCCAAGTCAAAGATTGTTTCGGATTCTTGCAATGACCCATCACCTGCCCGGCTCCATCAAAGCCGTGGTATTCGATCTGGACGGCACACTCATCGACAGCGAAGCCGATTTGCGCGCCGCCGTTAATCGGGTATTCGATGAGATCGGGCGCCGACCGATAACCCGTAACGAAGTGGTGATGATGGTCGGCGATGGGGTGCCGAAGTTGGTTGAGCGTGCCCTGGAGGCCACGGGCGGTCTGCCTGACGATGGCACCGACGATGTTGTTGCCCGGTTTTTAGAATTTTATGAAGGCCACGCCACCGACCTTTCGCAACCATTTCCCGGCGCTCAAGATATTCTCCGCGAACTCGTGGCGGCGGGTGCCCGGATCGGGCTGTGCACCAACAAGCCCGAAGCCCCGGCCCATGAAATTCTCGAATTTTTCGGCATCGCGAAATATTTCGGCGCCGTCGTCGGCGGCGATTCGTTGCCCGGCATTCGCAAGCCCGATCCCCGTCACTTGGCGGCGGTGCTGGAAAAACTAGGCACCGATCCGGCCCATGCCGTGATGGTCGGTGACAACGCCAACGATATACAAACCGCCCAGGCGCTGGGCGTTCCGGCAATCGCCGTTTCCTTCGGCTATCCCCGCGGTCCCATCGCGGCGCTGAATGCCGATGTCGTCATCGATCAATTCGATGATCTTTGGGATGTCCTGGCCGGCCTTGCCTGAGCCGCGGCGAACCGCTATATCACGCCGACTTGGCCAAAATAAGGGCGCGTAGCTCAGCGGGAGAGCGCTCCGTTCACACCGGAGAGGTCGCTGGTTCAATCCCAGCCGTGCCCACCATTTTTTCAAATTACGAACTCGCAATATCCGGCAGTTTGCATGCATCGCTGGGATTGGTTCGTTGTTGGCGGGCCCTTCGGCGCGGGGCCCAGCCTTGAGTTGGTTGCCGCGCCAGAGCGGAGTTAAAAATTCGTAATCATACCGGGTTCGGGTGGTGGGGTGGGGCGTTGTTGCCACCATTGGCTGACGTCAAAAGCCAGCAGCCCGATGCC
>JABJBP010000023.1 GCA_018665815.1 Rhodospirillaceae bacterium
CATCCCAATAATCTTTATCCCTGGTACAATCTGCGTGAACGCGAAGGTATCGAAGTGCGCGCTATTCCAGCCCAAGGCGGCCATATTCCCGCCGATGCCATGATTGGCGCTATTGATGATCGAACGCGACTGGTGACCGTGGCCACGGTCAGCTTTTCGCCGGGTTTTCGAACCGATGTCGCGCCCATCGGACAGGCCTGCCGGGAGCGCGGCATTTTTCTACTGGCCGATGGCGTACAATCGGTCGGCATCTTGGACATGGATGTCGATGCCCTGGGTATTGATGGGTTGGCGGTATCAACCCAGAAGGGCCTGTTGGGTCTATACGGATTTGGTTTCGCCTATTGTCGCCGCGAATGGGCCGAACAGTTGAAGCCCCTGTATTTGGCGCGATTTGGTGTCGACTTGGGAGACGCCCACGAAGCCGCCAAGGGAACGGATCAATATGCGTTGATGCCCGGCGCACGGCGGTTTGATCTCGGCAATTACAACTATCCAGGCGCCATTGCCTGCGAACAATCCTTGAAGCTGATTTTGTCGATTGGCACACCGGCCATTGAGGGCCATGTGATGGCGCTTTCGCATCGCCTTGCCCAGGGGCTGTCGGACCTCGGTTTGCCGGTCGCCGGCGGCGAGCCGGGACCACACCTGGGCTCGATCGTTTGCGTCGGTGGGTTTGGCGAAGGCGGGCATGATTCGACCGAGGATCCGCGCATGGCGGCGCTTTACGAGCATTTGACCGCCAACGGCGTCGCCCTAACCATCCGTCAGGGTATGCTGCGCATGGCTTTTCACGTATACAACACGGAAAATCAGGTCGAGCGGGTCGTCGCGCTCTGTCGCGCGTTTCTGGCAGCCGAGTAAACGGCGGCGGAAACCGAGGCCTGCAAGTTATCCACAGGCTGGCCTTGACTCGATTCCAGAATCCAACTGGTATACCGGTATGCCAGAACCCTTTCAGCTCGAGCGTGATCGCGCCTATAGAGCGATCCTAACCGTGCTTTCAAATGAGCACCAAGAACCCACGGCACCCCTATCGGAGCGCAAACTTGCCATGTCCTTAGGGGTCGGGCGCACACCGGTACGTGAAGCTTTCCGCGACTTGGCCCGCGACGGCGTCCTTGAGGTGCGCCCAGCACGGGGCACCTTCGTCCGCCGTCTGGAGACCACCGAACTGAAAGAGTTGTATGAAGTCCGCCAATCCCTTGAAGGTCTGGCGGCCCGCCTTGCGGCCCAATGGGGACCGACGCCGGCTCTCGATGAATATGGCAAGCATATGCGTAAAGTTCTGGATGACATTGATGCGTTCGATTTGGCCGAAGTCCATCGGCACGGCGTTGATTTCCATCTGGAAGTGATTCGTGCATCCAGAAACAGTTACTTGCTAAAAACCTACGAACCCATGCGGCTCAAGTTCGCGATCGTGTTGAACTTGTTGCTGCATTACGACGACGACAGAGTGCGCGAAGCCGTACAAGAACACTACGACATATACGACGCCATACGTCGGGGCGACGGCGATGAGGCCGAACGCAATATCCGTGACCATCTCGCCAAAGGATTTGTGGCCCGCGCAAGGCGCGCCGACGCCGGCCCGGATGCCGGCCAGATAGAGGTCGCGGCACAATGAATTACGTCAACCATATCGCCTATTGGGAAAGTGGTGAAACAATTGCCGAGGGCGCCGAGATTCCGCCATGCGCGCCCGGCGATTTCCCCGAGGTGACCTACGATCTCGAGCGTCTAAAAAGCGACCTCAACCGCTTTGCCGTCACCCAGGGCCCGGCGTCACTCTGGCGCTATGCCCCGCTGCTGCCCGTCGAAGAGGTGGATAACGCCGTGACACTCGGCGAAGGCTGGACACCGATGCTGCCGGTCGACCGGTTAGCCGTCGCAATGGGTTTGCAGACCCTGTTGGCCAAGGACGAGGGCCGTAACCCTTCCGGTACGTTCAAAGATCGTGGCGCCAGCGTCGCCATTACCCGTATGCGCGAGCTTGGCATTAAGACGATTATTCACAACAGTTCCGGCAATGCAGCCGGATCATGGGCCATGTACGCGGCGCGCGCCGGTATGCGCTGCGTCAATTTAGTGCCGGACGACGTGCTGGCCGGCAGCCTTCAGCAAAGTGTGCTTTCCGGCGCGCCGACATTTATCTTGGATGGTGCTTGGAAAGAATCGGGGGCCATGGTCGCCGACGCGGTCGCCAAAAACGGTTGGCACAACATGTGTACCTTGAAAGAGCCCTACCGTCTCGAAGGCAAGAAGACGATGGGTTATGAGATCGCCGAACAGTTGGGTTGGGCGCTTCCTGATGCGCTCGTCTATCCGTGTGGCGGCGGTCTGGGCGCCATTGCAATCTATAAGGCCTTCAAGGAACTTCTAGCTCTCGGCTGGGTTACTGGGCCGCTACCCAAGATGATCATTACCCAATACGAAGGCTGCGCACCCATTGTGCGGGCTTTCGAAAATGATGCCAGCCACGCCGAGCTGTGGGAAAACCTAGACGTGCCGCCAGGCGGCCTAAAGTCGACCCGACCGCCGGGCGACAAGGCCATACTCAAAATACTGCGTGAAACCGATGGCGCTGCCTATGCGATCAGTACGGAGGACGCGCTGGCAGCAACCGCGGAGATGATGAAATTGGAAGGTATTTTTCCGTGCCCGGAATCGGCGACCACAGTCGCTGGACTGCGCAAGGCCATGTCGCAAGGTATACTGGAGGCCGATGCACGGGTCGTTTTAGTGATTACCGGCAATGGGTTAAAATCAATCCCGGTTCTTTCCAATGCGGCGTACCAAACGATAAAGCCCGGTGAGCCGTTAAAAATTTGATGAGGTTGCGGAACGCACATGAACAAGGCGTAATTAGGGGAATGACAGGAGGGACAGACGAATCTCCTGGCTTTGATGGCAAATAATTGGAATGGGTGCGCCCGCCGTCCGCGCCGGAACTACAATCAGCAGGGAGTAACACGATGAAGACGTTTATCACAGCAGTTGCCGCGATCGCATTCGCGGGAGCCATGGCCGTCGATACCAAGACGGCGATGGCGGAAGACGGCCCGACATTGAAGGCCGTCAAAGCGCGCGGCGAAGTTATTTGCGGCGTCCACCAAGGGCGTTATGGGTTCGCCATCGCCGACAGCCAAGGCAAATGGAAAGGCCTCGACGTGGATTTCTGCCGCGCCGTCGCCGCCGCAACCTTGGGTGATTCCGAGAAGGTCAAATATATTCCGTTGGGCTCCGTTCAACGCTTCCCGGCCTTGCAGTCGGGTGAAGTTGATATGTTGTCACGGACCACGACGATCACCTTGACCCGTGATTCGGCGCTCGGCCTCAACTTCGGCCCGCCGACCTTCTACACCGGCACCGGTTTCATGGTCCGCAAATCCATTGGCGCCACCACCGTTGATCAGATGGCCGGAGCGGCGATTTGCGTATTCCCCGGATCGACCACGGAAAAGAACATTGCATCCTTGTTCAAATCGAAGGGCATGAAGTTCACCCCGGTGGTTATCGAGAGCTCCAAGCAGTTGGTCGGCGCCTACATGTCGGGCCGCTGTGACGTGCTTGCCATGGACCAAGCCGGGCTTCCCGGTCACCAGCAGTACGACGCCAAAAAACCCGCCGATCACCTGATCATTCCGGGTGTGTACTCGAAAGAGCCCCTGGGCATCGGCGTGCGTGCCGGCGACGACCAGTGGTTTGACATCATCAAGTGGGTTACCCATGCCACCTTCAATGCCGAAGAGTGGGGCGTCAGCTCGAAGAATGTCGATTCCATGCTGAAAACCAAAGATCCGAACGTCAAGCGTCTGTTGGGCGCCAGTGCTGATCTTGGCAAGAAGCTAGGGCTCGACAAGCAATGGGCTTATCGGATCATCAAGCAGGTTGGAAACTACGGCGAAATCTATGAATCCAACTGGGGTCCGCCATTGAGCCTCGCACGCGGCATCAACAATCTGTGGACCAACGGTGGCCTAATGTACGGCTTCCCGATGAAATAAGACCATCTATGATCTCCGCCGCCGTCCCGCTTTCATGCGCGGGCGGCGGCGATTTTTCGTTAATTCATTTTTTCTTACTGTCTGACAACATGGCCTCATCCGAAGACTCGGCTACAGAAAAATTGACGGCACCTGATCGGGTGACGCCGAAAGGCGACACCTCGATATTCAATTCAATGGCCTTTCGCGGCATTGCCTATCAGGTTTTGCTGGCGGCTTTCGTCATCTTGGGCGGCCTTTATCTCTACATAAACGTGAATGCCAATCTGGAACGTCAGGGTATCGCGACGGGTTGGAGTTTCTTCAATGAGAACGCCGGGTTTGATATCGGCGAGTCCCCGATCGAATACGATTCCGAAGACAGTTATGGTTTTGCGCTTTGGGTCGGTGTTCTGAATACGCTGCGGGTGGCGTTTGTTGGCATTATCCTGGCAACCATTTTGGGCGTCTTCATGGGCATTGCCCGCACTTCCAGAAATTGGCTGCTGTCCAAGGTCGCCAATGTCTACGTCGAAATCTGCCGCAACGTGCCGGTGGTGCTGCATGTTCTTTTCTGGGCCACTGTCGTCCGGTTTCTGCCTCACCCGAAACAGGCAATCACGCCATTCGACGGTGCGTTCTTGATGAACCGGGGGATCGTATTTCCGATCCCCAATGAGCACCCGGCATATATTTGGGTCGGTGTGGCATTTGTTCTCGGTGTCATCGGCGCCATTTTTCTGGGCCGTTGGGCGCAGCGGTGGCGTGAAATGACGGGACAGTATATCCCGACCTTCTTGTGGGGCTGCGTCATTGTCATCGGCCTGCCGCTGGCCGCCTGGCTGGTCCAAGGTGCGCCGCTAACATGGAATGTCCCGGCGCTCAGAGGCTTCAATTTCCAGGGCGGCATGGCTTTATCGCCGGAATACGCTGCACTGGTCGTTGGCGTGACCGTTTATACCGCCGCATTCATCGCCGAAATTGTCCGCGCCGGCATTCAATCAGTGCCGCACGGCCAGATCGAGGCGGCCAGGGCACTCGGTCTGCGGCCGAGATTCATCATGCATTACGTCACCATGCCGCAGGCGCTTCGCGTGATTGTCCCGCCGACCGCCAGTCAATACCTAAGCCTGACCAAGAACAGCTCACTTGGCGTCCTGATCGGATACCCGGATCTCGTCAACATTGGCAACACAACGCTTAATCAAACCGGCCAAGCGGTCGAAGCCATCGCAATCATGATGATTGTCTATCTATCGATTAGCTTGGCGATCTCGACCTTCATGAACCTCTACAATCGCCTTGTCGCGATCAAAGAACGTTAAGGGGCGGATATGAACGACACGACGCCATCCGCCGCCGCCAACCCCCGTCATACGGCGCCGCCACCCACCGAGCGGGTCGCGATGCTGCGTTGGATGCGAGAGAACCTGTTTAATTCGCCGATCAATTCGATGATCACGGTGATCATCGCTCTATTTCTTGTCTTCGCATTGCCCGACTTCATCCAATGGGCGCTCTTCCAATCGGTTTGGAGCGGCGATCACGAAGCGTGTCGCGCCGCCACCGGGGCATGCTGGGCAGTCGTTGGCGAAAAACACCGGCCGATGCTGTTCGGTGTCTATCCATACGACCAGCACTGGCGGCTGATTTTGGCCTTGGTCATCTACTTATCGGTGATTGCGGCGACCATGACGCCGGCATTTTGGAAAGTTAAAATCCTGATGCCGCTATGGATTTTCAACCTGATTGTCACCTTAATCCTCATGTGGGGCGGCGTGCTGGGCCTGCAACCGATCGAGACGTCGCAATGGGGCGGGCTGCCGCTGACAATGGTTTTATTCACCGGCACCGTGGTGTTCGGCTCCCCCTTGGCCGTGCTACTCGCTTTGGGCCGGCGCTCGCATCTGCCCGGCATCAAATCGATCTGCGTGGTGTTTATCGAAAGCCTGCGTGGCGTGCCGCTGATTACTATTTTGTTTGTCGCGGTCAATGTGTTCCCGCTGTTCCTTCCCGAAGGTCTGGAGTTCGACAAGCTGCTGCGTGTGATGGCCGGCATGGCAATCTTTTTCGCGTGTTATCAGGCCGAAGTTATCCGTGGCGGTTTGCAAGCCGTGCCTCGTGGTCAAATTGAAGCCGCCGAAGCGCTGGGCCTCAGCTATTGGCAATTGATGCGCCGGATCGTTCTACCTCAGGCGCTTCGCATTTGCCTGCCGGGTTTGGTCAATCACATCATAGCCGCCTTCAAGAACACGTCGTTCGTGTTGATCATTGGATTGTTCGACATCCTGACGGCAACCACGGCGGTCATGGAAGATCCGGTTTGGCGGATTTTCTTCGTCGAGGCGTATCTGTTTGTCGCCCTCATTTATTTCGTTTTCTGTTTTGCCCTTTCCAAATACAGCCAGCTGGTTGAACGCTGGCTCGGCGAAGGCCGCCGTTTTTAGATCAAGGTATGAGCCATGAATGAGCAACAACCCGCCGATGCCGCCGCAGATCCTCTAGGTGACGAAACCGTCATCCAATTGATCGATGTCAACAAGTGGTACGGCAATTTCCAGGCGCTACGCGACGTCAACGTCAGCGTCAAACGCGGCGAACGGGTCGTTGTCTGCGGGCCATCGGGTTCGGGCAAATCAACCATGATCCGCTGCATCAATCGCTTAGAGGCCCACCAGAAAGGCCAGATCATCGTCGACGGCATTGAGTTGACGGACAATCTCAAGAATATCGAGGCCATCCGTTCCGAGGTCGGCATGGTGTTCCAGTCCTTCAACCTATTCCCGCACATGCAGGTCATCGACAATTTGACCCTGGCGCCGATGCTGGTCCGCAAGATGCCGAAGGCCGACGCCGAGGCCATCGCAATGAAATACCTGGAGCGCGTCCAGATCCCCGAACAGGCCTACAAATACCCGGGTCAGCTTTCTGGCGGCCAACAACAGCGCGTCGCCATCGCCCGGTCCTTGTGCATGCAGCCCCGGATCATGCTGTTCGACGAGCCGACGTCTGCCCTGGACCCGGAAATGATCAAAGAGGTCTTGGACGTCATGGTCGAGTTGGCCGACGAAGGTATGACGATGATGGTGGTGACCCACGAAATGGGTTTCGCCAAGACCGTCGCCGACACCATGATCTTCATGGACGACGCCGAGATCGTCGAGATCGCCAAGCCGGATGTATTCTTCACCAATCCTGAAAGCGAACGTACCCAGCTTTTCCTGAATCAGATTTTGACCCACTAAACCCTGCGTGAGAGACCGATCATGAACACCACGCCAACCGATCCCGATTGGGCGGCGCTCCGGCGCGAGTTTCCAACCACCGAGACCTGCGTCTATTTAAATATTTCCAACAAGGCGATCCTGCCCCGCCTAGTCGAGCAGTCCATGCAATCGTGGATGCGTGACATATACGAAGACGCCGGCGAAGGTGCCTTTGCCATGAACGGCATCGAGGAAACACGCAACGCTGTGGCCGAAACGTTTGGTGCCCCGCCGGAGAACCTGGCGCTGATCAAAAACACGTCGGAGGGCATCAACATCGTCGCCCAAGGCTTTCCCTGGGCCGAAAGCGACAACGTCGTCATTTCCGAGTTTGAGCACGAGAACAACACCTTCCCCTGGCGACACTTGGGCCGGCGCGGTGTCGATGTCCGCTTGGCCGCCCCAGGCGCCGACGGTCGCATCACCATCGATCAATACCGCGAGTTGATAGATGACAGAACTCGCATTCTCGCCGTCGGCTGGGTCGTTTACGGCAACGGCTACCGGGCTGATCTCAAGGAGCTCTCAAATTTTTGCCGCGAACGCGACATCAAGCTAGTGGTCGACGGCATCCAGGCCGTCGGCATCATCAACACGCCGCTGGCCGAGACCGGCGCGGATGTTCTCATCGCCGGCGGTCACAAGGCGCAGTTCTCGCTGGCCGGCGCCGGCCTCATGTACGCGACGCCGGAAATGATTGAGTTGCTGACGCCGCCTTACGCCGCGAAGTTTTCGTTCACCTCCCTGGACCGGACCTTGAATGATCCCGAACTGGCCCACGACGCGCACCGCTTTGAATACGGCAACCCGAATTTCCTGGGCTGCTGGGTGCAGAAGCGCTCGGCGGAATACGTCCAGAGCATTGGCCTCGGCCAAATTGAGAACCGCGTCCGCGCGTTGACCACTTACCTGATCGACGCGGCCGAACGCCGCCAGATCAAAATTCGCACCCCCCGCCCCTGGGAACAACGCGCCGGCATCGTCAGCCTGGATCTCGGCCGCGATGCGGGCCCGGCGGTGAAGGCGCTTGAGAAAAAACGCATCATCGTCAGCTACAAGGACACCCACCTTCGCGTGTCCGCGCATTTCTACAACAATGAAGAAGACATGGGCCGGCTTTTAGACGCCCTTCCTGAAGTCTAGGATATCGGCATGGTCATCCATGGACACCCCGGGCCCCACCCAACGCCACAACCCGCCCCGCCTCAAGCCGTCACCGCGCGCGGCCCGCTCGCCGCGGTCGAGCGCCTAACCGGCGTTGATGCGCCGGGCCAATGGACCGCTTATCTGGTCGGCCTGGGCCATGGTGGAACCCATTGGATCATGGGCACGATCTATATCATCCTGCCCTTCGTCGGCCGCGAGCTCGGCCTCAGTTACGCCGAGATCGGCGCCATCTTCACGGCCATGAACGCGTCCAGCTTCGTCGTCAACCTGGCCGGCGGGCCAATCGTCGATATCACCGGGCGGCGCATCGTCATCCTGGCCCTGGCGCTGGGGTTTTGCGCGCTGGCCTTGCTGACCATCGGCACCGCGCCCTCGGTCATGGGCCTGCTCATCGGCGTCATGCTGATTGGCGGCGCCAACAATATCTGGCACCCGGCCGCGTTCTCGTTCCTGGCCGGACGTTACCCCAACAACCGAGGCTTCGCGATGTCGGTGCATGGCCTCGGCGCCAACACCGGCGAGGCCCTGGCGCCGGTGTGCGCCGGCACGCTGATCACCTGGCTGAGCTGGCGCGACGCGGCGATGATCAACGCGTTGCCCATGTTCATCGTCGCCGCCGTGATCTTTATCGTGCTCGGCCGCACCGAAAGGAAGACCGAGAGCAAGGAAAAGATCGGCATTGATTTGGCCGGCTATTTCCAGGGCATGCGCGCCATGGTACGCCAGCGCGCCATTTTGGGACTTTGCCTAATGGGCGGTTTCCGCTCCATGACCCAAAATGGCCTGTTGATCTTCCTGCCGCTTTACCTGGCCGACGTCATCGGCTTCGCACCTTTCGTCATGGGCCTGGTCCTGGCCGGCATGCAGGTGGGCGGCATCATATCCGGGCCCATCGCCGGCACCTGGTCCGACAAGATCGGCCGTCGACCTATCGTCTTGGCCGGCCTCAGCGCCTCGACCTTGGTGATTGTTGCGCTGACCCTGATCCGAAATGAGGCGATGTTCGTCGGTGGTGTCGCTCTGCTGGGCTTCGTGCTTTATGCCGTGCGGCCTGTTGTTCATAGCTGGATGATGGACTTGGCACCACCCGACATGAGCGGCAGCGCCACCAGCCTGATGTTCGGCACTCAAGGGTTGTTCAAACTGGTGATCCCGGTCGCCGGCGGTTTCATCGCCGACACCTGGGGCCTCAGCGCCGTCTTTTATATGCTGGCGGTGACCATGCTGATGGCCAACCTAGTGGTCGCCACGCTGCCAAAAGAACATTAGTCAACACAGTCTCAAGCGGGATGGGGATGGCATCCTTGGCCATCCCGCACTCGGCAACCGGAACAACGCCGAATAATTCCGCAATCCCGCGTCTTTCTGGCTACCCCAAAATTCCGAGCATTTTTAACTTCGTCAGCAGCCGTCAGCACTCAACATGTCGGCGAAAGCGCTGAGCATCCCCAAGCGGAAAATAACAAGCAAGACGACCAGGGAACCGGCGCCATGGACAGGAATCCGCTCGCAAAGTGGAAGGCTCGGATAAATGCGCATCCATATTATCTTGCTTCCTGTAGTTGAATTCATGTTAAATGCAATTTTCACGGAAGAACCCTGGTCGCCTGTTCAAGTTCGACGATAATGATACCGGTGATCATCTGGCCGAATACTTGATCAAGAGCCTGCTCACACATGCAGCAGACGGACTGAAGGCCAATCGCGCCGACACTGGCGTGCTGATCGGCCAAACCTTACGCGATGCTGTGCTGACAACACTGCGCCAGGTTGCATCCAACGCAGCCGGCGCCAAGGCACACCTGAGCGGCGACCGGATTATCGAGTTGGTCAAGGCAATCAGCGAGCGCGTTGCCGTGAAGCGGGAGGATGTCGGTCTCCCGGATCTCGGCTCAAAGGTATGGTTGGCCATCTACAGATCCCTGCTGGCGAGAGCTCTGACCACTGGGGAGATCCCCAAACTTATCGGCGACGACAATAAACCGACGCCAGAGGGCGAGGCCCTGATCAAGAAACTACTTGCCGCATAGGAGCGTAGTCATGGAAAAAAACACCTGCAAATTCGTTCGTTCATCGCCGTCCTTGGCATGGCTGGCGTGCTGACTTCATGTACGGCGTTCGATCACAAAAAAAGCATTGATGAGGTAGATCGGTTAAGTTGGGCACTGGCAGCTGCCGAAGATCGACAATTCAATGACTCTCAGGTCGCCGCCTACGCCATGGATCCGAACGTCGAAGACACCCCGGAAATCGCCCGGGCCAAACTGGCGGAAGTGGCACAGGCTGACATGGACGCAGTAACCGGAACCTTTGCCAAGGCTACCGATTACGACAAGACCAGCAGTTTGTTTCGAGCTGCCATCAAGGCGTCAAAGGCCGGCATCCAGGGCGGAAACCAGGTCGTCGAAATCCAGGGCAAGGGATGGGCCTTGTGTAAAAAAAATGAAGCTGCGCCCCAACCGGGATTGCAGCTTTTTCGAAATTGCGCTCGATCTGACCCGTTATCTAGTCGTTGCCGCCGAGTTCGATGCGCATGATCGAACCGGTTATGCAACCTCGCCCTGGCTCAAAGAGCTCACTCAGGGGGATTTGCGCAGCATCATCAAGGGATTGGAGACACTTCGCAAAGTCTTCAACAATCTGACAGCGGCCCGAAATGGCGCGGGGTCGAAACCGCAACAGGCCGTGATTTGGCCAGTGTCACCAATTTTGCACCCCTACATTGATCAGGAGCGCGTTTTCGCATGGTGTCATGCCCTTCGGATGAACGTTGTGCTCGACTTTTATCCCGATGATGCGACGACAGGCCCAAATGAAAAGGACCTGGCCGACCGGATCAGAAAAGAGATTAACACCAACGCTGGCGATGCAAGCGCGTTGAAAGCAGATTTAAAACTCCTATTCGGAACGACGAACAATTTACCGGATGCATCGATCCTCGTGTCGTCGTGGAAAGCCATGAAGGACACCCTCAAAGCCGAGATCACGCTCCCAAAAGCCAGTGTCGATGAAGCCACATTGAAAGGATACATGGACAACCAGCCCAGCAAGTTTTGCGTTGCATACGCCACCGCCGTGGCAAACGTCGAGGCGGTTCGGGCTGGTCGCCCACACGATGTGGGCGGCAACCGGTTTAAGAGCCGGCAGTAGGCCAATCGGCGCCGCCGACAAAATCGGGCGGAACCATACCCTAGGTAAGGAATTTACTATGTCAGTAGCCAAGGAAACAATCAGGCGTATCCAACACGTCCTGGCCCGCAAGGGCTATAATCCCGGTGTGATCGACGGGATTTGGGGGCGGAACACGGATGCCGCCGTGCGGGCCTTTCAGGTGGACAACGGCCTGGTGGCGGACGGCATCGTCGGGGCCACGACATCACGCGCTCTGTTTGGAAATCCGCTCGATGCCGAGCCATTCAACAATCCCGCTATTCCCTGGTTCCAGGAAGCGCGCCGACTGATTGGCGTTAAGGAGGTCGTCGGACCCGGAAACAATCCGGAGATTATCGACTGGGCCAGTGATGCCGGTATCGGTTACGACGATGACGACATCCCCTGGTGCGGCCTGTTCGTCGCCCATTGCGTATCCAGCACGCTCACCAGCGAACCTCTACCGGGCAACCCATTGGGAGCACGTCAATGGCAGAAGTTCGGCGCACCAGCGATGCCAACGCCAGGCGCGATCCTGGTGTTCTGGCGTGGAAGCCGGGATGGCTGGAAAGGGGACGTCGGGTTCTATGCCGGAGAAGAGGCGGACGCCTATCACGTACTTGGCGGCAATCAGGGAAATTCCGTGTCGATTGCGCGAATTCGTCGTGACCGATTGTTGGAAGCACGTTGGCCCGCGACAGCGCCGATTTTAGACGCCGGTCCGGTCGAGATTGCAACGGGCGAGACTATGTTCTCGACGAACGAAGCCTGATGCCACAGATGCGTACGGTCGGGGTATAGCGCGACAATTCCGCGCAACACGCCTGCCCGATCAGAATAGGCGCCGTGTTCGGAGGGTCTCAACGGAACCTTCAGCAATCATCGCGCGGAAACTCCTTTTGATCAGCTCAATCGCAGCACTCGCCCGCCGTCGGTTGTTCCCGTTCTTTCGGTAGATTGGATCCATGCCGACAAGGCCGTGTGGCTGGCTGCCATTGAATATGGCATATTCATCTAACGGGAAATGGGCTGCCCGGACCTTGCGTTGGGAGATGATTTAATGCTGGAGAACGACAACTGGGGAACCCGCGCGCGGATCGGTATGTTTATCGTCGGCAATGAGGTCGTGCCGGAGGCCGAGTGGTGGGCGATGGCCCCGCCGAGTGTATCGGTGCACACCGCCCGGGTGACCGAGCGCGCGCCTTGGGCGAGTTGGAATAAGCACCGAGCAGGCGTCGATCTTAAAGATGACCTGATGCGCGGGGCCGAACAATTCGCCGCCATGCGCTTATCCGCCGCGGTCATTGGCCACAGTTCAAGCAGCTTCATCGGCGGCAAGGGATGGGACGAGGCGGTGGTGGAAATGCTTTCCGGGATTCTAGATGCGGACACCGCCGTCACGACCAACGGCCTGGATACGCTTGCGGCACTTCGCGCGTCCGGCGTGCGCCGGCCGTTTCTGGTTCTGCCGCCCTGGTTCAATGACAAAACGATCGACGCCGGCCTTCGTTACTACGCGGAACATGGATTAAAGCCCGCGGAACATCTCAGTTACGACCCGGGCCCCAAATGGCGGGACGTGGCGCCCGGCGATCTCACCCGCCAAGGCCTAGGGTTCGCTCAAGAAGTGGAACCGCTTCATGCGCAGATCAAGGCAAACTGTCCCGCGACAGCGGATGGCGTGCTCATCGCCGGCACCGGGTTTCGCTGTGTGGCCATTTTGAATGCGCTGGAACGGGACTTAAAACGCCCGGTTCTATCGGCGAACCAAACCAGCTTGTGGCACGGTCTGCGGCTAGCTGGTGTTGCAGCCCGTGTTTTGGGCGAAATTTCGGGTTATGGGAACCTGTTTAAATTATAATCAACCATTGAACCGCAAAAGACTAACTTGATTTCCGGAGCCCCCTGCCATGCAGATGACCGACATTCCCTTCGGCACCACCGATTGGCCCACTATCCCTGCGACCGAGCATACCGGCGACACCGGCATGGCCTATTGGCGGACCCAAAACTTCGGCACCATCCGGGTCCGCATGGTCGAATACACACCGGGGTACCTGGCCGATCATTGGTGCGTCAAAGGCCATATCCTGTTTTGCATGGAGGGCGAGTTGCTGACCGAATTGGAAGACGGTCGCACCTTCACCTTGAAGCCCGGCCAAAGCTACCAGGTCGCCGACAACGCCGAACCGCATCGTTCATCAACGCAAATTGGCGCGAAGCTGTTTGTCGTGGATTGACGGCGCGGGCAGGGCCAAAAGCCTTAATTGAGGTCACCATGAATAAATTGCATTGAAAGGTTGAAAATTTCTCGTTGGACGCCTTGCGGCTTCGGGATGAAGATCAATTATCAATGGCTTTGAGAAGGACACGCCAGCCATGCCTTATTTGGATGAAAAGCGCCGTGGCGACCGCGTGCCGCTGGATTGCGCCGTCGACGTGAAGGACGGTAGATCCTTGCCGGGCGGCGTCGTCCGGGACGTCTCTAAGAAGGGCGTTGCGGTTCAATATGCATCGGATAACGGTGCAGTCGAGTGTCCTTTGGAGATCGGTGAAACCGTCCCCCTGGCCATGGCTGGCCGCTCGGTCGGCGAGGGGCGGGTGACCCGGAAATTCGACGGCGGCTTCGCCGTCGAACTGGACGACGAGATCGATATCAAAAATATCATCGACTGAACCGCCCACGCAGCTATCAGCCCACCTTGAGGGTTTCCATCATCTGAAACGCCGCCAGCATTAACGCGCCCGCCGGGTCGGCGAATTGTTCCGCGACTTGGAAATGGTTCATGGCGGGCAGGTCTAATTCCGTGCAGTCGTGACCGCGGGCTTTCAGCTCGGCGGCGAAGTCCTGCGATTGGCGGCGAAATTCCTGCAGCTCACCGCCCCCAAAAGCGATGACCATGGGCGGCATATGCTCCGGGATCTGGCGGATTGTTGAATTACGCGCCACGGCGCCATCGTCGAGCTTCATGTACTCATTGCGCGAACTGAGCCGCGCCGGCTCCAGTTCATACATTCCCGACGCGCAGATCGCACCCTTCACAGCATCCCTGGGCAAGCCCCAGTCGTTGGCCCAATCGGTCACCGCCATCAACCCGGCGATGTGGCCGCCCGATGAATGCCCGGCGACGAACAGCCGGGCCGGGTCGATGCCGATCTCGGCGGCATTGGCATGCACCCATTGAACCACGGCGCGGCATTGGCGGATAAGTTCGTCCAGGTCAACGTCCGGCACCAAGGCGAAGTTGACCGAAATGAACGTCACGCCGGCGCCGGTGAAGGCCGGCGCCTGATAGCTGTTATAATCCTTGTGCCAGCGGGTCCATGCCCCGCCGTGGTAATAGACGACACACGGTGCTGCGCCGTTAGGTGAGTTTTGGGCGGGAAAGATATCCAATATCTCATCCTCGGAGGGGCCGTAGGCGAGATCTAGGCGGCAGGGGTGTTCGGTGCGCACGGCTTTGCTCAGTTCCAGATGCCGAGCCATGTAATCGTTGGCGTCGGGCACCAAGGTCCGCTGATTATATTGGTCGTCGAGTTCTTGCTGGTCGTAGTCGAGCCAGATTTTCGGTCCTGCCATGATATTTACTTTCGATCTTATCCCTGGGGGGCTTGTCCCATGTGGGTCCGCCACGCATCATGAATTCTCAAACGCGCGGCGTCGATGGCAAATGGGCATGGCTGAGGAAATACTCTTGCGCATCAACGGCACGGAACACCGGATCCATTCTGATCCGGCAACGCCGCTGTTGTTCGTGCTACGCAATCAATTGGGACTGACCGGTGCAAAGCTGGGCTGCGGGCTGGAGCAATGCGGTGCCTGCGCGGTGTTGATGGACGGTGTCTCCCAACTGACTTGCGCCACCGGCGTAGGAGAATTTCAGGGCCGTGACATCGTCACCGTGGAAGGGTTGTCGAACGGCGGAACCTTAAGTGCTGTCCAACAAGCCTTCGTCGACGCCGGCGCCGCGCAATGCGGATACTGCACGCCGGGGATGGTAGTTGCCGTCACAGCGATGTTGGATCGCGCGCCATCACCGACAAAGGTGGAAATTACCGAGGCGCTAACGCCGCACCTATGCCGCTGCGGCGCCCACCCGCGCATCCTGGAAGCCGTTGCAAGACTGATTGGGCCCGGAGGCGTTGATGACTGACAACCCTAGCCTCCTGAACAATCCAAACCTGGATGACTGGCTCATCATATTGCCGGACGGCGATATCGAGGCAAGGTCCGGCAAGGTTGACGTCGGCCAACGCATTTCGACAGCGCTGGCAATTATCGTCTCGGAGGAAATGGATGTTGATCTGGAACACATCCAAATTGCGCCCCCCGCGACAATCGGTTTCCCCGATGAAGGCATGACGACGGGTAGCAATTCCATCGAACAATCGGGCCATGCGCTCCGGCGCGCCGCGGCCACGGCACGGCGGCACTTAATCGGTATAGCGGTGGAAAAATTCGGCGCCCCGGCTGAATGCCTGAACATCAAAGACGGTCTGATTGGTGTCACCGGCACCAATCAGACGATAAATTTTGCTGAACTTATGGATGGCGGCGGCTTTGGCATTCCGGTCGACCCCAACGCCCCATTGAAGCCCACCGAAGATCACCGCTGGATCGGCAATGCGGCAACGCCGCGCCATATGACTGAGTTCGTCACCGGTGCATTCTCTTATGTCCACGACATGGCGCTGCCAGGCATGCTGCATGCTCGACCCATTCGTCCACCACATGCGAACGCGCAGCTGATCGATTTTGACCCCAAGGTCACTGCACAGCTGACCGGTGACGGCATCATCATCGTCCGCAACGGCAGTTTTGCCGCGCTCGCCGGCGAGGATGAATATGCGCTCATCAAGGCGGCCCGGCGCCTGGCCGAGACCGCTGAATGGGATTTGGGAGACGGCCTGGATACGGAAGATGTTTTTCAACGGCTGCGCGACAACGAACACCTCAGCCTGCCGGTCGTCGACGGCACGCCTGTCGATGACCCAGCCCCCGCCCTCCGCGATCCGCCGCCGGACGCCGCACAGACATTAAGCGCAAGATATGAGCGCCCCTATGTCATGCACGCCACCATCGGGCCTTCGGCGGGCATGGCGGTCTGCACGGACACCGGCATCGAGGTTTGGACCCACAGCCAGGGCATTCATTCGTTTCGCGCCAGTGCCGCAGAGGCCTTGGGCGTCGCCCCCGATACACTTACCGTTCATCACGCATTGGGCGCTGGCTGCTATGGTCACAACGGTGCCGATGATGCGGCCTTTGACGCCGTGTTGATAGCCCGCGCGATCCCTGGCCGGCCGGTGCTGCTGAAATGGACCCGCGAGGACGAACACGCCTGGGAGCCCTATGGGTCGTGCATGGCCGCCGAGACCCGCGCCAGCATCAACGCGGCGGGGCAGATCATTCAATGGTCGCAAGACACCTATTCCGATACGCACCGTGGCCGGCCGCGCCCCGATCCGGGCGGCGATGGCCCGGCTCGGTTGTTGGGCGCACGTTATCTGTCAGATCCTGCCCGGGCGTTCAGCGCCAAACCCACCATGACCCGCCAGGGCGGTCTGCACCGCAATCTTGATCCCTATTATGATTTTCCGGACACCCGGCTGGTCAAGCATCTGGTCCGAGACCTGCCGCTTCGGACGTCGGCGCTGCGGTGTCTGGGCGCGCACGTAAACGTCTTTGCCCTGGAAAGTTTCATTGACGAGTTGGCGCGCGCAGCAAAGATTGATGCTCTGGCGTTTCGGCTCAACCATCTCAGCGATCGACGCGCCAAAACCGTATTGAACGCCTGCGCCGAGGCTATTGGTTGGGGCGATGTGGCCGCTGAAGGTCATGGCTTGGGATTGGCCTTCGCGCGCTACACCAATTCCAAAACTTATGCGGCCGTGGGCGTTGATCTCAGCGTCGATGACGCTGCCCAGGTGCATTTGAACCGCGTTGTCATCGCCGCCGATGCCGGTGAGGTAATCGACCGGGCAGGGTTGTCTGCGCAACTGGAAGGCGGTTTCTTGCAAGCCGCCAGCTGGACGCTCTACGAACAAGTCACGTTCGATGAGAGCGGCATCACCAGCCGCGATTGGGATACTTACCCGATCTTACGCTTTGACAACGTGCCCGATATTGAGACCATTCTCATGGAGCGTCCGGGCGACGCACCGTTGGGTGCCGGCGAGGCGGTCGGCGGACCAGCAGCGGGCGCCATCGCGAACGCGATTTTCAATGCCACGCAAATCCGAATGCGGCGCATGCCATTCACACCGGACATGATCCGGGCGGCGGCAGCCGCTGACACAAATTAAAAGACGCCGGCTTCCAATCCCGCTGACATGGCCATGCCGAGGTCCCGGCAATCGTCAGCGAATGATGCCTGGTAGTCGCCCTTGCACAGCACCACGTCCTGCACGGCTTTCCATTTTAGCCCCGTGACGATGGTCTCAACGCCGCGCCGCGTGCCCGTCCCGTCGAGGCCGGCGCGGATGTAAAGCGCGTAGGGCAGCCCCTGTGTTTCCTCCAGGCAAGGATAGTAGCTGCGGTCGAAGAAATCCTTCAGCGCGCCACTCATGTAACCCAGGTTCTCAGTGGTGCCCAAAATGATTGCCTGCGCCGCCAACACGTCATCCGGCCCAGCCTCCAAGGGGCTCTTAACCACCACGTCGACGCCATCGATGTCAGTGTGCAGGGCCCCTTCGCGGACGGCATCGCGCAAGGCCAAGGTGTTCGGCGATGGTGCGTGGGCAACGATGAGCAAGCGTTTCATAAGCAGTTTCCGAGAACGGGTCGATGAGCGGATATCAGCACCGAGCCGCACGCCGGCCTAGCGCGCAACTGACTTAAAGGATTTTTAACAACATGCGTAATATCAATACGTTCGGCAATTGGGCAGAGACAATTTAAAACCCGTATTGCCTGAATTTGGAAGCTTAATCTGTGCGCTCAAAACGGCGCCTTCATGAACCGCGCCGACGGTACCAATAGATTTTGGAATCTCAATGGCTGAAAACACAAAATCCGACCTTCCAGAGCCCAACTGGGGCGTCTTTGGCGACGCGCCTGAGGGTCTCGCGCCTGAGCCAAAATCCGAACCAGGGCCAATGGTGACACCTGAGAACGATACCTTTTCGCGGGTCCGTGAAATTATCCAAGCCGCTTTGATCGCGCCGGAGAATAATGGTCTGCTGCCTGGCGCCAAGAACACCAGCAATGACGGCCAATAAGCTGAATTTTACCGGATGCGCTCATCAACTTCTGAAATGAAATCCTGAAGCTTGCCGGTGCGCCCGCGCGGCAATTCATCCATATACTTGATATCAATCTCGAAGGGATGTTCGAACTTGGCCAGCATCCACTCGCGGATGCCTTGTTCTTCCGCGCCTTCAAGCGCGCGACCGACAACCAGGCGCACTTCCAACGTCTCCAGCGATTTCTGCACGAACTGATATTCGCGTATGGGCGCCAATTTGAACAAGTTGCGGATGCCGCCTTCCGATAGCAGCGTCCAGCGTTTCTCGCCGCCGGGCAGCGTCAGCATGTTCTGTTCGCGGCCGATGATCCGGTTCAAAACCGGCAATCCGCGCCCGCAGGCGCACGGCGGTCCGACCTCAGCGAAATCACCGACCTCATAGCGCAGGAACGGCATGGCGAAATTATGCAGCGGCGTGACCAATACCCGGCCCGTCTCGCCAACGCCGCAAGGCCTGTTGTCGTCGTCGACCACTTCAACCAACGAGCCCTCCGATTGCGCATGGTAGTGTTCATGATCAGGGCACTGCAAAGCGATATAGCCGACTTCGCGTCCGGAATAGTTATCCTTGATGGGCGCGCCCCAGGCATCCCGACAAATGTCGCGGACATCGGGCCTGAGGATTTCGGAAAGCGTTTGAATGTCCTTGAGCTTCGGCAACTCGATGCCGTCCTCGATGCACTGGCGTGCCAGGCGCATCAGATTGGTCGGATGAGTGAGCAGGTAATCGGGGTTCTCGCGGCCCACCCATTCCGCCTGCTCGGCGGCGCTGGCGTTGATATTGAGGCTGACACAGGGCCCCGTATCAAAAGCCCGACGCGACGAGCCCCAATACTGGTACCGGCTGCCGTCAGGGTACATGTCTTGGCCGGCGGTGGAATTTCTAATCACCGCCAGTTTGCCCCTGAGATCACGGCGATGCCAAAGGTGCTCGCGGAGCGTGAAGGCACTCCAGAACCTGAGCGTCAATTGACTGCGCAGTGCGCGGACTGGCTTGCCGGTGGACCCCGATGTGTGAATATCCGAAATCGATCCATGATCGGCGGGCAATTTGAGCGTATGAATATCGTTGCCCGCCGCCTGAATATCGGCGCGGCTCAGCGGTGGCAGGCGCAACCAGGCATCACCCAGGTCGGCAAACGGCGGCGTGAGGACAGCGGCTTCAAGGCGATCGCGGTAAAACGGCACGGTCTCCCAGGTGTGGTTCAGTAGCGCTGCCAATTGCCGGTGCTGATGAAGGCGTAGGTCGTCGGCACTCCACCATTGGGTCTGCTCAAGTTGGTAGAGGATAGCCAACAACATCTGGCCTTTCTCACCGGGCACAGCGGGCCAGACATTGCCCTGGAAAGCGGCGTGCGGGACGCGGGGCTCGGATGTCGATTTCATGGCGTCAATCTATCCGATCAACAGGCGCTTTGGAAATTACCAAGATCGGTTAAGATAATGACCGCTCAATCGTCGCTGTGAGAGGCACGCATGAGACGAAGCTTATCAACCGTTGCAATGATCACCTGCGTTATGGCCGTTGTCGGCGCATTCTTGGGCAGTCACGCACCGCCGGCCTGGGCATGTGGACCGAGTATCACGATTGCCTTTCACGAATCCTCGGACGGCGACATTTTCATCATCAAGAACAACAGCGAAGAAGCCTGGTTTCTGGCTTCCCTTGAAATCACCCTCACCGGGTCCGTCGGCCGGTTGGTATTCGACACCCAAGACGGCGGGCCGGGATTTTCCATGCACGCACCCTTCGTCCCGGCCGACAATGAAGTTGGTTTGATCGCGGCGCCGGAAATACGCGACGGCGCCGAGGAAATCTGGCTGCAATTCACAAAATTCATCCCCGGCCGCGACTTCACCTTCCTCATTGATGTCGATGACCGCCTCGAGACCTCAGATTACGGTTGCGCCGTGGTCAGCGGCGCGGAATTTGAAGGCGCCAGAGCGAAAGCCGCGCTGGCCAAGACTAGCGGCGAAAAATCTTCGGCCCATGGCCAATTCGACAACACCGGCAAAGCAGTCCTACGCGGCGGCACTTGCGCCTAAGCATCATGACATAAAAACTCCCGGGCGGTTCCAAAGGCCCTTCCCATGGGCTGCATGGACATCGGGTGCCATATTCGTTAGAGGTATCGGGACGGGTGCCATCAGTGTGCCGCGCTGGGTTTGGGGTTGAATTTTTAAGATGAAGAGCGTTGCCGAGCTGCGCATCCAGGGCTTCACCACCAATCCCACATTGATGCGCCAGGCCGGCGTTGATGATTATGCCGGGTTCGCCAAGGACATGCTGGCGCTGGTCGGTGACCGCCCGGTCAGCTTCGAGGTGTTCGCTGACGATTTTGATGACATGCAACGCCAGGCCATGGAGATCGCGTCATGGGGTGACAACGTCTTTGTCAAAATCCCGATCACCAACACCAAGGGCGAAGCGTCCGCGCCTTTGGTCGAACGTCTGACGGGCGAAGGCGTCAGCGTCAATGTGACGGCGATCATGACCATCGATCAAGTCCGCGATACGGCGGCCGTACTCGATAATGGCGTACCCGCCGTGGTCTCAGTATTTGCCGGGTGGATCGCCGATACTGGTGTTGATCCCGTGCCGGTGATGGCCGAATGTCGAGACATTCTGGCCGACAACCCAGCCGCACAACTACTTTGGGGCAGCCCGCGCGAGGTATTGAACGTTTATCATGCCGAAGAGGCCGGCTGCGACATCATTACCGTCACCCACGGTCTGTTGGCGAAACTTGACGCCATCGGCAAGGACCTCGGCGACTTCAGCCTGGATACCGTGAAGATGTTTTATAATGACGGTTTGGCAGCGGGCTGCCGGCTGTAGATGAAAATCGTCCGTGCCCCATTGAGAATTACGCTCGGCGGTGGCGGCACGGATTTACCCGGCTGGTACCAGCAACACGGCGGGTTCCTGATCACCGCGGCGATTGACAAATACATTTACCTGACCGGGTCGCGGCGAATTCACGACGAAAAAATTTGGCTCAGCTATTCCGACGTTGAAGTCCGCGACGCGGTCAGCGAGATCGAACACCAGCACTTTGCCAAGTGCCTGGAGGAATTCGAAATTCCGTTGGGATTTGAGTTGCATTCCATCGCCGAGTTGCCGGGCAATACGGGGCTTGGGTCATCGGGTGCTTTTCTGGTCGCCGTCATCAAATTGCTTTCGGAAATAGAGCCCCGAGCCATGAGCACCCAGGATATCGCTGAGTTGGCGTGCCGCATTGAAATGATTGATCTGGGGCGCTCATCGGGCAAGCAGGACCCCTATGCGTCGGCCTTCGGCGGCATCACCACGTTGGACATCGACCGCGAAGGTAACGTCACCGCGGCACCGTTCAAGTTACCGCCTCGAACCAAGAAACAATTGAACAATTGCTTGAAATTGTATTCGACCGGCACGGTGCGGGAATCCGAAGATGTCCTGAAGGATCAAAACCTCGATATCGGCGGCGCCAAACAATCGGCCGCCGACGCCATGACACGCATCCAGGAAATCGGCTACGAATCCCGCGACCTATTGGTGGCCGGCGATACCGACGGCTTCGGCCGATTGCTCGACGATCACTGGCAAACCAAGAAATCCATCTCCGGCAAGATGAGCGCACCAGCCATTGACGCGCTCTATGCCTTCGCCATGCAGAACGGCGCGCTCGGCGGCAAGGTCGTCGGCGCGGGCGGCGTTCGAAGACCGCGGCTGTTCGGAAGTTGATTGGCAGTTCGAAGACACCGGGGCGACGATGATTTATTCCCGCTGAAGGGGCGATGAGCCTCCAGCGATTAAAATTTCACCACTCAATCGTCCCACCATCATAACGCAAAAAGGTCCCTGACATTTCTTTTGTTAGACCGTCGATTATGGTCCGCATGCCGGTGACACTGACATCGACGGAAATTTGCCCGCCCTTACGGGTTTCCGTCGCCACTGAGCCTGGATGCAGGACGGCGGTTAAAATGCCGCGCGCGGCCAGATCGACGGAGAGACTTTTCACCGCCATGTTCAACGCCGCCTTGCTGCACCGGTAGGCATAGTGCCCGCCTGAACCATTGTCACCGATGGACCCGGACCGGGTGCCGATAAACACCATCAGGCGTTTTTCACTATCGGCGACGTGGTCCTCAAAAGCGTCCGCCACATAGATAGGCGCCATCGCGTTGACCCGCATGACGCGGGCAAATTCGTCCATTTCCGGCAGCATCAACGTGCCGGGGCCGTCAGGTGCGAACGTCGCAGCGTTGTTGATCAACAGATCGACGGCTTGGTCTTTTAATTCGACCGCCAGGGCGTGAACACCGCCGGGGTCAGCAACATCCAGGTGATGGAAGTGCACATCACCGCCCAAGTCGCCCAGCTTGCTTTGGCTGGTATCATCAAGACAAATCGCGTGCACGCGCCAGCCGTCTTCAGCGTTTTGGCGGGCAAACTCATATCCGATACCATAGTCACATCCCGTGATCAGTGCTGTCGGCATGGTTTCTCCTTTTCACGATGCTTGCACATGTTGTGGGGCCCATAACATGAATTCCAATGCGCCGAAATAATGTCCATAACTGACGAAACCATATCAGATATTGTCGCCTACTGGTTGGGACCGGCCCTGGAAGGCCCCGAGGTCGCCTACGCGCGGCGCGATTGGTGGTACAAGGGACCGCCCTCGGCCGACACAGAAATCCGGTCCCGCTTTGGTGATTATGTGGCCCGGGCCTGCACCGGCGGATTGGAAGACTGGCGGGCGACACCGGAAGGCACTTTCGCCCTCATTCTTCTACTCGATCAGTTCACCCGCAATATCTATCGCAATACGCCGGATGCCTACCTGGGCGACAACCGCGCTTTTGAGATTATGCGAGAGGCCATGGAGCGCGGCCAGGATCAAGACCTGCATTTGGTCACTCGAA
The DNA here is from genome assembly GCA_018665815.1 of Rhodospirillaceae bacterium. Taxonomy (GTDB): domain Bacteria; phylum Pseudomonadota; class Alphaproteobacteria; order Rhodospirillales; family Casp-alpha2; genus UBA3470. Next base: position 23,734 of record JABJBP010000023.1, read on the forward strand.
TTTGGTATTACCACCCCTTTCATCATGCCGAAGATATCGTTGAGCAAGATCGCGGCATTGAGACACTCAACGCCCTGTTGGCCGCCTCACCGGAACCCTGGCACCGTTACATTCGGCGTTCCATCAAAGGCTGGACGCGGCACCGCAACATCATCGCCCGCTTTGGGCGATTCCCACATCGCAATGAAGTATTGGGCCGTGAAAACAGCGATGAAGAACGCGCCTTCCTTAACGCCGATGGCGAGGCCTTCGGGCAAGGGCCCAAACCGGGCTAAGCTTTTGCCGTCGCCGCGCGGCCCCTAATAGCGGTTTCAGCCAAACACTGCATTCAGTGGTCAGTTACCGGGACCCTTCCGGCTTCGTGACTTTGCGTCGTTTTGCCGACGGATCGCGGACGAAATAGGACTCGGCCCGTCCTTCCTCTTTCAGCACATGGCGGCACCCCTCGGCGAAAACCTGAAAGAGGCGGCGCGGCACGGCATTCGCCATGAACGCCATGCCGTAGTGCGGATGCGGCAGATCATCGCTGAGCGGAACGTAGGTGAGTTTGCCGCCACTGTATGAGGTCTCGCTATGCGGGCGCATGACCAAAAGTGAGAACCCCAGGCCGCCGCCGACAAGGCTGCGAACCATCTCAAAAGACTTCACGTAGTAGGCGATCCGGGGCTCGATACCGAGGCTCAGGAATAGCCCCCGAAAGAACTGCGGCGTAATGGGCAGATCAAAGGCCACCATATCGCGGTTGACCAGATCATAGAGTGATATGGATTGCCGTTTGGCCAGAGGATCGTCGTCGGGAAGCACGGCGTGCACCGGGGCTTCAATCAGGGATTCAAATTGAACGCCCGGATGCGGGCGCATATCATAGGTTAGGGCCGCCTCGATTTCGCCGGTGGTCAGCCACTGATTGATTTCGTCCAAGTCCCCTTCATGGATGCGGATATCCATGCCGGGATGATGTTCCGCCATGTATTCGATGATTAGCGGCAGGATGAACGGAGCGGTGGGCAGGAAACAGCCGACATCAAGCGGCCCCTGTACCTCGCGGCTCAAGCCCAGCGCATCGTTCTCAAATTCATGGGATTCATCAAGCAGACGACGCGCCCGATTGATGAACCGCTGACCGGCCGGCGACAAGGCGATACGGTGGGCCGGTTGACGGAGGAAAATACTGATGCCGAACTCGGCTTCCAGTTCCTTCAGCGCGGCACTGATGGCGGGTTGCGAAATTCCCAACCGGGCGGACGCCTCGGTGATCGAACCGCTATCGGCAACAGCGACGGCGTAGGTCAGTTGGCGGAGCGTGTAAGCCATCGTTTTTACCGAGGATAATTTAATTTTATATCTGCTCAGGTTATGTTTGCAGACTTGCATCGAAAATCAATAGATGATTTTCTACATTTGATTATCTGATATTATAATCGAAATATTGTTATATTTCTGAGGATAGGCATCGGCCATGCATAACCTGCGGCACTTGAAATATGTCGTTGAGGCGGCGCGTTTGGGCTCCATCACCAATGCGTCGCGCCTGCTGCGGGTATCGCAGCCGGCAATCAGCGCCGCCATCCGCACCTATGAGGAAGAGTTCAATATCCGGTTGTTCGTGCGCAACCCGTCACAAGGCTTGGCATTGACGCCTTCCGGGCGGAACTTCGTCAACCGGGCGCGGGAACTGCTGGAGAACGCCAACGATTTCGAGCAATTGTTTAATGAAACCGATGACGGCCATCTTAGCGGTCGCCTGGAACTGGCGTGCTACGCCGGTCCGGCACCGCTTTTGGTGCCGCCCGTCATCCAGTCGTTCAACAAAGCGCACCCGGACGTAGAAATTGGATTACACGAAGGCGACATGGAACGCGTGGCGACCTATTTGAAAGATGGCCGCGCCGATCTAGGATTAACATACGATATCTACCCCGAAGCCGACATTGAGCACGAAGTGATCACCCGGCTGGCGCCTTTCGTTTTGATGTCGGCGAAAAATCCTTTGGCCCGAAAAAAGAAACTCTCGTTGAAGGACCTGGCCGATGAGCCATTGATTTTGATGAACTCACCCGGCTTCAGCGAGTACTTCATCAATTACTTCGGTATGTACGATTTGAAGCCGCGCGTTCTCCACCAACCAACGACCTATGAAATGGTGCGCGGCCTGCTGAGCGCCGGCAACGGCTATTCGTTCAGTATGGTGAAAATCAAGAACGCCCAGTCCTACGACGGCGGCGCATTGGTCAACATTGAGTTGGCGGAACCCCCACCCCAGGTCAACTTGGTGGTGGCCTCGCTCAAGGGATACCGGCGCGGTCGCCTGGCGACAGCGTTTATCGATGAGTGCCAAAAGCGCCTCAGTGTCGTCGCTACCGGGACCGGCGGCTGAATGCCCGGAATCTGCGCAAAGCTTTTTCGGTTCTAACTGGCTTGGGAAATTTTAGCCTTGCCCCCGGCCACCAATTCCTTGCACAGGATCACCGCATCGACGGCATTGTCCGCGTATCCCGTGGCACCGATGATATCGGCGTAATCACGGGTCACCGGCGCGCCACCGACGATAATCGGGTAGTTCTTGCCTTCGCGCTTGAAAGCCTCAATGGTTTTCATCATGAACGGCATGGATGTCGTCAGCAGGGCCGAGAGGCCGATGATGTCGGCACTGGCTTCGTCCGCCGTTTTGATGATCTCCATGGGGTCCGTATTGACGCCCAAATCGATGATTTCAAACCCGGCGCCTTCCAGCATCATACAGACCAGGTTCTTGCCGATGTCATGCAGATCGCCTTGGACCGTGGCCATGATGACGGTGCCCTTCGGCGGCTCTTTTGACGCCGTCAGGATTGGTCGCAAAACCTCAAGCCCAGCTTTCATGGCACGCGCCGCGATCAACATTTCAGGGACGAACAACTCGCCGCGTCCGAACAGGTCACCGATGGTGTCCATGGCCGCGATCAGCCCTTCATCTAGGATATCACCGGGCAACAGATTTTCTTCCAAGGCCTGGTGGACCAGGCGTTCGCATTCCTCATCATCGAAATCCATGACCGAGTCATAGATATCTTGGAATATCTGCTTCTTGCCGGCCTTCGCAGCCGTGTGAAGCTGTTCGCGAAGATTGCCTTCAAGATCACCGGTCACGCCGATACCCATCCAGCGGCCCTTGTCGCCGGCGCGGGCACTTGATTCCGCTTCCGTACCGCTGAACACTTGGCCTTTATAAGGCCGGTCACCGGCCCGCCAGCTGTTGATGGCACCGATGGCCGCCTTGGCATGGGCAACCGGCGTCTCGGCACTCAGGTTACAAAGATACAAGTAGAATTTGTCGCCGAGCGGGCCGGATGTGCCGACTTCCAGATATTCGTGGATGCGCTTGACGATTTCTTCTTCGGGGCCTTCCTGGAGGATGTGATTATCGACGCCGAACTGCAGCGGCATGCCACGTTTAGTGGCGTATTCCCGGCTTTTCACGGTGCCGACGCGGAACAAATCCGGGTCCTGAATTTTCAGGTACCGCGGGGTGACTTGTAGTTTTTTCTCCCAGAACCGTTCGGTGTCTTCCGCGAAAGAATCACCCCACCAGTTGTCGACCTGAACGACATCACGGCCACCGCATAGTTCACGCAATTTCAGGATACTGGGGATCGAATATTCGTCGAGGATCTCTTCGGTAACGAAAGGCAAGGAGCCGATGGCGTCGGACCCGGCGGCTATACAGTTGGGGAAATCCTTGAATGAGGCATTGATGAACGGCGCCAGAATCTCTTCGACCACGAAGTCAAAAACCTTATGCACGAAGGCGGGGTTTTCATCCATTTTGAGGATCATTTGCTCAAATTGCATGAATTGAGCAACCAAGGTGAGCGGCCCGCAAAACCGGTTGGACGGCGTCTTACCGGTCTTTTCGTGGAACAGATTCATGACATCGCGAACAAAGGGCATGCGGCCCGATTTGTAGGGATCGGGGACGACGATCTTGGCGATATCTTTTTCCGTCTTGATCAACGGGTCCGTGTTATTGATGGCCGGTGACAACTCATCGAACCATGACATCTTGCCGCCGGCGGCCTCGCATTCGATGTTGTAATTGTCCCAAATCATATCGGCGACATCGAAGCCCAATTCCGCCGAGGTGCGGAGCGTGCCTTCAACAAACAATTCCGGGTTGGTGAAATAGTCCTTACCATTGATGCCTTGATAGGCCATGGCGAACTCGGACATCTGGGCGATAAACGGCGGCGCATCGGCGCCCGTTGTCAAAACGCCAGCTAATCGTTCGTAACCTTTATTGAAGCATGTTTTATAATCGTACTTGGCTTCTGTCAGCGACGGCTCGGACATGGGGGCTGCCTCTCTGCATGTTCGACGACAGCATTGCTAGGCACGCGCACGCGCCCGATAACCGCCTCGACATCGAGTTTAGAGCTACCCACGTTCGATACGAAAATAAATAATTCCGTGCGGCACTCTCAGGTTTTCTGATGTGAGGCCACGCGACACACCCTAGCTCATATAGGCCAACGGGAGCTTAATCTGAAGTTCGACAACAGCCGGTTTATCCGGCTTTCGCCGTCGGCACTTTCGCCTCGGCAATCAGGTCCTTGCACAAGATCACCGCATCGACGGCGTTATCGGCGTATCCCGTTGCACCGATGGTGTTGGCGTAATCACGGGTCACCGGCGCACCGCCGACGATGATTGGGTATTCCTTGCCTTCGCTCTTGAAGGCCGCAATGGTTTTCATCATGAATGGCATGGACGTGGTCAACAGGGCTGACAATCCAATGATGTCGGCGCCGACCTCGTCCGCCGTCTTGATAATCTCCATGGGGTCGGTGTTGACCCCCAAGTCGACAATCTCAAACCCGGCACCCTCAAGCATCATGCAGACCAAATTCTTGCCGATGTCGTGCAGATCGCCTTGGACCGTGGCCATGACGACAGTGCCCTTCGGCGGCTCTTTCGATGCCGTGAGGATCGGCCGCAACACCTCAAGTCCGGCTTTCATGGCACGCGCCGCGATCAACATTTCAGGGACGAACAACTCGCCGCGGCCGAACAGATCACCGATGGTATCCATGGCCGCGATCAGGCCTTCGTCGAGGATGTCGCCGCAGACGAGGCCTTCGTCAAGAGCCTGGTGGACCAGGCGCTCGCATTCCTCGTCGTCGAAATCCATGACCGAGTCATAGATGTCTTGGAAAATTTGTTTTTTGCCGGCCTTCGCCGAGGCATGCAGTTGTTCGCGGATATTGCCTTCAAGATCGCCGACCACGCCGATGCCCATCCAGCGGCCCTTGTCACCGGCGCGCGCACTGGATTCCGCTTCCGTACCACTGAACACCTGGCCTTCATAAGGCCGGTCGCCCTTGCGCCAACGTTTGATGGCATCAAGGGCGATTTTCGCGTGTTCGACCGGCGTCTGAGCGCTGAGATTACAAAGATAAAGGGCAAATTTATCGCCGTGCGGGCCGGACGTGCCGACTTCCATATATTCGTGAATGCGCTTGACGATTTCTTCTTCAGGGCCTTCCTGAAGGACGTGGTTGTCGACGCCGAACTGCAGGGGAATGGCACGTTTGGTGGCGTATTCCCGGCTCTTCACGGTGCCGACACGGAACAGGTCGGGGTCTTGAACTTTCAAGTACCGCGGGGTGACTTGAAGTTTTTTCTCCCAGAACCGCTCGGTGTCCTCGGCGAAAGAATCACCCCACCAGTTGTCGACCTGCAATGCGTCGCGGTCGCCACATAACTTGCGCAATTTGAGAATGTTGGGGATTGAGTACTCGTCGAGAATATCCTCCGTGACGAAGGGCAGGGAACCGATTGCGTCGGAGCCGTTGGTGCCGGCGTCGGGGAAGTCCTTGAACAATGAGTTGAGGAATGGCGCCTGGACTTCCTCAACGACAAACTTGAACACCTTGTGAACGAATTCCGGGTCTTCGTCCATTTTCAGAATCATCTGCTCGAACTGCATGTACTGCGCAACACAGGTCAGCGGCCCGCAATACCGGATCGTCGGTTGCTTGCCGGTTTTCTCATGGAATAGATGCAAGACGTCGCGGACAAAAGGCATGCGCCCGGATTTGTACGGGTCCGGCGGCGTCAAACTGGCCAGATCCTTCTCCGTACTGATCAGCGGCACCGTGTTGTTGATGGCCGGCGAAAGCTCATCGAACCACGACATTTTACCGCCCGTTGCTTCGCATTCGATGTCATAAACATCCCACAGCATATCGGCGACGTCGAAACCCAATTC
>JABJBP010000024.1 GCA_018665815.1 Rhodospirillaceae bacterium
ATCATCACAGCCAGACGGATAATCTCGGGCGACGTTTTAAAATATCGGAATGGATTTCTCATTTTGCGAAGCTATGAAACATGCATTGCCGACTCAAGTCAGTTTCCTCTGACACTGCCCTTAGATGCGTTCATTCGGAATAATTTGAGGGTATCTGGATAACCACGTCCAAGAGTGGTTACATCTTTGCGATTATGTCTGGATTCAGCGACTCTCATGCAAACATATTGTTGCACAGTTGTTGCACAGTCAATGAGTTATAAAAGAAACAACAAAATCAATGACTTATAGTTTCTCGGCTGGATTTCGAGACCGCCCCGTTCGACCACTCCGGCACCTCTCCGCTGATCGGGTCGCAGGAGGCCGGGGCCTCCAGGGCGCGCGGACAGTAGCCGAAGAGCCCGATACCTGCAAGCGATCACAGAGTGGCCAAGTGTGATTATGTAGGCTCGGGGCCAAGCCTTCGGAATACTTGATAAAATCGTCTTCGGCGGCGTTGACATGGGCGCCGAACGCGCTATATTGCCGGCCTCATTTCGCGGGCCGCGCCGATGAAGCCGGGCGGCCTGATTTTGGTAGAAAAATCCGAGGAATGCCGAAAGTTTCGGCGCCACGGGTTGAGTTAAGAATTCGAGGCGGCAATGTTCGCAGTGATCCGTACCGGCGGCAAACAATATAAAGTCGCCAAAGATGATGTTATTTCCGTCGAGAAACTCCTCGGCGAGCCCGGCGATACAGTCGAGCTTGGCGATGTGTTGATGATCGGCGAAGACGGCAAGGCGCCGACAGTCGGCACCCCGTTGATTGAGAAAGCCGCGGTGTTCGCCGAGGTTGTCAATCAGGCGAAGGGCGACAAGATCATCGTCTTCAAGAAACAACGCCGTCAGGGCTACCGCCGCAAACGCGGCCACCGCCAGGATTTGACTTATCTGAAGGTCTTGGAAGTCAGCCCGACGGGCACCAAGCCGAAGGCCGCTGCGAAGAAAGCCGCGCCGAAGAAGGCTGATGCCGACAACACGGCGAAGCCGGCGGCGAAGAAAGCTGCCGCTGCGCCCGCCGCGAAGGATGACGCGCCGGCAAAGGAAAAGGCCGCGCCGAAGAAAAAAGCGGCACCGAAGAAGGAAGCCGCCGCAGATACGAAACCCGCGGCGAAGAAACCGGCAGCCAAAAAGAAGGCACCGGCGAAAAAGGCCTAGAAGGAGTAGCGAGCCATGGCACATAAGAAATCCGGTGGTAGTTCCCGCAACGGGCGTGATACGGCAGGCCGCCGTCTCGGCGTCAAAAAGTTCGGCGGCGAAGCCGTTATCCCGGGCAACATCATTATCCGCCAGCGCGGTACCAAGTACCATCCCGGTGAGAATGTCGGCATCGGCAAGGACCACACGATTTTCGCCACCGAAGAGGGGCGTGTGTTCTTCAACCGAAAGGCCGGCGGACGGGTTTTCGTGGGCGTGGAGCCGGCGAGCTGATTATCGTTTGAGCCATTCACCGATGGATGAAGGGGAATGGCTTCCATTCCCCTTTTTTCGTGCGCCGTTTTTGAACCCTGAAATTCATCAACGCGCGGACCAGAGATAAAGCCGATGAAGTTCCTTGATGAAGCCAAGATTTATATAAAAAGCGGCGACGGCGGTGACGGCTGCGTCAGCTTCCGGCGCGAGAAATTCATCGAGTTTGGCGGCCCCGACGGCGGCGACGGCGGACGCGGCGGAGATATCACCTTCGTCTGTGTGGAAAATCTCAACACGCTGATCGATTTTCGTTACCGTCAGCATTTCAAGGCCGGGCGCGGCACCCACGGCATGGGCCGCAACCGCTCCGGCCCAAAGGGCAATTCGCTGACCATCAAGGTCCCCGTCGGCACGCAAATTCTGGATGAAGATAAAGGATCGGTGATCGCCGATCTCTCGGAGGCCGGCCAAACTTTCATAGCCGCACGCGGCGGCGACGGCGGGCGCGGCAACGCGCGGTTTAAAACGTCCACCAACCAAGCACCTCGGCGCTACGACGCCGGCTGGCCCGGTGAAGACATGTGGTTCTGGCTGCGTCTCAAACTGATTGCCGACGCCGGGCTCATTGGCCTGCCCAATGCCGGCAAGTCGACGTTTCTGGCCGCCGTTACTAAGGCGCACCCGAAGATCGGCAATTATCCGTTTACCACGCTGCATCCGAACTTGGGTGTTGTCCGCCGGGGCAGCGATGAGTTCGTGCTGGCTGATATTCCGGGCCTCATTGAAGGGGCCAGCGAAGGCGCTGGGTTGGGGACGCGATTTTTGGGGCATGTGGAACGCTGCCGGGTGTTGTTGCATTTGGTCGATGCGACGGACGAAGACGTGGCGGCCAACTATGCCACCGTGCGCGGTGAGATCGCCGCCTACGGCCATGGGCTCGAAGACAAAACCCAGATCCTTGCGTTAAATAAATGCGATGCGTTGATCGACGAAGACATTGAGGACAAACGCCAACAATTGGCGGAGGCCTCGGGACAGAAGGTGCATGTGATCTCGGCGGTCAGCAGCGCCGGCGTTGATCCGGTGATCTGGGAATTGTTCGAATTGATCGGCATGAGTGACGGCATCGATGAGCCCGATGAACAGCCCCACGATCAGCCCTGGGAGGTCCATAAATGACCGGTCCCGATACGCTGAAATCCGCGCGTCGGATCATCGTTAAAATCGGCTCGGCCCTGTTGGTTGATCCCGAAACTGGCGCTGTGCACCGCAAGTGGCTGGAATCGCTGGCCGAGGACCTAGCGCGGTTTCGCGCGCGTGGCCAGGAGATGATTATCGTCTCGTCGGGCGCCATTGCCGTCGGGCGGCGCCATCTGGGTTTGGCGTCGGGGCAGTTGCGCCTGGAAGAAAGCCAGGCCGCCGCGGCCACCGGCATGGTGCGCCTGGCGCACGCCTATCAAGAGGTTCTCGCCCACCACGATTTGACCGTGGCGCAAGTCCTTGTGACGCTGGATGACAGTGAAAACCGGCGACGCTACATCAATGCGCGGAACACTCTGGAGACGTTGGTGAAACTGGGAGCGGTGCCGTTGATCAACGAAAACGACACGGTGGCGACGGACGAGATCAGACTTGGCGATAATGACCGTTTGGCGGCGCGCGTCGCTTCGATGATCAGCGCCGACGCCTTGATCTTGCTGTCGCATGTCGATGGACTCTACGACAGTGACCCCACCGAGAACGACGGCGCCCAACATGTGCCGGAAGTGCGCGGCGCGCTGACCGATCAGTTGACGGCGATGGCCGGCACGTCGATGAGCCGCGACGGCACCGGCGGCATGGTCACAAAACTGGACGCGGCGCGCATCGCCATGAGCGCTGGTGTGCGCATGGCGATCGTCGACGGCACTGCATTGCATCCTTTGAAGAATTTAGAGGAAGGTGCTCGCTGTACCTGGTTCATCCCTGACGCCAATCCGAAGACTGCCCGCAAGCGCTGGATCGCCAGCGCCTTGAAACCGGCGGGCACCATTGTCGTCGATGACGGCGCCCTGAACGCATTGAAGTCGGGCAAGAGCCTGCTGCCCGCCGGCGTGACCGACGTCGACGGTGAATTTGACCGTGGCGATGCGGTGGTGGTGAAAACTACAGACGGACGCGAAGTGGCGCGCGGCATTTCGGCTTATTCAGCAGATGATGCCCGGCGCATCATGGGTAACAAAACCAGTGAAATCGAACCCATCCTCGGCTACCGTGGCCGCGACGAGATGGTCCACCGCGACGATCTGGTTTTAAGCTGAGGGCGAGACGATGACCGACGAAGCAGATATTCCCAAATTGATGCAAGGCCTGGGCATTGCGGCTCGGGATGCGGCGCTGCAATTGACCACGGCGTCCACCGACGCCAAGAATGCGGCGCTCACCGGTGCCGCCGAAGCCCTGCGCCGAAATCAAAACAAGATCCTATCCGAGAACGCCAAGGACATGACGTTCGGCGAGGACAAGGGCCTGTCGAAAGCCATGCTCGACCGCCTGGCGCTGGACGAAGACCGCATCGAAGGCATGGCCAAAGGCCTTGATGATATCGCGGCATTGCCCGATCCGGTCGGTGTGGTGACCGACGCCTGGGAACGCCCCAACGGATTGAAGATCGAGCGCCGCCGCACACCCTTGGGCGTCATCGGCGTGATCTATGAGAGCCGCCCGAATGTGACGGCTGATGCCGGCGCTTTGTGTTTGAAAGCCGGGAACGCGGCGATCCTACGCGGCGGATCGGAAAGCTTTCATTCGTCCGGCGCGATCATGGATTGCTTGGGCGAAGGCCTGAAAGAGTCCGGATTGCCCGAGGCTGCCATCCAACTCATTCCCACCCGCGACCGTGCCGCTGTCGGCGAAATGTTGACGATGACGGAATATATCGACGTGATCGTGCCCCGGGGCGGCAAATCGTTGATTGAGCGCGTCTCAAAAGAGAGCCGGGTGCCGCTGTTCAAGCACCTGGAAGGCATCTGCCATACCTACGTCACCGAGGACGCCGCGCCGGACATGGCGGAAAGCATCGTCTTGAACGCCAAAATGCGGCGCACCGGAATTTGCGGGGCGACGGAAACGCTGTTGGTGGACCGCGGTGCACTGCCCATGCTGACGCGTATTGTTGGCGGCCTGATCGATGCCGGCTGCGAGGTGCGGGGTGACGCCGCGACGCAAGGCGTCGATGCACGTGTTCGTGCTGCGACCGACGAAGATTGGATTACTGAATATCTTGATTCGATCATTTCCGTGAAAACCGTCGACGGCCTGGATGACGCCGTCGATCACATTCAGCGGTACGGCTCGAACCACACGGAAGCTATCATCACCGAGAACGCAAACACCGCTGAAACCTTCCTCAACAATGTCGATAGCGCCATCGTCATGGTCAACGCGTCGACCCAATTCGCCGACGGCGGCGAGTTCGGCATGGGCGCGGAAATTGGCATCTCGACCGGCAAGCTGCATGCACGCGGGCCCGTCGGTCTGGAACAGCTGACATCGATGAAATACGTGGTGCGGGGTACCGGCCAATGCCGTCCTTAATACTCCCGGCCCGCGCTGATCCACCTTGATAGGCGAACCTTGAGACACCTAACCCCCCGCCGCCGCCACATCCGTTCGGCGCCCACTCAGGCGAGCCGCCGGCCGATTGCCGAGCGCGGCCAACGCATCGGCTTGCTGGGCGGCTCGTTCAATCCGGCCCACGACGGCCACGTGGAAATCAGTCAATTGGCGCTCGGCCTTTTGGATCTCGACGAGGTCTGGTGGCTGGTCGCGCCGCAAAATCCGCTAAAACCCGAAGCCGGCATGGCGGGCATGGCTGAACGCCTGGCCGCGGCTGACAAGATCGCCGCCGGGACGCCGATCAAGGTCACCTGCATCGAGGCTGACTTGGACACGCGCTACACCGCCGATACCTTGGAGCGCCTGAAATCGCTTTATCCTGGCGTGCATTTTGTCTGGCTTATGGGCGCCGATAATCTAGTGCAAATTCATCACTGGGTCCGGTGGTCATCAATCTTTCATGCGGTGCCCGTTGCGATTTTCGCACGGCCCACGTATTCTTTACGAGCCGAGAAGGCGAAAGCCGCCCGGCGATTTGCCAGATACCGCATCAAGCCCCTCAGGGCGGCGGGTCTGGCAACCAAACGGCCACCGGTGTGGGTGCTGTTTAAGAAGCCCCACAATCCGATGTCCGCAACGAAGCTCCGCCGCCGCAAGGCGTCGGGAGACACGTAATGCGAAAGAGGAGCGTAACCATAGCCCAAACCGTGCCGATGCTGCTGGCTCAAGACGTACTGAAGCTGGTGGAAGCATCTCTCGATGACGACAAGGCCGACAACACCGTCGTTATTGATCTCGCCGGCAAGACAGAGATCGCCGATCATCTGGTCATTGCCTCGGGAACGTCGCAACGTCATGTCAGTGCCATGGCGGATCACATCCAAAGACAGTTGAAAGCAAAGGGGCTCAAGGGCGTTGCCGTTGAGGGGCTCGGTCAATCCGACTGGGTGCTTATCGACGCCGGCGATGTCATCATTCATCTGTTCCGCCCCGAGGTCCGGGAATTCTATAACCTGGAAAAAATCTGGATGATGCCGCCGGGCACCGGCGCCGACGCGCAGCCCAACGCCCGTATGGAAAGCGACGCCCAGGCGAATGCCGTGACTTGAGCCAACGTGTTTTGAATGGCCGGGGCGCCCGATGAGGGATACCTAACGTCATGCAACATCTCATCATCGCCGTTGGCCGCTGGAAGTCGGGCCCCGAGAAAGCGCTTTATGAGCACTACCGCGCCCGGATCCAGCCGGCCCTCGAGCTCCGCGAAGTCGAAGAAAAAAAGCGCCTGCAAGGACCCGAGTTGAAACGCCGCGAAGGCGAACTTCTCCTGGCGGCTATCCCCGACGGCGCCCAGGTGATCGCTCTGGACGGATCGGGCAAGACGCTGGCCAGCCGCGACATCGCCAAGGCCATCGGCCGCTGGCGCGACGACGGCATCCGCCAAACAGCGCTCCTCATCGGCGGTGCCGACGGTCACGACGTGGCCGTCCTGAAACGCGCCGATCTCAAACTCTCTCTCGGCCCGCAAACCTGGCCGCATCTCATGGTCCGTGCCATGCTTGCCGAACAGCTCTACCGCGCCCAATCCATATTGGCCGGGCATCCGTATCATCGGGAGTAGGGAGAAGTCGGGACATGGCCGCATCCCGTAGGGATGGGGGTCGTATCCCTGGAACTCGCGTGATAATTTGAAGGCCTTCGGTGTTCCCGTCGGCAAAGGTACCCGAATGAACCATGCCATCGGTTCGGGAGCCTTGCGTCGCAAGGGCATTCAATCAATGGTGCCGGTTAAACCGACCGCGCCTATTGCCAAAAACCCTGTCGCGGCGAAACCCGTGGCTAAAAAAGCGAAGAAATCCAGCGTCAAAATCTACCGTGGCGGCGCCGCGAATTTGGAAGAAATACCGATCAAATGAGGCGATTAACTCCATATGCGGTATCGGCGCTTTTTCTCGTCGCTGTCTTCTCGGCGATAACGGTGGCAATCGCGCAGGAAGTTCCAAAACGCCGCGCCTTGAATATGTACGGAGCTTAAGGCCGCCTCATGGTATTGACGCCGGAAACCATTATCTGGATCACCGTTGCGGCGACCGTGGCGATGATCGTCCTCGGCGGCGCGTTCATCGGTGTCACGATGATTGTTCGACCAAAAGTTTTACTGCGCCAGCGGATGAATCAGATCGGCGTGATCGGTGACAGCGCCGGCGGCGCCAATGCCGACAAGGCCGAAAGCCGGCGCCAAAAACGCATTCAAGATAAAATCAAGCAACTCGAACAAAAGAATCAAAAACAGGGCGGCATCGAAGCGCTGAGATTGGAATTTTTGCAGGCCGGCTTGGATATTACCGCGTCGGCATATTTTGTCATCAGTGCCGTCGTGGCCGTCGTCGCCACGTTAATTTACCTAGTCATGGGATATCCGATTTTGGGCGCGTTGCCGGTGGCCCTGATTGGCGGTCTGTTGTTACCGAAACTGGTGATCAAATCGAAGGCAAAAGGCCGCCAAAAGAAGTTACACCCGCCGCCGTCTTTCGAAGGACAAAGCAAGCGACGGCGATGCAACGTATGGGGATGAAACCAGGTTGGTCATTCATCTTGTTACTCCTTGCAGCCCAGAGATGATTTTTTCACATGATGGCTTCCAATGCCATTGTTCACCAATTCAACCCGCCCGACTTCTAGGTTGCGGCGTCTGTAAACAATGTTAGATTTCGCCGACGATCAAATTTGTGCGGACTGGGTTTTTCATCAATGAAACTTTCCATCGTTATCCCTTGTTACAATGAAGAACGAACGCTCGCGGAAATCGTCGCCCAAGTCCTGGCCACCGACATCAAAGGCATGGACCGCGAAGTCATCATTGTGGACGATTGCTCTGGTGATGGAGCGCCCCAAATCGCCGCTGCTCTCGCCGCCGATCATCCAGAGGTCAAAGTTCTAACTCATCCTGAAAACCGTGGGAAAAGTGCTGCACTTAAGACCGGTTTCGAATCGGCCAGTGGCGATATCATTTTGGTCCAGGACGCCGATTTGGAATACGACCCGGCAGATTACGCCGCCCTATTGGTCCCATTTATCGAAAACGGCGCCGATGTGGTTTATGGATCGCGGTTCCTGGCACCGGATCGCACGACGTTTCTTGGGTTCATGCATTTCCATGGGAACAGGGCCCTGACAATGCTGTCCAATGTGATGAACGGGCTCCGGCTCACGGATTTGTCGACCTGTTATAAGGTTTTCCGCCGAAGCGTGCTGGATCAAATGACGTTGGAAGAAGAAAAATTCGGTTTCTGCCCCGAGTTCACAGCCAAGGCAGCCCGGCTCAAACCGAAGCCGGAATTTATCGAGATTCCCGTCGCCTATACGTCTAGGAGCTACGCCGAAGGCAAGAAGATCAGCTGGCGCCACGGACTGCGGGCCATTTACTGCATCATCCGATATAGCTTATTCCGCTGAACCGGAATTTGGCTTTTCAGCCACCGCCACAACTTGCCAGCCCCAGGATGTGCTGGGCAGCGTGAAGCGTAGCAGGACGGTCGTTTGGCTGGATTACGGTCCGCTGAGCTACATTTTTATCAGTCCCGCACAGCATCAAATTCACCATAGCCGACTGCCTGAACACCGGGATAAAAACTGCGGATTTGCATTCGCGTTTTGGGATGCTCTGTTTGGCACGCTTTACGTCCCAAAAGACCGGGAGGTTTTCCCCATGGGACTCGGTGATGGTACCGATGGTGAATGGCACAGTATTTGGCGAATGCACGTCTGGCCGGTTCGGATGGCGGCGAAACTTCTAACTGGCCGCGAACTACTCCCCGATGAGAATGTCCAGCGGCCACTGACATGAATGACGAATTTGAGAAATCGTGATGAATAATTCACCATTTACAGACATCAATGTGTTGTGCGTCGATGACGAAGAATTTGCGCGTGGTTTGATTTCCCGCCTGCTCGCGTCCATCGGCGTCAATAAAGTCATCGAAGCGGAGAACGGCGCCAACGCCTTGACTTGCCTTGAGGACAGCGCTAACGACATTCACATTATCATCAGTGACATCGAAATGCCCGGAATGAACGGTTGCGAATTTGTTCGCCGCGTTCGCTATGGCGTCGTTCCACGCTATAAGGTTATTCCGATCCTCATGTTGACGGGTAAGGATTCGGATAAGAATGTACGCAGCGCCCGCATTCACAAAATCAACGGCTTCCTCGTCAAGCCATCAAACGCCGATGAAGTCCGCGCTCAAATGAGCCACGCCCTAAAATTATAGCCATCGCCAAAGGAAAGCCGATTATGGATGAGACCTCTATTCAGCCGTCACCAGCGCTTGATGATATACTTGCTAGGGAATTTCCCGGCGCCGCCAATGGTCTTTATCTCAGCAGTTGCACACGTGGCCTCTTGCCGGCGTCGGCACGCGACGCACTTGTGCAGCACCTGGAAACACGAATGGACGGCTCAACAGACAAAGCCGGCATGTTTGAGACCATTGAGCGGGTGCGCCGGAACTTCGCGGCCTTGATCAAAGCTGACGCGGATGAGATCGCCATCACCAAGAACGTTTCCGAGGGCCTCAGCATGCTGGCCAATGCGCTGCCGTGGCAGCCTGGCGACAACGTTGTCGTGTGCCTGGACCTGGAACATCCCAATAATCTTTATCCCTGGTACAATCTGCGTGAACGCGAAGGTATCGAAGTGCGCGCTATTCCAGCCCAAGGCGGCCATATTCCCGCCGATGCCATGATTGGCGCTATTGATGATCGAACGCGACTGGTGACCGTG
>JABJBP010000025.1 GCA_018665815.1 Rhodospirillaceae bacterium
TCCAGAATTCAGACGAATTAGGAAAACCCCGCCTCGTGCGGGGTTTTTTTACGTCGCGGCCCTCAAGGTGACATACTGCTGTATGCGATCATCTTGCGCCTGCATTGCAGTTGACCTAGGCTAATGTGGTTAAATCGGGGGTATGTGATAATCCCAAAGTGATACTGCGTCCGGTTGCGTAGACGGGATCACATGAGGGGGGAATTGTGGCGAACAAGCGTGCCAAGCCCAGCGCTATCGCGACTGCTTTGAGCGAACAGGAGCTTATGGTCCTGTTGGGCAGTGAGGAACGTTATCGCCACATTGCCGAAATCGGTTCCGATTGGATCTGGGAAATGGATGCTGAACTCAGGTTTAGCTATTTCTCGCCGGGTTTCGAGCGTATTACCGGTATCCCTCCCGAGCTTGCCATCGGCAAGACTCGCCCGGAGTTTTCATCGGATTCAATGGATAGCGAAGAATGGCTGGACCATTTCGATGATCTTGAGGCGCGGCGGGATTTTCGGAATTTTCGTTATACGTTCCTAGGCCCTGAAAGCATTGAATGTGTTTACGAGGTCAACGGTTCGCCGATTTTTGACGGTGACGGAAAATTTCTCGGTTATCGGGGCACCTGCAGCGATATATCTGCTTTGGCCGAAACGGAAAAAGCGCTCAGGGCCAGTGAAAATCGCCTCAGGGATATTGTCTCTACGGCGTCCGACTGGGTTTGGGAAATGGACGCTAATCTGAATTTCATTTACGTATCCGGGCGTGTTTTCGACATTGCGAATATGGACCCATCGAAATTCGTCGGTCGGACCCGGTTCGAGGCGGCCGGCGAAGAGATCATCTCGCTGTCGCCCCGCCTTTGGGAAAAGCATAGGCAGGATCTCACCAGCCGCCGGCCGTTCAAGAATTTCACCTATCCAAGTTCGGACCGGGACGGCCAACGCCGCTATCTACAGATTAGCGGCAAGCCAATATTTGATGAGGTTGGGCATTTCACCGGGTACCTGGGCACCGGGACAGACGTCACCGAAATGGTTGAAGCGGAAGAACGCCTGACCACATTGATCGCCGCTATCGAACAAATGCCCGAGCGGATCGCGATTTTTGACGATGAAGATCGATTTTTATTCACCAATCAAGCCTACAGAGATTTTAACAAAGACGTCTTTGACACCATTCAACCCGGAACGAAATTTGAAGATCATATAAGGAATGTCGCAAGCAAGGGCGGCATCACTGAGGCGGTTGGCCGCGAAGAGGCTTGGATCAACGAACGCATGGCGCGCCACCGCAACCCAACAGGGCCAGTTGAGACCCGCCGCACCGGGGATATCTGGTCGCAGATCCAAGAACACGCCTTGCCCAACGGCACGATATTGTGGAGCTCTGATATTTCCGAACGCAAGCGTATGGAGGAAGATCTTCGTGGCGCCAAGGCCAATGCGGAACAAGCCAACAACGCCAAATCTGAATTCTTATCCGCCATGAGCCACGAATTGCGGACGCCGATGAACGCCATCCTCGGCTTTACACAGTTGTTGAAGCTAGGATCGCCGTTGGATACCAAGCAGGCCGATTGCGTCACGCATATTCTGAACGGCGGTGGGCATTTGCTTGAATTGATCGATCAAGTACTGGAATTGCACAAAATTGAAACCGGCAACACGGAATTTGTCCGTGAAACAGTCAATGTGGGCGAGCTCGCGAAGGAATGCCTGCAATTCATCGAAGCCAGGGCCGCCGAAAACCGGATTGAGGTCCGTAACGATACTGAACAAGACACGGCACTTTTCGCACATACGGATCGGACGCGGTTGAAGCAGATCATTTTAAATCTTCTTTCCAACGCGGTGAAGTGCAACCGGGCCGACGGCGAAATTGTCCTCGCCTGCCGCCGGATGCCTGCTGATGTGATAAGAGTGTCAGTCACCGATACGGGAATTGGCATCGCCGCGAATTTGCAAGATGACCTGTTTACGCCGTTTGAGCGTCTTGGCCACGAACGCGGTAATATTGAAGGCACGGGGATCGGGCTGACGATTACCAAACGGTTGGTCGAACTGTTGGGCGCCGAAATCGGGTTCATCAGCGAAGAAAACGCAGGCAGCGAATTCTGGGTTGATTTGCCGCCGGGCGACAATGGCGAGAACATAGCTGAATTCATCGGCTTCAAGGTGCCGTCAGAACAGACGATGTCGCCATCCAGCAAGGCTATTGCGCCGGTGCCGAGTGGACGACGGACGGTTCTTTACATTGAGGACAATGCGGCCAACCTCGAACTCATGCAGATGATCATTCGCGAAGAGCCCGGGCTGGAATTGATTTCCGCCGTCGATGCATATTCCGGTATTAGCCGTGCCCTCGAAAGCCGCCCTGATCTGATTTTGATGGATATCAATCTCCCCGATATAAGCGGGATCGACGCCATGGAAAAACTGAAAGAGCATCGGGAAACTGCGGCAATTCCCGTGATCGCGGTCTCGGCGGCAGCCATGCCGCATGAAATTGAACGGGCCTTGGATGCGGGCTTTCAGACGTATCTGACCAAGCCGATCAACGTCAACGAGGTGTTGGATGCCATTCGACGGGCGTTAGCTTAAACGGGGCGTAACGGCCAATTAGACAGATTGTGGAAGACGTCGGTTTTTAGGCGCCGACATCAACGATTGAGCCGCGTGGTGTGTCTTCGGTACGTTGCGGTGCTTCGCCGACCCGGCTGACGCTGGAACGCAGATCTGCCTGTTGGCGAATTTCGGAAGCGCGCTCGGCGGCTCGGCGTTCCGTCAGCCGGCCTTCGCGGTCAATCAGGGCTTGGCGAAGATCTTCGGCGCGCTGTGCCAGGGTGTCGATTTCAATGGCGTCGTTGCGGGCCCCGGCGATGTCGCGCACCAACAAGTTCTCACCGACTTGCCGGTTGTCGCGGGTTTCGTTCAATACAATCTGGACTTGATCCTGGCCGCGCTCAAACAAGGTGTCATTGGCAATAACGTCGAGAATTTGCTGCTGTACACCCAGTTCACGATCTTGGCTTTGCTCAAATTCAAGATCACCGCGGCGGTCGCGGACACGCTGTTCAGCTAGGCGAACCTGTTCCGTGGTCACTTGGCGGATACGCTGGGCCTCGGCAGTTGCCCGTTCGCGCACCGCTACGACCTCGGCGCGTTGGTCGTCGCGCACCCTGAGCGCGTCCTGAACAAGCCTGGCACGTTGGCCGGCGGATACGGAGGCTATTTCTGACATGGCCTAGACAAAATTACCCTTAATAACCCGTTAATATTATACAAATCCGCCAAAAATTTCAACTGCATATGCCTTTTCGGGCGTTCAGAGGCCGGCTATCCAATCGATCATGCCCGTCATTCGACACGTCGGTTGAAGACGGAAAAGGACCGCCCTCGCCTTTAACGGCATGGTGCGGCCCTTCCCTCAAGACTCCCTGGGAAACATCGGGGTCTTTTAATTTATTCGGGTGTCACGTCACCCGTTTTGTTGTTTCCCGGGCTGTTTCCCAGGTTGAATTCTTACTCGGCAGTCGCGACGGCTTTTTCTTCGAAAAGCTTTTCCAGTTCGCCGGTTTCCGCCATTTCGCGGACGATATCACAGCCGCCGACAAATTCGCCTTTGACATAAAGCTGCGGGATCGTCGGCCAATTGGAAAACTGTTTGATACCGTCGCGGATTTCCATGTCTTCTAGGACGTCGACGCCCTTGAATTTGACCTGCAAGGTGGACAGAACTTGGCTGACGGCTGCCGAGAAACCGCATTGCGGAAACATCGGGTTGCCCTTCATGAACAAAACGACGTCGTTGCCGTCGATTTCACCTTGAATGCGGTCGAATGTGGGATTGTCGGTCATGATACTTCCTTTAACGTTAGTCGGCGTCTTCCGGCGTGCTGGTCTGGAGAGCAAGCGCGTGCAATTCACCCCCCATGCGGCCCTGAAGCGCCTGATAAACCATTTGATGTTGTTGTACACGGCTTTTGCCGGCGAAAGCCGGTGAGATCACATATGCTGCGTAGTGATCGCCGTCGCCGCGTAAATCCTCAATGGTGACTTGGGCGTCGGGGACGCCTTCTTTGATAAGGCTTTCAATTTCTGCAGCAGCCATTGCCATGTTAATCGGCCCCTATTTTATCTGTCGCAGGCAGTCCAACGTCTGCCCAATTGCCTGATCCATGGATATGGCCATATCCGTCGGCAGGGTCAACCCCTGTCGGCATATGGTTATAGCGCCGACGACGCTCAAATCTGATCAGCAAAGTAGCGGCTAACCAAGCCAAATCGTTCGCGCCGCATGGTGTCTGGGAAGCTGCGCATGAAATCCTTCAATAGTCCGTTATTCAAAAATAAGTCCGACCGTTGGTAAATAGCAGCCAGCAGAGGCAAATCGACATCTTTGCCGTGTTGATAGTCGGCAAAGGTCTTGGCGGCGTTACCGCCTTGTTCGGCAATTTGGCGAATCGCATTGATCTGCTTTCCCATTGAACCTGCAGTTCGCGCAATGAGGCTCATTAATGTCTTGTTGTCGGCGTCCGTTGGCGCCTGAAATTGTTCGTCCGACGCGGTTATCTTTTGCCAAATGTCCTTGGCTAGCGCGTTCGCCGCATCAATACGTGCAACCTCAATTTCCCAATCTTCAAGGCTCATGACTTCGCCCATCCATCCGGGTTTCGGTTTTTCTTTTTTAAGGCCGCCGAACAGGCCTTTTTTCCCCTGAGCCGCCGGTTTTTCGGCGGCTCTTGGCGAACCGTCAACTCCTCCCAGGTTTTTTGCCAGGCATTCCAGATGGTTTCGCGGTTTTTCCGTTCTTCCATGCCGGCGCAGATGAAATCTACCTGCTCTTCGGCCGCCAATCGCTCGGCTTGGCGGACAAAAGGGTGGCATGGTCGTAACATGGCAGGCGCAAAGTGCACGATTATCAGCGCGCCGAACCTCTCGGCGAACGCCTCGGACAACGCGAAAGGCAGCGGCTGTCCATCAACTGGTGTCTGCGGCACGCCCTCACGAAGGACCTCAAGACGGCGTTCGATCATGTAAGAGAATGCCATGACAAACGCATCTTCCGCCGTTGCCGGGATGTTGCGCCGAATTTCATCACTGCGGATGGCCGATGTTTCGCTCAAGACGGCGCGCCGTTCTTCCAATTCATCGGCCTCGGTTTTTTCCCGCTCCAGTCTGTCTGCGTGGGCGTCGGCGCGGGCAATTCGGTTTTCCTTGATATCGCGCATCAGCAATGAGATCGCCATTTTTCTGGGCTCCATTGCATAGCCCTCACCGGGGTCCTTATCGGTGGCCATGATGGCGTTTAATTCGCGTTCGAACTCAACCCGGTTGCTAGCGTCGTCACCGCGGCTGAACAGGCTGCGAATGATAATTTTTGAACAACGCAGTAATCCGTCCGGCGTTGACGCTTGCTCGATCATCGCAATCAATCCGGTATCGGGCCTCTCGAAAACATCTTCCCAGGCAAGGGTCTTTTTACGGGCCTGGGGCCAGGTGTCCTTGGGTGGCGGAATAGCGGTTTCTGTCATGGCGGCGTGTCCGGAAGTCTCCCCGCCCGAAGTTTAACGGATTGGCGCGCCAATGAGGAGTCGTCCAGGCGGTGCCAGCCCCTGACACACCTTGCCGCTAGCGTGGTGCTCGTCTAATCATAGCTGCGGGGCGCAACCCGGGAGGATCAACGTGGCCGCCTATTCACTCGGCATCGATATCGGCGGTACTTTCACCGATATCGTCGCCTTCGATCACGCCAGCGGCCGGCAGATGAGCCGCAAGGTTTTGACCTCGCACGATGATCCGGCGCGTGCCGTGATGGCGGGAATTGATGCGGTGATGGAAATGCATGGGCTGGCCGCCGCGGATTGCCGGCGTCTGGTTCACGCGACCACCCTGTTCACCAACGCCTTGATCGAACGTAAGGGCGCGAAAACCGGTCTGATCACCACCCAGGGGTTTCGTGATGTGTTGGAAATCGGCCGCGAGCGCAAGTACGGGCTTTATGATTTGGCGATCTCAAAGCCCGCGCCGTTGGTCCCCCGCGATCGGCGCCTCGAAGCGATTGAACGTATCGATGTGGACGGCAATGTGGTCGTCGAATTGGATCATGCGGATGTGCTGAAGCAGGCCGATCGGCTTGTTGCCGCCGGAGTCACGTCCGTGGCCGTCGTCTTTTTGCATGCTTACGCCGATGGGACGCA
This sequence comes from Rhodospirillaceae bacterium, assembly GCA_018665815.1. Lineage (GTDB taxonomy): Bacteria > Pseudomonadota > Alphaproteobacteria > Rhodospirillales > Casp-alpha2 > UBA3470. Next base: position 6,191 of record JABJBP010000025.1, read on the forward strand.
TGAGCGCCAGGCGATCGATATCATCAGTGCCGCCCACCCCAGCCTCAGTCTTTCCGCATCGCATGATGTGGCGCCCGAAATCCGCGAGTTTGAGCGGACATCGACGACCGTTGCCAACGCCTACATCAAGCCATTGGCCGAACGCTATTTGGAAGCACTGGCCGATCAGGCGGCGGCGCGGGGGATTGCTACGCCGCTGCATATGATGCTGTCGGCGGGCGGCCTCACGCATTTGGAAGAAGCCAAACGGGTGCCCGTGGAAATGCTGGAATCGGGGCCGGCGGCGGGGGCCTTGGCTGCGGCGTACTTCGGCGCGGCCTCAGATGATGGCGTCGGTGCGGATGATTTACTGGCTTTTGATATGGGCGGCACGACCGCGAAACTGGCCTTGGTCGAGGGCGGCGAGCCGCGTACCGCCTATGGATTTGAGGCGGCGCGCGAAAAACGGTTCGCCGAAGGCAGCGGGTTGCCGATTCGTATATCGACCGTGGAACTGATTGAAATCGGTGCTGGCGGCGGCTCCATTGCCAGATTGGATGCGGCGGGGTTATTGAAAGTCGGGCCGGAGAGCGCGGGTTCCGATCCTGGGCCGGCGAGTTACGGTGCCGGGGGCACGCAACCGACCGTGACCGACGCCGATCTGGCGCTGGGATATCTGGATTCTGAGGGGTTCGCCGGCGGCGATGTCACGATCGATCTGGCTGCCGGTGACGCGGCCATCAGCGGTTTGGCGGATCAGGTGAGCATGGCGCCGCTCGCCTTAGCCTGGGGAATCCACGACATTGTCAACGAAAGCATGGCCAGCGCGGCCCGCGTTCATATCGCCGAGCGCGGCCGTGATCCGCGTGGATACAGTCTGTTGTGTACCGGTGGTGCTGGGCCCGTGCATGCCTACGGCGTGGCCGCTAAATTGGGACTAAAGCGGATCATCTGCCCGCCTTCCGCGGGGGTTGCGTCGGCGCTGGGCCTATTGGTGGCGCCGGCTCGTGTCGACCGAGTGGCGACCATCGGGCTAAATCTGGAAACCGATGATCCGGCCAAACTGGAAGCCGTCTTCCAGCGCCTTGAAGCGGAAGCACGCGGTGTCATCGCCGACACCGGATTGGCGGAGAATGATGTTGAATTTCACCGGCTTGCCGATGGGCGGTTCGTTGGCCAGGGATTTGATCTGGTGATCCCCTTGCCGCCCGGGCCCTATGACCTTGCCGACAAGCGGGCTGTGCGCGCACAGCTGCTGGCGGCATTTGAGCGCGGCTACCGCGAACGCTTTAACCGTACACCGCCGGATGTGGCGGTGGAATTCATCAATGCCCGGCTGTCGGCGCGCGCCCCGGCGCCGGTTCCGGAAATGGAACCGCCCTCGAGCCCGCGCGCCGACGACAGTGCGCAGATCGGCACAAGGCCCGCGTACTTCCCGGAATTCGGCGGGTTCACTGAGGTGCCCGTTTTCGATCGGCAACAATTGGCTGGTGGGCAAAAATTGTGCGGCCCGGTGATCATTGCCGATGCCGGCTCGACGCTGATCGCCGGCCCGGGGGCAGCTATTGCGGTGATGGAGAACGGCAATATTCACGTAGATCTGCCGGCGAGAAAACAGGCGGTTGAGGGGGTGGGGGATGGCTGAAAAGAAGAACACCGCCACTGGGGACTTTGATGCCGTTATTTTGGAAATCCTCTGGACCCGATTGATTTCCATTGTCGATGAGGGTGCCAAGGCTATCGTCCGCACGGCATTTTCAACCTTGTCGAACGAAGCCAATGATTTCGCCTGCGTGCTGACCGATGCGCGCGGCCGCTCGCTGGCTCAAAATTCAGGCTCAATCCCGTCTTTCATTGCCACTTTGCCGGCGACCGTGCGGCATTTCCTTGATGCCATCGGCGCGGAGAACATGCGCCCCGGCGATATTCTGATTACCAATGATCCGTGGAAGGGCACCGGGCATCTGCCCGATGTTTGCATCGTTCAGCCGGTGTTTTTTGGTGCGCGTCTGGTGGCCTTTGCCGCGACGACGTCCCACGTTCCCGATATCGGTGGCCGCATCCGGGCCTTGGAAGCCCGCGAAATTTATGAAGAAGGCCTGCAGATCCCTCTGACCAAGCTGTCCGATGGCGGCGTAATTAACGACCAATTGGTCGACATCATCCGTCTCAATGTCCGCACGCCTGACCAGACCATGGGCGATATCTGGGCCCAGGTCGGCGCCGGCGGGCTGATGGCGGATCGATTGCTGGCGATGATGTCTGATTACAGCCTCGCTGACCTCACGGGCCTAGCCGACGAATTGTTCCGGCGTTGCGAGGTGGCCATGCGCGCCGCCATCTCTGCGGTGCCGGACGGCGTTTATGGTTACGTCATGGAAACCGACGGCATGGATATCGCGTTCCGCTATGAGGTCGCGCTGAGCATTGAAGGTGATGCCATCAGCGCCGATTTCACCGGCATCACGGCGGCTCAGCCCCGTGCGATCAATTGCCCGATGACCTATACCTATGCCATGACCGCTTACGCGGTGAAATGCGCGTTGCTGCCCGATCTTGCCAACAACGACGGCATGTTCCGCCCAATTACCGTGACGGCGCCGGAAGACTGCCTGGTCAATCCGCGTTATCCTGCCGCCGTCTCGGCCCGCGCCGGCACCGGGCATTACGTGCCGGTTGTCGTCTTTGGCGCCTTGGGTCAGGCGGTACCGGACCGTGTCATGGCGGGCGCCGGCTCGCCCCTGTGGGCGATCACCCAGACAGGACACCGTGATGACGGTAGCGCTTATGCCAATGTCTTGTTTTTCAATGGCGGAATGGGCGCGCTGGCGGACAAAGACGGCGAAAGCTGTCTGAGCTGGCCCTCGAATATTTCATCAACCCCGGTTGAGGTTGCCGAGCGCAACGCACCTTTGCTGATCCGTGAAAAGAAACTGCGTCCGGGCTCGGGCGGCGCCGGACGCCATCGCGGCGGCCTGGGCCAGGACGTGGAGATGGTCTGCACGTCCGAGCGGCCGATCGCCATGATGTTCATGGCCGAGCGCACTCGCGTGCCCGCGCCGGGCTTTGCCGGCGGTGGGCAGGGCGGCCTCGGCAGCGTTGAAATCAACGGTGAGGCCGTCAATCACCGGACTCAGCATATCTTGCAAAAAGGTGACGTGGTGGTCGTGCGCACGCCCGGCGGTGGCGGCTATGGGGTGGCCGCTGAGCGATCCGGAAGCGCAGTTGAGGTCGATGCGGCGCGCGGGTATGCATCCGACAATGAGCATTGAACGGCCGCTAATTTTCATTGGCCAATTGAGAAGGACTAACGTGCGCTTCCTGAATAGGGCGAGACGTCGCGGAGGTCGAGCTTCAGGTGGATCAGCGCCGGGCCGTCGTGGGCCATGGCACCTTTCAAGGCGTCGGCGAAGGCATTCGTCTCACTGACCGTGAATGCAGCCATGCCGTATCCCCGTCCGAGGGTCGCGAAATCGGGACTAACCAGCCTAGTGCCAAAATCCCAGTCGTCGAAGCGTTTCTGCTGATGCACCAGGATTGAGCCCCAGGCAGCGTTGTCGCAGACGATGATCTTCACCGGGAGTTTCTCTTGGACAATGGTCGTCGCCTCCTGCCCGGTCATCAGGAACCCGCCATCCCCGCACCAGGCAAACACCGGGCGCGACGGGTCGGCGATGGCAGCACCAATGGCGCCGGGGACGCCATAACCCATGGCGCCTGAAATCGGCCCGAAGCTGCTGTAGGGTGCGTTGCAACGGTAGTAGCGGTGCAGCCAGCGTCCAAAGGTCCCCGCGTCGGACGAAAGGATGGTATCGGTGGGCACCATCGCGGCAAATGCCGCGATGATTTCAGCCATGTCGACGTCACCTTGAACTTCGACTTCACCGGGGACCGCGTAGGCGGTTTCCTGGGCATGAATGGCATTGCGCCATTCGAGCCGGGCCGGCGGCGGCGTGAAATCCTTGAGATTTCTGTTCATGGCGGCGAGTGCCGGTTTGACGTTGGCGCCCAGTGCCACGTTGGCCTGCCATGCGGAGAACGTCGCGGCGTCAGGATACACCATGATCATCTTCTGGTCGGCGCGGATCAATGTATAGTCTGCCGTGGTCGCGCTATCCAGGCGGCTGCCGATGTTGATCACCAAATCACAGGCGTCCAAAGCCTCGGTCTGGAACGGCAACCGGTTGAGGGTAAGCTGACCAAAATAGGCCGGGTGATCGTTCAAAAAAACATCTTGGTGCCTGTAGGCGGCCATGACCCCGGCGCCCGTAATCTCGGCGAAGTCCTTGAGTTCACGTATCGCACCTTCATTGGCGATCATCTCGCCTGCCAGGATAATCGGATGGTGGGCATCACGGATGAGCGCGCAGGCGGTCTCGACGGCTTGTGGTTCGGCGCCGAGAATTACCGGTGCCGGGACATCGGGGATTGTCGGCGTGCCGGTTTTGCCATCCAGAATATCTTTAGCAATTGCGCAGACGACGGGGCCGGGCCGACCGCTGACGGCAAGATCCAAAGCGCGGGCCGTGACGTCGGCCAGTTCGTCGAAGGAGGCGACGTCGAACACCGCCTTGGCGATGGGATTGAACATGCGGAGGTAGTCGATCTCTTGAAAGGCTTCGCGGCCTTTTTGGGCGCGCGGAATATTGGCAATGAACAGGACCATGGGCCGCGACGCCTGCATTGCCGTATGCGCGCCGATGGCGGCGTTAGATGCCCCAGGCGCGCGACTGACGAAAACGCAAGCCGGCTTGCGACGGATCGCCGCATAGGTCTCGGCAGCAAACATGGCCGATGATTCCAGCCGGGTCGGGACGGCACGAATCTCATCTTGATGGCGGCTGAGCGCTTCCAGGACCGTGACATAGGTGCCACCGGCAACAAAAAACACCGTATCGATGCCGCGTGACAGCAACGTCTCGACGACGACCTCGCCGCCATTCATCATGGTTTGTGCTTGCGCGCCACCGCGACCTCTCAGCCAACGTTCATGAAGTCGGGCAGCCAGCTTTCATGGGCGAGTTTAAGCTTCGACAGCGCAATTGAGAAGCCTGCCACTGCGACCGCGTCGCCGCCACTGACACCGATTTGCGCGGCTGAGACGCCGGCGGTCTTAGCGTCGGCGAGGAGGGCCGCGGCGTTGTCCGCGGCGATCAGGTAGCGCGCCTGGTCTTCACCGAACAACCAAGCGTGCAGCGGCAAAGTGCTGGCGGCATCCGCATCCAGCGTTACACCGACATTGCCGGCCATTGCCATTTCGGCAGCGCCGATAAGCAGCCCGCCATCCGATAGATCGTGGCAGGCGGCAACGTTGCCGTCATTGATCTGGGCGCGGACGAAATCACCGTTGCGGCGCTCGGTGGCCAAATCGACCGGTGGTGGGGCGCCGTCTTCGCGGCCTTCAATCTCGCGCAGGTACATAGACTGGCCGAGATGGCCTTCTGTGTCGCCGATCAAGATCAGCGTTAATCCGGCCTTGGTAATGCCAAGGCCGACGCTTTTGTTGGCATTCTCGATGAGCCCGACGGCACCAATGGCCGGCGTTGGTAAAATCGCCTCACCTTTGGTTTCGTTGTAGAGCGACACGTTGCCGGAAACGACCGGGAATTCCAGCGCAACACAGGCTTCGCGCATGCCTTCAATGGCGCCCACAAACTGCCCCATGATTTCCGGGCGCTCCGGGTTGCCGAAGTTCATGCAATCGGTGATCGCCAGCGGTTTCGCACCGACGGCAGTGATGTTGCGCCAGGTTTCCGCGACCGCCTGACGGCCGCCTTGGACCGGGTCGGCGACGCAATAGCGTGGCGTGCAATCGGTGGTGACGGCCAACGCCTTATCGGTGCCGTGAACACGGACCAGTGCAGCGTCGCCGCCAGGCCGTCCGTGACCCAGCGTATCGCCCATGACCATGTGATCGTACTGTTCCCATATCCAGCGCTTTGATGCCATATCAGGCGCGCCCAGTATTTTGGCCAAGGCGGCCAGCGGATCGTTCGGTGCGGCGATGCTTTCCGCGTCGATGGCGGCGGGGGGCGGCGTCGGCGTCCAGGGGCGTTCTTTTTCGTCGTATTCCGGCGACGCCAAGGCCAGTGGGTCGATGGGCAAGTCGGCGACCATCCGGCCGTGATGCATCAACACCATGCGGCCTGTTTCGGTGAGCGTGCCGACGATGGCGAAATCCAATTCCCATTTCTCAAAGATCGCCCGGGCCTCGTCTTCGCTGCCGGGTTTCAAAACCATCAGCATGCGTTCCTGGCTTTCCGACAGCATCATCTCATAGGCGGTCATGTTCTCTTCGCGTTGCGGCACTTGGTCGAGGTCCAATTCAACGCCCATGCCGCCCTTTGATGCCATCTCGAATGCCGATGACGTCAATCCAGCCGCGCCCATATCTTGGATGCCGACGATGCAATCGGTTTGCATCAGTTCAAGACACGCCTCGATCAGCAGTTTTTCGGTGAACGGATCGCCGACCTGTACGGTCGGGCGTTTTTCATCCGAATCATCATCGAATTCGGCTGATGCCATGGTCGCGCCGTGAATGCCATCGCGCCCGGTCTTGGACCCCACATAAACAATGGGATTGCCTGCCCCCGATGCGGCGGAATAGAAAATCTTGTCGGTGTCGGCGATGCCCACCGTCATGGCGTTGACCAAAATGTTGCCGTCATAGGCCGAGTGGAAGATACATTCACCGCCGACCGTCGGCACCCCGACGCAATTGCCGTAGCCGCCGATGCCGGCCACGACGCCGTCGACCAGATGACGGGTTTTCGGGTGCTCGGGGGAGCCAAACCTGAGCGCGTTCATATTGGCGACGGGGCGCGCACCCATAGTGAAGACGTCGCGCAAGATGCCGCCGACACCGGTGGCCGCGCCTTGATAGGGCTCGATGTAGGACGGGTGGTTGTGGCTTTCCATCTTGAAGATCGCCGCCTGGCCGTCGCCGATATCGATGATGCCGGCATTCTCACCGGGGCCGCAGATCACCCAGGGCGCTTCCGTGGGCAATGTCTTGAGCCAATGTTTGGAAGATTTATACGAGCAGTGTTCCGACCACATGACGGAAAAGATGCCAAGCTCGGTGATGTTCGGCGCGCGGCCCATGATCTCCAGAACCTTGTCGTACTCGGCCTCGCTGAGGCCGTGTTCGGCGATAATCTCGGGTGTAATTTCAGACTCGACAGTCGGTGCGCTCATAAGGCTTTCATAGCAGATCACGCGCGTTTGACAACGCGCAGAAGCCGCCACGTGGTAAGTGCCATGCCATGGATCGGAAATTCCTCGCGATTGGGGCTATTTTGGCGTCATTTTGGGTGACCGCCTTGTCCTATGGCACGTCCCATGGCGGGGCCGACTCGCCTCTCGTTGCGGCCGTAAAACGCGGCGATTCGGTGGCTGTTGCCCGTTTGCTCAAGGTGGGGGTTGATGTCGATGCCTTCGATGATGTCTGGAACACAGCGCTGATCTTTGCGGCCCGCGACGGCAAGATGACGATTGCCCGGCAATTGTTAGTCGGCGGCGCTACGGTGAACTGGCAGGACGGCGAACTGGTGACGCCGTTGATCTTGGCGTCCTTCAAAAACCATCCCGATGTGGTGGAATTATTGCTCGCGCACGGCGCCGACCCATCCATTTGAGATCAATGGGGGCGCCGCGCCCTGGATTGTGCGCGACGGCGGGGGCGGCGGATGAAATTCTAGTGATGCTCCGCGCGGAAATGCGCCGCCGTGCGAAATAGAATGCGACGGGCACGTCGGTTGAAATCTGACATTATCCGCTAATGTGATTGTGAATCATCGCCGATCACGCCTAGAATTTAGAAATCTTTTAAATGAATAGCCAACCCGTCGGGGCTGGTTTGATGATGATATCGAATTGGGAGTTAGCTCATGAGCAATCTTGAAAACGCCGGCACGCCGGAAAATCTGGCACTGCCGTTGAAAGTCTACTGGCAGCCTGGGTGTTCAAGTTGCTTGAAAACCAAGGAGTTTCTTCTCGATCACGGCATTCCGTTTGAATCGGTCAATGTCTTGGAAGACGACGAAGCCTTTACGGAACTGCAAGCCTTGGGCGTTCGCATGGTGCCGATCGCGGCGCGCGGCACCACCTGGGCCAATGGCGCGGTTTTCCGTGATGTCGCCGAGGTCGCCGGATTTGAATACGAAGGCCACACGATGCTGACGCCGGAGGAAATGAAAGACAAAGTGCTGATGATCTTGGATGCGGCCGGGCGCTATCTGGCGCAAATTCCCGATGATCAACTCGATGATATATTGCCGGGCCGGCCCCGTTCATGCCGCCAGCTAGTATATCACGTGTTCGATGTGCCGAAGGTGTTTCTTGATCGGGTTGAACACGATGCGCCCTACACCTATGAAGCGCTGAAATCGATTTTGCCGGACGAAATGAAGACAAAAGACGATCTGATGGCCTATGGGCGAGGCAATCGCGAACGGTTTGCAGCGTGGTGGGATCGCGATGGCGCGACCACGGATTTTAAGCAGCCTGGCAAGGTCTACTACGGCGAGGTCAGCCTGCACGAAGTGCTGGAGAGAACGGGCTGGCATTCCGGCCAACATACCCGCCAAATCATCCTGATGCTGCGCGAAAAACTGGGTATCGAGCCCGATGGCCCATTGGTCGACGCGGATTTTGCGGGGCTGCCGCTGCCCAAGAACGTTTGGGACAACGAACGCTCTTTCGATGAGCAATCCTATACGGACACCGCCGAGACCTGGGAGACCGCCAAGACGGCGTGAGGTTTTTTGTTCGCTGTTAACTCACGACACGCAAGCCTTGGATTGCGGGAAATATTGAGCCGTGCGGTTGAGGAGCGGTACCTCGCGTCGACGCCGTTACGGTAATTGCCAGGATATGATTGCATCAATTCGTAAAAGTTGATTGTATTTGTGTTGAGTAATCAATCATGCCGAAAGTTAATTAGCATGGCGACAGGCATCTCCCGACTAGCAATACCAATATGCGTGATTGCAATGCTGCCGCCAATTTTGACCGGGTGTAAAACCGTTTCCGGTATAGATCCCGGCTTGGCTTATTCTTATGATTCCTATCGCGAGAAGCCGCATATTCGGGCCTATGCAACGACTTTGAACACCGACCTGTCGGGGTCGTCATCCGCGTATACACGGAACCGGAATGACGTTCGGACGGCAATGAAAGCTGCGCTCAGGGGATGCAACAAGGACCGGCACACGGTTCAGGCGCTGGACTGCGAAATTCATTCCATCGGTGATATCAACGTGTCGGGATACGCGAAGGAAAAACTCGAGCGCGCCATTGCGTATTATGACAGCAATCGCCACGCGACGACTGAAAGTTTTGAAAAATCTCTCGTCGCACCGGTATCGAAGGCCAACAGAAACACAAACGACGCTGGGCCGGCTGCCGTCAATCCTTTGGATGGAGCCGCCGTATTTTGCAGGCCGCCGGCTAAGCAAAAATATCGGTTCAGCCAAGTGTACGCGGGCAGCCGTTGCGGTACCGGGGATATCAACATTACTTATGATGAGTTTCATGCGGGTCTGCGCGATGGGCGTCTAATCGGCGACAGTCAAAGCAGTTTTGTGTTCGCTTATGCAACTGGCAAGGACAAATTGACCCGCTATACGCTCGCGAAACGCCACAAGGCATTTGCCATCGCCATCGACAAAGAACCGGACGATGGACACCCACCGATCGCGTATTATTCGACGCTTACGTGGGATGAAAATGATGCCGGGGCCGCGCGAGAGAAAGCCTTGGCCACATGCCGACGATACAACGACGTGAAGAGGGCTTTTTGTGTGGTTTATTCCATTGAAGATGAATTGCAGGTTCTCAACGGTCAGTCATCACGTAGCTAAGTTCCGTGGTGTTATTGCGGCTTTCGCGCAGTCACGTTCCGAGTTACCTTCTTATCATCTATGCCGTTGCTTTTTTGAGCGCGGTTTTGTCACCAGTACCCGGTGGTCGACGCGCGTGTAGCCCTTGTCGAAAAGCGGCACTTCTTTGTCGCGCATGAAGACAATGAGGATGGCGCCGGTGAAGAAGCCTGCGATATGCGCCCACCAGGCGACGCCCCCGCCGTCCGCCCCCATCAGGCCACCGGCGGCCAGGGCGGCGCTCAGGAATTGAAATCCGATCCAAAACCCCAGCACCAACCAGGCCGGCAGCCAAATGATGAAATACCAGACCAGGGTCCGGATTGGCGCGCGCGGATGCAGGACCAGATAAGCGCCGATGACGCCTGAGATTGCCCCCGATGCGCCGACCATGGGGGCTTCGGACCAGATGTCCGTGCCGGCGTGCGCCAATGCCGCGGTGACGCCGCAAAGCAAATAAAAGCGTACGAACCGGGAATGTCCCATGGCGTCTTCGATGTTGTCGCCCAGCACCCACAAGAACAGCATATTGCCGGCGAGATGCATGAAGCCGCCGTGGACGAACATGGACGAAAACAATGTCGCCCAACCGGGAATGACTTTTATGCCTGGATCAAGATGGGCACCACCGAGCAGAACGCGGGGAATGGCGCCGAAGGCGAGGATGAAATTTTCGATCTCGGCGCCGCTCAAGGTCAGTTCATAAATGAACACCATGACGCAGACCGTGATCATCGACATACAGACATATGCGCGTCGGATGCGGCGAAGCGGCGTGTCGTCGTGAAGCGGCAAAATGGCCATGATCGGCGCAGTGTAGCGCATGCCGGGCCGGTCGCCATCCATTAGAGTCAAATGAATCAAAGCGCTACGAAAGAATGCTCATATTGGGCTGAAATGAGATTGTTCGTTTATTATCGCTTTTTTAGGGATTTCGTGCTAGGTTTTGTGATTATTGACTCATTGTGCCTGGGGAATCATGAAACGCATCAATATCAGATGTTGGATAGGATTTGCCGCCGCCCTGGTTGCGGCGCTGGGCATTTTCGCGTCCGCGACATCGTCGACACACGCCAAGCAAGCGAAAAAACCTGTTGTCATCAGCGCTGCCGGCGCAAGTGGCTGCTTGGCTATTCAGAGGGCATCGCGCTCACAAGGCAAAAGTGCTGTCATCGGGGATTGCCATGGCAAGGTTTCGCAGCAATGGGTGCGGACGTCTTCGAAGCAATTTCAGGTCAAGCACAGCGGGCTGTGTCTGAATATCTTGAACGCCGATAAGAAACGCGGTGCGGCGGTTGTCCAGGAATCATGCGAAAAAGCCAAAAGCCAGCAATGGTATGTGACCAGCAAGGGCGAAATTCGCTCGAAGCTCAATCATATGTGCCTGACCATCAGTCACGGCGGCAGCCGCATCGTGATGAATGGTTGCAGCGGCGCCGCTAACCAGCTTTGTAAGCTGGGCGGGCTTTAAAAAAACCTTCTAAATTGATTGTGAAATTGGCCGTTGGTCTCAGCCCAGCGCCTGCACCAGTCCGTCAAACATCGGTTTGCCGTCGGCGCCGCCAAGCTTTGCATCGGCCAGGCGTTCGGGGTGCGGCATCATGCCGAGCACGTTGCGGTTTTTATTGAAGATGCCGGCAATAGCGCGTTGCGAGCCGTTCGGATTGGCGTCCTCAGACAAGGTGCCCGCCGCGTCGCAATAGCGGAAAGCCACGCGGTTATCGTCTTCCAATTCGTTTAAGGTGTCGTCATCGGCGAAGTAATTGCCGTCATGATGGGCGATGGGGATCCTGATCACCTGGTCTTGGTCATAGGCTTGGGTGAAGGCTGTGTCGTTGGCCGCGACCTTCAAAAGCACATCCTTGCAGATGTATTTGAGTTGCGCATTGCGCATCAGGGCGCCGGGCAACAGGCCGGCTTCGGTGAGCACTTGAAAGCCGTTGCAGATGCCCAAAACCGGCACGCCTTTACCGGCTCGGGCGACGACTTCTTTCATAATCGGTGATTTTGCCGCCATGGCGCCGGACCGCAGGTAATCGCCGTAGGAAAAACCGCCCGGTACCGCAATCAGATCGACGTCGGGCATGTCACTGTCGCCGTGCCAGACCATTTTCGGCGCAGCACCCATGGCACTGCGAAGCGCCACCTGAAGATCACGGTCACAGTTTGACCCGGGAAATACGATGACGGCGGCTTTCATGGCAAAGCTCCTGGTGGTTGCGATTAGGGCTCGGCGATCTCGATGGAATAATTTTCAATCACCGTATTGGCGAGCAATTTTTCGCACATATCGGTGACGTGGGCGTGGGCGGCCGCGGTGTCCGTTTCCGTCAGTTCCAGTTCAATGAACTTGCCTTGGCGGACATCGTCGACGCCGTCGAAACCAAGCGCACCGAGCGCATGCTGGACGGCCTTGCCTTGCGGGTCGAGGACTCCGTTTTTCAAGGTAACGTGAACTTTTGCCTTCATTGAATGTGCCTCATCGCCCGTAAGAATAACTGTAGGTTTATTGTAGGGTCTTGGGTCCCTTGATGTCGCTGGGGCCCGATTCCGGCAAGATGCCAAGCCGTCGGGCAACCTCTTGATAGGCTTCCTCGACCCGGCCCAGATCCTTTCGAAACCGGTCCTTGTCCATGGGTTCGTTGGTTTCCAGATCCCAGAGCCGGCAGTTGTCGGGGCTGATTTCGTCCGCCAGTACGATACGCATTTGTTCGTTTTCCCAAAGCCGGCCGAATTCCAGTTGTACGTCGACAAGCCGGAGCCCGATCCCTAAGCAAAGCCCGGTCAGGAAATCGTTGATCCTGAGCGCCAAGGCGAGGATCTCATCGATATCGTGGGGATGCGCCCAGCCAAAGGCGGTGATGTGTTCTTCGGTGACCATCGGATTGTCCAGCTCTTCGGACTTATAATAGAACTCGATGATGGAGCGTGGCAGGGCGGTGCCTTCCGGCATGGCGAAGCGTTCCGCCAATTCGCCGGCGACGACGTTGCGGACCACGACACTGACCGGAATGATTTCAACTTCGCGGACCAACTGTTCGCGCATATTGAGACGGCGCATGAAATGCGTCGGTACACCGATCTCGCCCAACCGCTGCATCAGGTATTCGGAAATCCGATTATTCAGCACGCCTTTGCCGGTGATGGTGCCCTGCTTGCGGGTCTTGCGGACGTAGGCGTCGTCTTTGAAATATTGCACGAGTGTTCCGGGTTCCGGCCCTTCGAAAAGCACTTTTCCCCGGCCCTCGTATACTTGTCGACGTCTGGCCATGATGTTTTGTCCCGTTTGGGCTGGAAGACGCCCGTTGGAATGTTTGTCCCTATAGCAGGTGTCTTGGGGGAAGACAATCGCGCCCATTGCGGGCGCCCTGAAAAGCGCCGAATCAAGCCGTCGGTGATACGTCAGGCAAAATCAACGGACTGAAATACAGCCGCATCCGGTGGACCATCACAATAGAGCCATTGCGGTTTCAGGGTCGTCCGGTTGACGCTGGGCAACCCGATCAGCGATGACGATACGGTGCCGAAACCGGTGTCTGTTCCCACGCACATGGCGCCGCCCGGCCCGGCGCCCGGTGCCGCGTCGCCCGACGCCAACAGCGCTTTCCAGGTGTCCCAATCACCCAAGCCCGGATCGGGCGCCGGCGCCCGGTGAAAGCGGTCCAAATGAAAACCTATGCGGTCCGAGCCTTCGGTGTCGTTGAGATCGTTGGCGGTGATCATCGACAAGCCTTGGGGAATTTCCAGGGCCTCAACCCGTTTCCCGTCGGAGCGCACCCAGAAGGCGTCCAGGGTATCGGCGATGACCATGTTGAAGGTCCTATAGCTTTCGGGCTCCAGCAAAGCGAGCGCCTTCGCGGCTTGTTTGGCTTCGGCGTGATCGACGGCTTCCAGGGGCAGTTCACCGCGCGAGCGTTTCGTCGCGTCGGGGCCCAGCGAACCGTAGCGATTTAATACGGCGGCCACCAATCGGTCGTCATTGAGTGCCAGCCAGGTGCCGCCGGCCAATTCATCCATACCGGCGACGACATGATCGCGGTCGTCCCAGTGGCGGGCCGGTGGCTTGGCCGGGCGATCGCGCATTTCATCGCGGTTGGCGCCAATGATCAGCGGCCAGTCGTGATCGGGGCGGCGGAGAATGACGACGGTGCACATGGGGCTCTCATAAACCGTTTCGCCAACGCATACCAGCCGGCGACGCCATGATGGGCATATACACACCGGCGACGCTTGCGGGGCGTGCCAAACAACCGTATATCAATGGCGAAATTCACGCCGCCCAATTCACGCTATCGAGGGAGACCGTCATGTCCGACGTCATGAATGATCGCCAAAAAGGCGAAGAACGCAAATACCAGATGGACCAGGAACTTGAGTTCAAGGCCGAAGCCCGGCGCAACAAGCTGTTGGGGCAGTGGCTAGCCGGTGAGTTTGGCATGGGTCCGGCGGAAACCGAGGAGTACGCCAAGGAAGTTGTCATCGCTGATCTGGATGAGCCCGGTATCGAAGACGTCATGCGCAAAGTGATGGCCGATATCGAGGCGAAAGGATCCGACGTATCGGAAGACGCCGTTCGCGCCAAAATCAGCGAATTGAACGCCGTCGCCATTCAGCAAATTCAAGACGAAGGCTGAGCCGCTCGCTCAGGCGGTGGTTCCCGCCAACACAGATTTCTTTTCGTTAAACGCCGCAATCAGCGCGTCCATGACGGCGCGGATAGCGGGACGGCGTTTCATGTCAGGGTGCACCAGCATCCACAACGGTTCGACGACGTCTTTAAGCGGCGGCGTCAGGCGGACCAATGAAGGATCACCGTCTTTGACGAAGCACGGCAGCACGCCCAATCCCGCGCCGGATTTCACCACATCTTTTAGGACGAGGCCGTTATTGGTGCGATAGACGGGCGCGCGGTTGCCCATATTGTTCGTGAGCCACGCGTAACCCGCGAACCGGGCGTGCATCTCGTCAAAGCCGATCCAATCACAATCTTGAAAGCGTCTGTCGGTTTTTGCCGCCGGATGGGCGTCCACATAATTCTTGGCGCCGTAAACCGCATAGGCGGCTTCGGCAAGTTTCCGCGCGGTGAGACTGGAAGCGGCGGGAAGTTCGTCGCGAATTAGAATATCGGCCTCACGTTTCGACAGGTTGACCTGAATATGGGTGACGAACAATTCGAACTCAACGTCCGGAAGTTGGATGCGCATGGGCTCCAAGTGATCAATAATGAACGGCGTCAGACTTTCGTGGACGGAAACTCTGACCGTGCCGTCGATGGTGTCGGAAAGCGCCGCCGTGGTGCGATCCAGAGCTTCCGCAGCGTGCGCCATGTCCTGGGCCATGGGGACCAAACGTTCGCCGGCGGCCGTCAGCGCATAGCCGTCGGCCAGCCGGTCAAACAGCTTGGCGTCCATGTCGCGTTCCAAGCGCTCGATCCGGCGTCCCACGGTGGGCTGTGAAACCTTCAGCTTGCGCGCCGTCTCCGACAGCGTGCCGTCGCGCGAAAGCGCCAGGAATATTCTGAGATCATCCCAATTCATGATGAATTTATAGCCGATTACAGGGATTCAAGACCATGCAATTGTGAATAAGAATTATTCAAAATAGTGCATTCCTATATGAAAGTGTATGTCCTACAAAAGCACCATGGAAGAGTTCACACGCATAATGCAACAGCCACATAGGCCCTTTGAGCGGTGGTCATCGCGCTGGCATTTCGGCCGGTTCCGCGGGCCGATCAGCGCCCATCAACGGGGCATCTTGATGATGTTGGCGTCAGGATTTTTGTTCGCCTTGATGTTCTCCATCCCGAAGCTCGCCGGTGGAGAGGTCAACGGCCTGCAAGTGACGTTCATCCGTTACTTTACGGGTTTTCTGACGATCTTGCCGATCATGCTCTGGCGGGTGTCGCGGGGGGGCTCGTTTCGCGCCCCTGCCTGGCCGTTGATTGCCTTGCGCGCGTCGTTCGGTGCCGCGGGCGTCACTTGTGTGATCTACGCAACCACCCATATGACTTACGCCGATGCCCTGGCGATCAGTTTCGCCGACGGTATTTTCGTGCTGGTCCTGGCCATGTTGATTCTTGGCGAACGCGTTTCGCCACGGCGCTGGGCGGCGGCGGCATTATCCCTGGCAGGTGCTGTCATCGTCGCCCAACCGTCGCCGGAACTTCTGGGCCGAGTGTTCATGGAGCCTGCCGCCGGCATCGCGTTTTTGGGTGCGGCGATCATGGCCGGTGAGGTCATTGTCATTAAACATCTGAGCCACCGCCTGGGCGCCGTGACGCTGCTGTTCTACACCAACATGTTCGCGGTCGCGCTTTTGACGGTTCCGGCATTCTATATCGGCGATTGGCCGCCACTTGAAGACCTCATGCTTTACGCCTTGATGGGCCCCGTGGCGATTGCCGGACAGTTCTTGTTTATTTTCGCGCTCCGCTCCACAGACGTCTCGGCGCTGGTGCCCTACAAATACTCGACCCTGATTTACGCGGTGTTGTTGGGTATCGTGTTCTTCGGCCAGTGGCCCGATATGTTGACCGTCGCGGGGATCGGACTGATCATCTTTTCCGGCGTGCAGTTGTCCAGGCTGGAAGCGCGGGCCTGAACGACGGGGCTTGCCGTGTCCGAACATGGGCAATGCAGGGGAGGGAATATTGAAAAAATCGGCATGATCGGCGGCTTGAGCTGGGTATCCACCGCGGAATATTACAAACGCATCAATGAAATGACACAAGAGGCAAGGGGCGGTGTTCATTCGGCTGAATTGATCCTGCAAAGTGTGGACCGGCAACATTATGTCGATGCCGTGATCGAGCGCCAGGACGAGGACGCGGCGTGTGAAATAATTTTGCATGCCGCCAAGGCGGTTGAGCGCGGTGGCGCCGAATTCATCGTGATTTCGTGTAATGACGTGCATCGGTTTGTGCCCCGCGTCGCGCCGCAAATATCCATCCCGTTTTTGCATATCGCCGATGCCACAGGCTGCGCTGTCCAGGCCGCCGGGTTGACCACGGTGGCGCTGCTGGGCGTCAGAAAAACCATGGAAGAGCCGTTTTATCCTGACGTTCTGAAAAATCATGGGATCACCACGATTATCCCCGATGAGGGTGAAAAAACATATATCCACGACAAAATTTACGACGAGTTGGTAAGGGATGTCTTTACCGAGGAAACGCGCACGGGCTACCTCAGCATCATGTGCGATTTGACCGATCGGGGCGCCGAGGGCGTCATTTTGGGATGCACGGAAATCCCGCTGCTGATCCGCCCCTGCGACACCGACATCGCCACCTTCTCAACCACTGAAATCCACTGCCGTGCGGCCGTTAATATGGCCCTCGACGACGCATAATGGCGACAACACCCATGAAATGAGGCTCAGAATGTCCTTCAATACAGACGCCGCCTACATCGACCTCGTCAGCGGGGATACTTATCCTCTCGACCAACCCATTTGGCGTTCGCCTGCCGGCAATCCGCTGATGCTGACTGACCTGCCGGGTATTCGGCGCGATCAGATCGACGCGGAGACGCGCTCAATTTGGCGTTATCGCCGCGCACTACCTCTGGAAGTCGACGCCCCCGTGACCATGGGCGAGGGATGCACACCGCTGCACCGGGGCGAATTTGATGGCGTGGCGTGTAACTTCAAGTTGGAATGGTTTTCGCCGACCGGGTCGTTCAAGGACCGGGGCGCGTCGGTGTTGGTCTCAATCCTCCGCCAGCAAGGCATCACCCATATTCTGGAAGACAGTTCCGGCAACGGTGGCGCGGCCATTGCCGGGTACGGGGCGGCGGCGGGTATCAAAGTCAAAGTATTGGTGCCTGAGACCACGTCGCCCGCAAAGGTCGCCCAAGCGCGCGCATACGGTGCCGAGATTGAATTGATCCCAGGCCCGCGCGAAGCCACGGAAGCGGCAGCCATCACCCAGGCGGCTGAAATATTGTACGCTAGTCACAACTGGCACCCATTCTTTTTGCAGGGCACGAAGACGCTGGGCTATGAAATCTGGGAAGATTTGAATTTCACTGTTCCCAATAACATCGTCATCCCGGCGTCGGCAGGCAGTAATCTCTTGGGTTGCTATTTAGCCTTCAAAGAATTGATGGCGTCGGGTGAAACGACGCGGTTGCCGAGACTGTTCGTCTCCCAGCCGGCCAATTGCGCCCCCTTGCATGCCAGTTTTCAGGCTGGCTCGGACGATTTTGTTGAAACCGAATTCGGCATGACCATTGCCGAGGGCACGGCGATCAAACGACCGATCCGGTTGAAGCAGATGCTGGATGCGGTGCGCGAAAGCAGTGGTGGCACGGTGGCGGTAGCCGAGGAGGACATCGCCCGGGCCGCGCTGAATTTGGCGGCGGCGGGCATCTATACCGAGCCGACGTCGGCGCACGCCGCGGCGGGGTTCACTCAACTCATCGCGTCGAGGCAAATCGATGCCGCCGAGGAAACCGTCGTCATTCTGACCGGCACGGGTTTGAAAGCGACGCCGTTCTACGCGGATCATTTCTCGGGAGAATAAAATGGCTGAAACGATCGATATCGAGGCGGCGCTCAAATCCGTCAGTTTTCTAGACGGCCGTACGCCCGAGTCCGATACGTCGGGAACATTTGCCCGCCTTGGCACCTACCGCGACGGCGCAATGTTCGCAGGCAGCTTTTCCGGCACCAGCCCATGGGAGCGCCATCCCGCTGATGAGATCGTTCATGTTCTGGGTGGTGGGGCGGTCATCAGCCTGGTCGCCGGCGAGGCCGTCGAACAACACAATTTGAAGGCCGGCATGATCGTCATCGTGCCCGAAGGCACCTGGCACCGGTTCGAAGCGCCCGACGGAGTCACCTTGATGACCGTGACGCCGCAACCCACTGAACACACGTTGGAAGATGTGCCGGCCGGCTAATGTTTAGGTTTGCCGCCGGAGAATTAGCAGGGCGAAGTGCCCTATTGAGGCGGTGGCACGGCACGGCGATAGAGATGCCAGGTGGCATGACCAAGAACTGGCAGCGTGACAAACAAGGCGACTAGGCCCGAGAGCAGCGAAACCGCGACCGTCGCCGCGATGATCGCACACCAGACCGCCATGACGCGGGGGTTTGCAGTGACGAAACGGACGCTGGTCAGCATCGCGGTGACGAAATCGATGTCACGGTCGAACAACATCGGGATCGAGACCACCGAATAGGAAAACACGGCGAAGGCGATGATCGCGCCGACGGCGTTGCCGACAACCAGGAACAGCCAACCAGACGGCGTCGTGAAGATCACGTCGATCAGTTCCTCGAAGCCGAAGATCTGGAAGCCCATGAAGCCGAAAGTCAGAAAAGCGGCAATATCCAGCCAGATGAACCAGGAGAAACCGGTGACCAGAGCCATCCAGCCCAGGTCCCGATCGAACATGGATTTCACCGTGGCGAACACCAAAGTCCATGAAAGGTCGGGCTTGCCCATGTCCGGCCCCGTGTCTGGCCCCATGCCTGGCCGCATGGCTTGCTCGTTTTCCAACTGCCGGCTAACGACATAGAAGCCGCTGGCGATGAACGGCGCGATCAGTGCAAAGCTAGCGGCCAGCGGGTAGATCAGATAGGGCAGGTCGAAAAGTAGCAACAGCGCGATCAGCGCCCAGCCGCCGACCACGTATATACCGGAAAAAAATATCCCGTAGACGGGTGCGGCGCGAAAATCACGGAGCGCCAAGGCCAGAACGTCCAGGAGGTCGTCGACCGCCACCACGTTGACCTGAATTGGGGTTTTGTACCTCGCCGCCGGCGCGGCACCAGCATCCGTCGAAACGGCCGCGGCTGCCGGAGCACCGCCGGCCTTATCCATATTGTCGTTCACTATTCACGACCCTCAACATGTTCCTTCCCCATGTCGAGTAGTCAGTATAGGAAGTTCACGACGGTGTGTCGAATTCTGAACGAGTTTGGGCCGTTGTGTTTTATGGCAATGACCACAGGGAACACTGAGTTACGGACCAGGTGATTTTGGAAGGCGAAGCGCCGGTTTAGAGATTGCGCCGCACTAAATAACCGCGTCCTCAGTGAACGGAAGGTTGTTTTCGATGCGCGTGTAATTGAACGGCGACAAATCCAGCGATCTGTATTCCCCGAAAACGATAAGCTCGGCCGTGCCTCGACCCATGGCCGGCGATTGCTGGAATCCGTGCCCTGAAAATCCGTTGACGAAGATAAAGTTTCTGACCGTCGTGTGAGGCCCCAAGATCGCGTTTTGATCAAACGTGTTATAGGCGTAATGCCCAGCCCAGGAATTGATCAATTTGATCGCTTCGAATTGAGGAATTCGGTGCGCGATTGCGGGCCCGGCTTTTTCTTCCCAGATGCTGTGATCTTGGACGAAGTTGTCGTAATCGACTGGTGGATCATCATCGGGCGGGCAGCCGGCGAGATAATAGGCGCCGTCGGTTCGCATATGCACGCCGGAAGGGTCGATGGTCAGCGGCAAATCGCCTTTGAGCGGCGTCTCGGCATCGAAAATGAAGGTATAGCGCTTGCGGGGCTCGACGGGAATTTCGATTCCCGCCATCCGCGAGGTGCGGACGGCCCTCGGCCCTGACGCGTTCACCACGGTGCCGCAAGCAATCAATTCACCAGTTGCCAGAGTTACGCTTTCAACCTGGCTCCCGCTGGCGTTTAGCGTCATGGCGATCACTTCGTTGGTAAGATATTCAACGCCTTTTTCGCGGGCCGAACGCTTCCACCAATCGAACAAGGTGTTGCCGTCAAAATATCCTTTATCGATCAGATTGTGGTTGCCGGCAATGATGTCGTCCAGGTGATAGAAGGGATATGTGGTTTTGATCTCTTCGGCGCTCATGTGCTTGGTGCCAGCACCGCAGGCGACCTGAATTTCCTAAATTTTTTTAAAACTCTAGCAAACGCTTCGTTGTCGGCAAGATACATATATCCAAAATTTTGGAGTGTTACCTCGGGTACTCGCGGATCATTGCCCATGAAAGACCGAAAGTTCTTCACGTAATCTGCGGCAAATTGCGAGATGCGAACGTTAATTTCCTGAGAAAATTGCTGGCGCATGCAGCTGTTGGTGTGAGCAGTTGAGGTGAATTCGTAGGTCGGGTCGCGTTCAACGACCAGGACCGAGCCGTCGAAATCCAAGTTGTTGGCCAAGAACCAGGCTACCGACGATCCGTACATGGCGCCGCCAACAATGACGACATCATAACTTGGCCTCTTTGGTGCTTCGAACGTTTGGGGCATTGATCAGCCTAAATTTATCGAATGACTAGCGACGGACAGATTGATGCGCTGGCCCACATCATCGCGGGCTTTCTGGTAGTTATGCCATTCGTACCCACCAAGTAAGGCCGCGAACAGCACAATCGTGATCGGCACTGTCAGACCCAAAATTTTGTTTTCACGGATTTCAGCATGGAGCCGCCACCTCAAGTCAACCGACGCCCAAGGGATGCCGTATGTACACCACCCGCCATGAGCCGGAATAAACGGCGCCGGATTGGCTTTGGAGGCGGCTAAGGGTTTCCGTTGTTTTTTCATTTCATAAGGACGCGACCAATGGGGCCGGAACATGCGGTCATGCAACCGGTAATCCATTGCGCGGCGGCCCGTGTTTCGTTAGATTTTTGACGCTGTCATTCGTTCGTATCGGGTCGCCTCGACTTGATGCCGAACCGACACGATTTCCGCCCCTGAACTGAACGCCGGGACCCAAATGGACCGCCGAACCAATAACACTGAGCGCGCGCCCTCAGAGGCGCTAAGGCTAAACCATGGGGTTGCCTTTGAAGACCTCTATGATCGTGGCGGACTGGTACGTATCGACGCGGCCTTTTTAAGTCATTTGGCGGCCGATGATCCGGGGTTGGCCGAGCGGCTCAAATCGGCGCGCGCTGCGCCAGATGCATTGGACCGAAAAGCGGAATCGGAACTGCTCATTGAAATCTCTCCGTATGTGGATGATTTCCTGGCGGAATTATTTGATATAGAGGCGGAATTGGCCGTCTTGGCCAACGCCCACGAAGACCTGAACCATGTGTTTACTTGCCGCCGATTGTTTGTCCAACGGGTTGCACTGAAGAAAATCAAAGCTGATGACGCCGTCGCCCTTGACGGCAGTGCGTTGGAACGCGAGCTCACCGAATACCTGAACGGTGCCTTTGACGAAGACCTGTTTGCCCGCGCCGTCCTGGGATGGCTGGAGGACGCGGAAGCCCATGGCGAAGCCCTTGGCCTGGCCGCTCGGTATGCGGCCTGGCGTGTTCATGCGGGCGATCACGGTGCGGCCAGTGTTTTGTTCAAGACACCGGGGAAGATCGATCCATACAATTTGGTGCCGGTACTTGAACAAGCGGAGCATGACAACGTTTCCATGCTCGAGATCGGCGCTGATCACGTGCGCCGGCGCGACGGGTTTGAATTGACAGAGCCGACGCCCAGCCTGGAAGCAGCGTTGTCGGAGGGCCACTACTGCATCTTCTGCCACAATCAGGGCAAGGATTCGTGCGCGCATGGCTTGAGTGACAAAAAAACCGGAGAATTTCGAACCAGCACTTTCGGCGTCAAATTGGCCGGATGCCCGCTGGAGGAAAAAATCTCTGAGATGCATCTGGTGAAAACGCGAGGCGAGGTCATTGGCGCGCTGGCCATGGCGGTGGTTGATAATCCCATGGTGGTGGGCACCGGGCATCGCATTTGCAATGACTGCATGAAGGCCTGCGTTTTTCAGAAACAAGAGCCGGTCGATACGCCGTTGGCGGAAACGCGGACTTTGGCAGACGTTTTGGAACTGCCGTGGGGCTTTGAAATCTACGGTCTGTTGACGCGGTGGAACCCGCTTAATCTGCGGCGCCCCTTACCGCGCGCCGAATCAGGCTACAGCGTCCTAGTCGTCGGCCTGGGGCCATCCGGATTTACCTTGGCCCATCATCTTCTTAACGACGGGCATTTCGTCGCCGCCATAGATGGCGCGAAAATCGAACCCCTGGCGCCTGAGATCAGCGGCGTGACACCGCTTGGTGAGCGGGTCCCGTTCCAACCCATTCATGACGTCGCCTCCATATATGAAAGCCTGGATGACCGGGTCATGGCGGGCTTCGGTGGTGTGGCGGAATACGGCATCACGGTGCGTTGGAATAAGAATTATTTGAAAATTATCCGCCTGCTCTTGGAACGCCGGCGCGCCTTTGCCATGTACGGCGGCGTGCGCTTCGGTGGGCAACTGACGGAAGATTCCGCCTATGCCATGGGCTTTGATCATATTGCGCTGTGTGCGGGCGCGGGCCGGCCGACGGTGTTGAATATCCCCAATGGACTGGCGCCGGGTGTGCGCCAGGCGTCGGACTTCCTGATGGCACTGCAACTGACCGGTGCGGCAAAAGCAAATTCGATCACCAATTTGCAATTGCGCCTGCCTGTCGTCGTGGTCGGCGGCGGCCTGACCGCTGTCGATACGGCGACGGAAAGCCTGGCCTACTACGTGGTCCAGGTCGAGAAATTCGTCGAGCGCTTTGATGTACTTTCATCGGAGCAGGGCGTGGAAGCCGCCCGCGCCGGTTGGTCGCCGACCGAGGCGGAAATCGCCGAGGAATTCCTGGCTCACGGGCGTGCCATCAAAGAAGAACGCCTCCGCGCCGCCACGACCGGTGAAGCTCCGCAAATTCTTGAACTGCTCAACACCTGGGGTGGGGTCACATTGGCGTACCGGCGCCGGTTGATCGACGCGCCGAGCTACACCCTGAACCACGAGGAAGTGGAGAAGGCCATGGAAGAAGGGGTTCGGTTTGCCGAAACCCTGTCGCCCGTCGCCGTTGAGATCGATGCAAAGGGCTGGACGTCGGCCTTGCGCTGCGCCGTCCAACAGGTCGGCGAGGACGGCCGCTTGAGTGCTACCGGTGAAGAAACAGTGCTGGCGGCCCGCTCCGTCCTTGTTGCCGCCGGTACCCAGCCGAACACGATTTTGGCCCGCGAACGACCGGGCGTTTATGAATTGGACGGTAAGTATTTTCGAGCCATCAATGAACATGCCGAGCCGGTGTCGCCGGATACATTCTCCAAGCCGTCCGAGACATATGTCCTCATATCCGACGATGAAGATTCGCCCGGCATCAGTTTCTTCGGCGACTTGCATCCGTCCTTCAAAGGCAACGTGGTCAGTGCCATGGCCAGTGCGAAGCGCGGCTATCCGGTAATCACTCGCGTATTGTCGAACCGCGCACCCAATGCCGTTGACCGGGAATCTCTGCTGACCCACATGAACGATAGCCTGAGGCCGGTGGTGCACGAGGTCGTCCGACTGACGCCCAAAATTATCGAAATCATCGTCCACGCGCCGCGCGCGGCACGGATGTTCCAACCGGGGCAATTTTACCGGTTGCAGAATTACGAAGCCCTGGCGCCGCGCTCCAGCGATACGACGCTGGCCATGGAAGGCTTGGCGATGACCGGCGCCTGGGTCGACCGGGAACAGGGATTGGTGTCGATAATCGCGCTGGAAATGGGCGGCTCATCCGATATCTGCCAATTGATGAAGCCTGGCGACCCGGTGGTCCTGATGGGCCCCACCGGCATGCCGACGGAAACGCCCGGCGATCAGACCGTGGTTTTGGTTGGTGGCGGGCTGGGTAACGCCGTGCTGTTCTCCATCGGACAGGCATTGCGTGCCGCCGGTACGCGGGTGCTCTATTTCGCCGGCTACAAAGCCCTGGAGGACCGCTACCATGTGGACAATATCCAGGCCGCATCCGACATGGTCATTTGGTGTTCCGATGAGGCGCCGGGGTTCGTGCCGGGCCGCCCTCAGGACCGGACGTTCGTCGGCAATATGGTCGATGCCATGAAGGCCTATGCTTCGCATGACCTCGGCCACGTCGGCATTCCGTTCAGCAAAGTGGACAGGCTTGTCGCCATCGGCTCAGACGGCATGATGGCCGCCGTCGCGCATGCCCGGCACAATGCCTTGAAGGGTTATTTCAAGGACGGTCACGTGGCCATCGGATCGATTAATTCCCCCATGCAATGCATGATGAAGGAAATCTGCGCGCAGTGCCTGCAACGCCACATTGACCCGGATACTGGTGAGGAAACCGTGGTTTTTTCGTGCTTCAACCAGGATCAGCCGCTCGACCATGTGGATTTCAAATGCCTGCGCGAGCGCCTGTCGCAGAATGCCACGCAGGAAAAATTGACCGCAAAATGGGTCGGCCGCGCGCTTCAAAACCTAGTGTAAAATCGATCGATTTCTGGGTGTCTTGGCGCTGTCCGACTTATGCCTTGCCGAAGACACGTGCGAAAATCGTATCGACGTTCTTGGTGTGATAGGCGACGGGATCGACGTTGAATAACTCATCCATGTCGGCCTTGGAAAGCGCGTCAGTCAGCTGGCTATCGGTCGCTAGGAAGAACATCAGGCGATTGTCCTGTGCCGCAGCCTCGCGATCTTCGTCATTAAGCTCAATCTCAGCATCCGGATCATCGGGATCGATGCCGAACGATCGCCAGACCTTCATGGCGGCACGCTGGACGATTTTATAGCCGTCCTCGCGACTGACACCGCGCTGCGTCAGCGCCAGCAAAACGCGTTGCGAATCATGAATACCGCCGAACCTATTCAAATGCTCGAGCATGTTGGCGGGATACACCACCAATTTCTCAATCACGCTGGCCAAGCGACCCAAGGCAAAGTCCAGGGTAATGGTGGCGTCGGGGCCAATCATCCGCTCCACCGACGAATGCGAAATGTCGCGCTCATGCCAAAGTGCCACGTTCTCCAATGCCGGCACCACGGCCATGCGAACGACGCGGGCCAGACCGGTAAGATTTTCGGTCAAGATCGGGTTGCGCTTGTGTGGCATCGCCGACGAGCCTTTCTGGCCCGGTGCGAAATATTCCTGGGCCTCGCGGACTTCCGTGCGTTGCAGGTGGCGAACCTCGGTTGATAGGCGTTCGACGGCGGCGGCGGTTATAGCGAGCGTCGCAAAGAACTGCGCGTGACGGTCGCGCGGGATGACTTGGGTGGAAACCGGCTCAGGCGCAAGGCCGAGTTTTTCGGCGACATGCGCCTCGACAGCCGGATCGATATTGGCAAATGTCCCGACCGCGCCCGATATGGCACAGGTGGCGATTTCCGCGCGGGCTGCCTGCATGCGGGTTCGGCACCGGTCAAATTCAGCGTAGTGGCCGGCGAGCTTCACACCAAACGTTGTCGGTTCGGCGTGAATGCCGTGGCTGCGTCCGATGCAAGGTGTCAGTTTGAATTCTCGGGCGCGCTTTTTCAGCGCCGCCAGCATGTTGTCCAAATCAGCCAGCAAAATGTCGGCAGCTTGGGTCATTTGTACCGCCAGGCAGGTATCCAATACATCGGATGACGTCATGCCTTGATGGACAAAGCGCGCTTCGTCGCCGACTTGTTCAGCCAACTCGGTGAGAAAGGCGATGACATCGTGGCGGGTCTCGCGCTCGATCTCATCGATGCGTTCGATACGGGCGTCGGTGTAGGGTTTGTCGCCGCGTTCCCACACGGCTTTCGCGGCGTCCGCCGGGATCACGCCCAGTTCGGCCATGGCATCGCAGGCGTGCGCTTCGATCTCAAACCAAATTCGGAATTTGTTGGAGGGCTCCCAGATGGCAGCCATTTTAGGGCGGGAATAACGAGGGATCATCAAAGGCTCCGGTGTCGCGAAAAATTGCGGGTGGCGCGGCCAGAAGGCTTTACGTGGTATATTCCGACGGACCCATTATGTAAACCGTGTGACCCTCGGAGAAACAACGAAATTGCCGCCCCTGGACCTGCATATGACGACCGCCCCGGCGGACCTGCCGGAAATCCCGCATCTCGACGTGGGCGACGCCGGCCCGATGGCGATTATCGAGGCCGACCCGGAGCGGTTTCAATCGATCCTGGCGTCGGGCCTGGATCATTACGGCGCGGCGGCACTTCGTTATGGGGACGCATTGTCGCGAAAATGGCTGATGCGGAACGCCAATCCGAGGCTCCAAGAGATCGAGGCATTTGCTGCGCGTGCTGAGCGGCCTGGCGCCTATTTACTGAATTTGTCCTACGAATGGACCTGCACGACCAGTACCGGCGCCGATCCGTCGGGAACCGGCAACCGCATGTTGCGGACACTCGATTGGCCGCTGGATGGGCTGGGGCGCCATGTGGTCGCGGCGAAAATGAACGGCGCGGCGGGGCCCTATGAAAACGTCACCTGGCCGGGCTTCGCAGGCGTCGTCACGGCGATGGCGCCCGGACGGTTTTCCGCGGCGATCAATCAGCCGCCCATGCGGCGTTGGTCGGCGTCGTGTTGGTTGGATTGGGGGATCAATCGAATAAGGCTGTGGCGTCGCCGCGCACTGCCGCCGGTGCATTTGCTGCGCCAGGTATTTGAGACCTGTGCCAATTATGCCGAGGCCAGGCGGGTACTGGCGGAAACGCCGTTGTCGATGCCGGCGTTCTTTACGCTTTCCGGAATGGCGCCCGACGAAGGTTGCGTGGTTGAGCGCGATGAAGATCACGCCCACGTTCGCGCCGCACCGGCCAGTGTCGCCAACCACTGGATCGCCGGCGAAACACCCGGTCGGGCGCGCGGTGTCGACAGCCGAGGCAGGTATGCGTCGATGGAGACACTGCGCGACAGTTCGGGAGATGATTTCCTGTGGGTTCAACCGCCAATTTTGAACGCCACGACGCGCCTGGCCGTAATTGCCAACGCGGCGGCGAGCAAATTGATTGTCCAGGGCTGGGAGGAAACCGGGCCGGCAACGGCAGTATTTAGTTTGTAGTATCGCCTCGATAGACGAAATACCAAATCAAGCTGGCGGCTTGGATGGCAAGAATCACGGCAAAGGCCGCTTGATACCCGTCCGGGTGATAGCCGCCGTCGGTGGTGGGTGGCCAGAGATCGATAATGACCCCCGTTCCCCATTGCACCGCAAAAGCCAGAAAAAACACCATCATGTTCATACCGGTCAGTAATCGACCTGATAGAGACGCATCGAAGCGTTGCGGCAAAAGCGCGTAGACGACGATGCTGGCAGTGCCGAAAAATCCGAAGGCGATCCAGTTGAGCAACGCATATTCGGTGAGTTGCAGGACCAAACCCACCTGCACCACGATAAAAATTGCCATGGCGCCGATAACAAAGGTCATGGGTTTGAAGCCAAACCGAGTGAACCGCTCAGCCATGGCGCCCATGGTGAACGAGCCGGCAATCATGGCGCACGCCACGAAAAACAAATTTTCGGCAACGCCGTCGCGGGGCAGTCCGGCGACATCTTTCATCCAAGGGCCCGACCACAACGTCTGAATCCCCAAAAACCCGGCCTGTGTGGTAACGGTCACCGGGGCGGTCCGCCAAAACATTGGGCTTCGAAACACTTTTCCAACGCCGGCGATCTGCTCGGCGAAGGTCATCTCAACACTGTCGGTGCCGCCGCGCCGGGGTACGGTGAAGAAAATCAACGCGGAAATGACCAGCGCCATGGCGCCGAAAGCCCAAAACACGCCGCGCCAATCCGTGAAGCCCAGCGCCATTTCCACCGGCACCGTGCCGCTCAGCGCGCCGAGACCGCCGGCGACCATGTGGCAGCCGTTGACCAATGGCATGCGAGGCCCGGCGAACCATTGGGTATAGGCCTTGAAGGCCGCCATCAGGCAGGCCGAGGTGCCGAGACCGAGAAGGGCGCGCCCGATCATGAGTTCAGTCATGCCGCTGGCCAGCGCTGAAATGAATGCGCCAGCGGCGCAAACTAGAAGAAGTGCGGCTTCCGTGCGCCTCGGCCCGAACCTGTCGAGCAAGATACCCAACGGCAGTTGAAAGGCGCCGAACGCAAACAACGCGGCGCTGGTGAGCAGGCCCAACTGATCGGCGGATAATCCCAGATCTCGGACCAAATCAGGGGCAAGGACGGCGTTGACCACGCGCACCAGGTAGGACAAAAAATATCCCAGTGCGAAAGGTATGAAAACGCGGGCTAGGAGCATAATTGGGTTTTGGCGCGGGTTCCGTTTGAGTGGATGGCGTTGATCGTATTCAATGACGCTTAAGTTTGCTCTAAACTAGAGCACCTGGAAACCGCTTCAAAGCGGCGTCTGAACACAAGAAGGAATATAGATGCCTGAGAACAAGATGACGGAAGAGGAATTGGCCGAGCGACTGACCGCCGCGCCCTTTCATAAATGGCTGGGATTGCGTCTAACCGGCATGGACGAGGATGAAATTACCATCGCCGTGCCGTGGCGCGAGGAATTCGTCGTCAATGTGGACGTCGGCTATACCCATGGCGGCATCCTAGCGACATTGATCGACGTTGCCGCCGACTATGCCATCGCCGCGAAAATCGGCCGGCCGGTGCCGACCATTGATATGCGCGTCGACTATCACCGTGCCGCCATGCAAGGCGAGTTGACCGTCAAGGCGCAAGCTTTGAAGTTAGGCGGCTCGTTCTCAACCGGTGAAGCGCAGGTTTACGATGAAAAAGGCAAGCTGTTGGCCAGTGGTCGCGGCGTCTATTTTACCGCACCCCCGAAATAATATCGAATAGGGCCGCCCCGGCCGAATATATGGGCGCCTCGGACGCCTAAGGAGGAAACATGAAAGCCGTTGTATTGCACGCCCATGGGGGCATGAATCAATTTGTTTACGAAGATAGTTACCGCGACCCGGAATGCGGCGCCAACGATGTGATCGTTGCCGTGAAGGCTTGCTCGCTGAATTATCATGACCTGTTTACCCGAAATGGCATGCCCGGCATTAAATTGGAATTGCCCCGGATTTGCGGCCTCGATGTCGCCGGTGAAATTTGTGAAATCGGTTCCGATGTTTCCGATTGGGCAGTCGGTGATCGGGTCTTGATTGATCCGCGCAACCGGGTCGAAGGTGGACTGGTCGGCGAAACCATTGACGGTGGTCTGGCCGAGCTTTGCCGTGCGCCGACGCATCAGTTGGTGAAAATTCCCGATAACGTTAGTTTTGCCGATGCCGCCAGCTTGCCAGTGGCTTATGGGACGGCGCACCGGATGATGGTGACGCGTGGCCAGGTCACGGCCGATGACAAGGTATTGATATTGGGCGCCAGCGGCGGCGTCGGCACCGGTGCCTTGTTGATTGCTAAAATTCTGGGTGCCGAGGTTGTCGCCTGCGGCTCTTCCCAGGAAAAGCTCGACGCCCTCACTGAAATGGGCGCTGATCATGTGATCGATTACACCGAGGTGGATTGGGTCAAGGAAGTATGGAAGCTTTACGATAAGCCGCATCGCCGTGAGCACGCCGGCGGGGTTACCGTCGCGGTCAACTTCACCGGTGGCGATACCTGGGTCAAATCCATGCGATGCCTGCAACGCGGTGGCCGATTGCTGACCTGCGGCGCGACCGCCGGGTACGATCCAAATACCGATTTGCGTTACGTTTGGAGTTTCGAATTTGACGTGCGCGGCTCAAATAGTTGGGAGCCCGAAGACCTCGTGGCGCTTCTCGATATGAATTCGACGGGCAAGATGTCGGTGCCGATTGCCGGCACATATCCCCTCACCGAGGCCGCCGAAGCGCTCAGGCTGATCGAGGACCGCGAGGTGATTGGTAAAGTGATCGTCGAGCCTTAGAAAGAACCGCGATTGGTTTGGGGTGGAGGCAGGTGGCCCGAAAAAAAACGGCGTAAGAGGACGAAGGCCATTGCGGCGGAGGACGGCAGTCTTTCGCCGCTTGATGCCGGGCTGCGGGCGCATCAGGCGGGTGATTTAGCCGATGCCAAGGCACACTACCAAAAAGCTCTCGAGGATAATCCGTCCGATGCCGGGGCGCTACATTTGCTGGGCGTCATGGCCATTCAGTCGGGTGATTTTCAAGGTGCTGTTGAGCGGATTGAAAACGCCATCGCCGTCAATGCCCAAGTGCCGGCATTTCATGATCATCTGGGCCTCGCATTGCGCCAATCGGGCCGGCCCACTGAGGCTGAGCCGCATCACCGCCGCGCCCTTGAACTGAATGCCGAATTTGCGCCTGCGCATAACAATTTAGCCGGCACCTTGTTGGCCTTGAAGCGGTATGCAGAGGCTGAGAAACAAGTCCGCCAAGCCCTGAAACTGCAACCGGGCGAGATCGGAGCCCGGCTTAACCTCGGACGTATTTTGCTGGCTCAGAACCGGCCGCGCGCCGCCATTGATGCCCTTGAAGCGGCCAAGCGGGGCCAACCTGAAAGTGCCGAGACAGCCATGCACCTGGGCCGCGCCTATCAAGGTGCCGGGATGCGGGAGAAGGCCGGCGCATCGTTTCGCCAGGCCACCAAACTGACGCCTAAGGATGCGCGATGTTGGATGGAACTCGGCACGTTCCATATGGCAACGGAGCAGTTCGCCGAGGCAGCCGAAGCCTTTAAGAAGGCGGCCGCGAAACCATTGCCGGCATGCGCGAACCGCCGAGTTTCTTGGGCGAAATTTCGGTGCTGACGGGCAACCCGATCAGCGTCTCGTGCCGCGCGCAGACGGAATGTGAATTGCTGTGGCTGGGCGAAGAAACGTTTTTTGATTTGCTTGGGTGCTGCCGTCAATTTGCGCGCCAGATTTTTTCCACTATGACCCAGCGGACGTCGGAGACCGAAAGTATCTCACGCGATATGGAAAAGATGGCGTCGCTCGGCACCCTGGCCGCCGGCTTGGCGCACGAATTAAATAACCCCGCCGCCGCCGCCGTCCGCTCGCTGTCGCGGGCCGAGGCCCGGGCTGCTGACCTGCACGCGCTGACCAGTGAATTGACGGCAACGCCAGGCGCCGCCGACGTGCTGCGCAAGTTGGCCGAGGCAACGGCTGACGATGGCGAGGACATTGACCCGCTTGATCTCGCCGACATCGAAGACACGCTGGCGGACTGGCTGGATGACCGGGGCGTCGAAGACGCCTGGGAATTGGCACCGGGCTTGGCGCAAGCTGGGTTGACGACGGAAACCTTGGACGACATCGCAGTCGCGTCCGGCGATACGGACATTGGGCGCGCCGTGCAGTGGGCGGCGTCAGCCATGGATTTGCGCGGGCTGTTGAACGACAGCCGCAGTGCCTGCGGGCGGATATCCGATCTGGTCAAGGCGATGAAGTCCTATTCCTACATGGATCAGGACATCACCCAGGAAGTCGACATCCATGCCGGGATTGACGACACGTTGGTCATCCTCAAACACAAAATGCCGGCGGGCGTGGAAATTGCTAAGGCCTATGCCAGTGATCTGCCGATGGTCACGGTCTATGGCAGCGAGCTCAATCAAGTTTGGACCAATCTTTTGGACAATGCCATCGACGCCGTGGCTGATGGTGGGCGCATTGATATTGCGACCCGCGCTGACGGCGAACGGGTGGTGATTTCCGTGACCGACAGCGGGGCCGGCATCCCAGAAGACATCCAAAACAAAATCTTCGATCCGTTTTTCACCACCAAACCGGTCGGCCAGGGCACTGGCTTGGGCCTGGATATTTCACACCGCATCGTCACGGCACGCCACTGCGGGTGTCTGGAGGTCGCATCGAAACCGGGCGAGACACGGTTTACCGTGACCTTGCCGATTCTGCCGCCCGGCTGTCCGACGGGCGAGGCATGCGACATAGAAGACGAGTGACGAGTCCTTCCGTCTAGCCGCGCCCCACAAACGGCATTTTCGTCGCCATGATGGTCATGAACTGAACGTTGGTTTCCAACGGCAGGCTGTCCATGTGA
This sequence comes from Rhodospirillaceae bacterium, assembly GCA_018665815.1. GTDB lineage: Bacteria > Pseudomonadota > Alphaproteobacteria > Rhodospirillales > Casp-alpha2 > UBA3470. The sequence continues at coordinate 38,748 of JABJBP010000025.1, forward strand.
ACAACCGCGTCGGCGACCTGTGTGACATCCATCATGGCTTCCGCGGCAATCTCGCCGTTCGCCTGTTTGACGCCCTTGCTCATGCGCGCCGCCAATTCCGTCATGGCGTTGCCGATATCGATTTGGCCGACGGCGATATCGTACTTGCGGCCGTCCAGCGACAGCGTCTTGGTCAGGCCCGTGATGGCGTGTTTTGTGGATGTATAAGGCGCCGAGTCGGGCCGGGGCGCGTGCGCCGAGATCGAGCCGTTGTTGATGATCCGCCCTCCCATGGGCGTTTGTTTCTTCATCACGCGAAACGCGTTCTGGGCACAGAGAAATGATCCCGTCAAATTGACATCGACCACGGCCTTCCATTGCGCGAAAGTCAATTCCTCGAACAGGATGCCGGGCGCGTTTTGGCCGGCGTTGTTAAACACCAGATCAAGCCGCGCGAAGGCGTCGGTGGTCTTGGCGAACAAGTTCGCGACCGGTTCGGGATCGGTGACATCCGTGGGCACAGCCATGCCGCGCCCGCCCGCGTCGCCGGCCTCGGTAATGGACTCGCGCAACGCATCTTCACGCCGCCCGGCCAGCGCAACGTTGTAGCCGGCTTTCAACAAAGCAATGGCCGTGGCGCGGCCAATGCCGGAGCCGGCACCCGTAACGATGGCGGTTTTTTGTGGTGAACTCATAGTTCTTATCCAATTTTATGAAACTGAAATGTATTTCGAAGGGATCATTCTTGCCGCCCGCGCCCGCCATGCAACACTGAATTTTTGGCGCGGGGTACTTCGGTGGGGTTCGGAAACCTTGCATGTCGGTGAACCTACGCGGATTTCGGTGTCCGCTTTGTGGACTAGGGCGACCTCATTTCGCTCAAGTGACTTCGGCTGCTTTTGACCCATAACAGACACTTCTCAACTCGGCGGTTCCCTCATCGAATGGGAGCATGTCCGCTTTCAAAATAAAGGTGGAGCAATCGGCTCTATTCCACTGTGCCCGAACGAGTGGCTTCGCTTTGTTGCTGTGTTCAATAAGCGCAACCGGACGCTGTCAACGCGTTTGATGCCGAACTGGTTGAACTGATGGCACGTGACTTCACGGACGATCCCCAACCTGTCCCGCACCGATACTGGGCGATCATTTTCAGTTTTTCGTTCTACCCCCTTGAGGACACCCCACGAACAAGACTATGTGTAAGATATTCAAGAATGGGTACGGACCTGAAAGTGAGCCCGCCATGTTGAAGATCCTTGAAACCTCAATTGATGATCTGATTGCCGTCAAGGCCGCCGGAATCCTGACCGGCAGCGATTACGACGATGTCTTTCCTGTAATCGAAAACGCCATTAAGAAGTAAGGCAAGATCAGGTTTTTTCTTGATCTGGGTGAATTCGAGGGAATGGACGTCAGCGCTATTTTGAAAGACACGATCTTCGCCATGAGCCACAGAAATGATTTCAAGAAGATGGCCGCCGTTGGTGACCAGGCCTGGGAAGACTGGGTCGCCAGAGCAGCGGATGTGGTTACCGAGGGTGAAGTTCGTCACTTTCAGTATTATGACAAGGTCGAGGCGTTTAACTGGGTACGCGAATAAGATTCCCACTCAGTTTGACCATCTAGATTTTCCGCTTCTGGCGATTAACGGAAGTCGTTCGGCTCTGTAAATAACGTCCGGTTAGGTATGATCAGCAGATATCAGCTATAGTCGCGGCCATGATATTTGAACGAAGCGCCGCGCGCGATATCCCCCTGCGATCCGCTATGTCCCATCTATGAGCGACATTCCCCAAGATATCTGCCCATGGATGCTGACCGCTTCCCTGGAAACGGGTGTACTTGACCGGGACAACGCCCCGCTGCCGGTGGCTCATGACGCTCAGCAACGTGGGCTAGTCCGCAACAGCGACGGTGATTGGATATTAACCAGGCTTGGACGAGAGACGCTGAACGAGATGTTGGCCGGCGAATGACACGCGCACATATATTAGCGTCCGTCGTCCTGGTCGGCGTGCTGGCCTGGATAGTCTATTCAGTGGTTCAGGGAAAATACCTCGAAGCCGTCGCAATCAGCTGTATCGGCCCTGTGCTGGCGTGGTTCGCATTAGGTGCCGGCAAGGCCCCGAAAGTCGAAGACGATGAGGATTGAGGTGGTGGCGGTGACGTGGTGAACGTGCCGGCCAGCAGGTTCTCCGCTGACCGGCGCAATTTATTCAGCTGATGATAGATAGGTTTCCAGCGGAAGTCTTGCCATCCCGTCCGTCCTCAAGCTCATAGGAAACCTTGTCACCTTCATTGAGCGCATTCAGTCCCGCCGCCTCGACGGCAGAAATATGTACGAAAGCATCTTTTGAGCCATCTTCTGGCTCGATGAATCCATAACCTTTTTGTGAGTTAAACCACTTTACAGTACCAGTAGGCATAATCGTTTCCTCTAACAGGCAAATTGAACGCGTACCTCACTGCGCGTGAGTGCGTTGCGATTATATTGTTCGCAATGTCAGGCGGTAAATACAATTCATTAGGTTTAGGGCTGTATCGATGCAAATTGCGAGGTCTTCTAGATCGCCTGCACACTTGAAAAGCGAGAGCCCTAGCCATTTGGCGCTGACGGCGCGATCCCCAAAGCGGGCATCTAATCGACAATTTGAGTCTGGTCTTGGCTATAAAGAGACGTTCAGAAAGCCAGCAAATCACGTCCGCTTTCCGCCTCCAAACAGGTGGAGAACCGAAATTTCAGTATAATGAAAAAAATCAATAATATTGGTTGATTTTCCTATTTCATCTACCTAACTCTATTTCATGCTATCCGCACCCAGGCGGGAAGCACGCTATTGGATATTGTGAATACGAAGTCGAAGGGCAGGTGATTTCAATCTCAAGCGGGATTGGGGTGGCCGGTGAGGCAATCCCGCGTGGCCGCACGGCAGTCGCAAAGCTCGTTGTTCCTACTGGGGGATGCTCAGCGCTTGCGCTGCCACGGTCCCTCCGGGGGATGAAAACTCGCTTACGCGGCCACATTAGTGGCCACGGTCATGTTTTCATTGTTCCGTCAATTTTTTATCAAGTGCATGAAATTTCACCGCTTTTGACCCCCGCTTTGGCGCGTCATAGGGGGATTTGTGGCGACGGATGATTAAGAAAAGCTGACTTTCGGATGACAATTGCTGACTTGCGGTGAAATCGTGTACACATTTGTACACCGGCTTAAGGCATTGATCTAAAACGTTTTCGCTGAAATTAGTTCGCGGAAATGCGTGCAAATGATGACTTTTGCTGACGGATGCTGACAACGTAAAAACGTGAGGTGGGATACATGCCACCCTGATCGATCACCAGAGGGGCGCGGGCATTGCGTATATGTCCGGCGTTTTTTCGGTTGCAGAGCGCGGGATTGCCTTGCCGGCCATCCCAATCCCGCTTGAGACCGTGTTTACGATTTCATATAAGCCCCATCTACTTAAACGACGAATGGCCGTGCTTTGAAATAATAATGTGGTCGTGCAGCATGATCCCCAGTCTCTCGCCGGCTTCCATGACTTCGGTGGTCATGTCGATATCGGCTTGGCTTGGGGTCGGGTCGCCGGATGGGTGGTTATGGACCATGATCAGTGCCGTGGCACCCAGATCCAAGGCGCGCTTGATCACCTCGCGGGGGTAAACCGGTGTGTGATTGACCGTGCCGTGTTGTTGCACTTCGTCGGCGGTAACGGCGTTTTTTGTGTTCAGAAAGACGATGCGGAATTGTTCCTTGGTCTCATGCCCCATGTGGGCTTTCAGATACTGGAGCAATTTGGACCACGATTTCAGCACCGGTTGCTCGGCAAATTCGGCACGGGCCATGTTCAGGCCGGCGGCTTGGACGGCTTTTAACTGCACGACGCTTTGGTAGGTCAGATCATCGATCTCGGCCAGGCGGTCGGGTTCGGCGGCAAGCACGCCGGCGAAGCTACCGAACTTTTCAATGAGCGTTTTCGCCAACGGTTTGACGTCAACGCGGGGGATGGAGAAGAATAACAGCAACTCCAGCAACTCGTAATCGGCCAGACCGTTTGATCCCTGCGCCATGAAGCGGTCGCGGAGCCGTTGGCGGTGTCCCCAGTAGTGGGGTTTTTCGTTACCATTAGGGCCATCCGATTCCGACAGTCCACCAGGTGGTGGTGGTTCGGCGCTGAGCGCACTTGCGATGGCGGGTGTCGGGTCATCGCCGGTGAAGATCCAAACGCGCTTTAACTTGTCCCAGGTGCCGCCGGCGCGGCGCAACGCGTGACGCACCGCGTGGGTTTCGCCGCTGACGTGGAACTCGGGCGAACCATTGCCACTAGAACGCTCGCTCAGGTTGAGACCGGCGTCGGCAACCTGCTCTGCATCGGTCTTGCCAGCGTTGTCCATGGCGCCCCTGCGTGGGTTGGTCAGATATTATAGGGTGGTTTATCGAGGTCCGTCGGCGACAAGGTGAAGACCTCGTAGCCATCGGCCGTGACGGCCAGGGAATGCTCGAATTGCGCCGACAGGGAACGGTCCTTGGTCACTGCCGTCCAACCATCGGAGAGAATCTTCACTTCGAACCGCCCGGCATTGACCATCGGCTCGATGGTGAAGAACATACCTTCCTTGAGCACGTCGCCTTCGCCGGGCCTGCCGAAATGCATGATGTTGGGCGCATCATGAAACACCTTGCCCAAACCATGCCCGCAAAAATCCCGGACCACGGAATAGCGTTCGCTCTCGGCGTATTCCTGGATGGCGTGGCCTATATCGCCGAGCGTTGCACCGGGTTTCACAACCCGGATGCCGCGCCACATGGCTTCAAACGTCACGTCGATGATGCGCTGCACTTTGACGCTGGGCTTGCCGACCGTGAACATCCGGCTGGTGTCGCCGTGCCAGCCGTCGACGATGACGGTGACATCGATGTTGATGGCATCGCCGTCTTGGAGACGTTTGTCACTGGGGATGCCGTGACAAACAACGTGGTTGATCGATGTACAGATGGATTTCGGAAATCCCCGGTAACCTAGCGGCGCCGGGATGGCGCCTCGGTCGACGATGAACTCGTGGCATAACCGGTCCAACTCTTCGGTCGAGACCTTGGGCACCACGTGGGGCGTGATGAAATCCAGGCACTCGGCCGCCAATTGGCCGGCCCGACGCATGCCTTCATAGCCATTAGCATCGTGAATTTTGATGTGTCGTCCGTCGCGACCGACAGTCTGTGTGTAAATTTCTTCCTGCATGATCAGATTATGCCAGCATTTCCGCCGGTTTTACTACCTTTGAGGTGATTGATGTCCGCACGTCAGTCGAGAAACGCCACCGGTTCGGTGACGCGGATGCTTTTCGACGTCAGTTTACATTTGTATGCCAAGACCTCGACGCCGGCTTTTCGCGCCTTGTCCAAGGTCTCGCCATAGGTCGGGTCGATATCGCGGGCAATGACCATTTCGTCGGCATCGCCGCGCTGGACCAGATAAATCATGACCGCGCGGTGGCCTTCCTTGACCATATCCGAAAGCTCGACCAGATGCTTGGCACCGCGTGCCGTGACACCGTCGGGAAACTCCGCCGGGGCGCCCTTGGTCAGGCCGCGCCGCATGGTGACGTTTTTGACCTCAACGTAGCACCGCGGGCCTTGCAGGGCGTCTTCGCCTTCACCAAGCAAAATATCGATGCGCGAGTTCTTGCCGTATTTAACCTCGCGCCTAGCCTTCTCGAAGCCTTGCAACTCGGTGATCGTGCCGTCCTCGATGGCGTCGGCGACCAGTCCGTTCGGGTGCTGGGTGTTGATGCCGACCAGCGCGCGTTTGATGCGGATCATCTCCCAGGTGAATTTGAGTTTGCGGTCGGGGTTTTTGGCCGGGCTCAGCCAGACCTCGGCGCCCGGATCATTGACGCTGAGCATCGAGCCCGAATTGGCGCAATGCGCTGTGACCTCCGAGCCGTCCTCCAGCGTCACATCGGCCATGAACCGCTTGTAGCGCTTGATCAACGTGCCCTTGAGCAATGGTGCATGAAATTTCATCGCCGAATTCTTAACGGCTTCGTAGCGTCACGGCAAGCGGATGGCACTTATTTGCCCTTAAGCTGAACTAAATCGGCATAATGGCCACTCATTTCATGAACCGACGGCCAAGGTCATCGTTCCGCCCGTATAAAGATGGGCGGAAATTAGGGCCGATCTGGCACCATGCGACCATCAAAACTGGAGACGATGCCGATGTTTAAAGTCCTTTCCACCGCCGCATTAACCGCCGCGCTGCTTATCAGTCTTTCTTTGCCTGCCGAGGCTATGAACCGAAATGGCTTGATCGCTGCTGTCAGTGCAAATTCTGGAGCCTCAAAAGCTGACGCAACTAAAGTGGTCGACGACGAATTCGACAGAATTTCCGCTGAGTTAAGTAGAGGGAGGAATGTGAACATTCTTGGGTTTGGTAAATTCTCTGTTGTCCGTCGGACGGCGAGGAAGGGACGGGACCCGAGGACGGGGCGACAAATCAATATTCCTGCGTCCAGACAAGCCAAATTCAGAGCTAGCAAGGTCCTCAAAAATGCCATGAACGGGCGTGGTAGTTATGACGCGGCCAACAAGCGGGCAAATAGAGAACTCCAGGCGCTATTCGACACGATCGGCGCCGAATTGGTCAAAAAGAATTCCGTGCGTGTTAGCGGGTTTGGGACTTTCTCTACCAAGCGTCGTTCTGCGAGAGTGGGTAGGAATCCGAATACGGGGCAGCAGGTCAATTTCCCTGCGTCCAATATCGCCATATTCAGAGCCATCAAAGCACTCAAGGACGCCATAAATAGGTAAATCTATCGGTAACGTGGGCGGTGGGGTTGGAATTAAGGGCGTCGCCGCGCTGTCAACATTTTATTGTGCAGCGCACAATAAAATGTTGACAGCGCCTATAAACCTTCTATGTTGACAATGTTGCAACGCAACAAAACACGGTGATGCCGATGTCGGGTCACCGTTTTGAACCCTTTTAGCTACGATATGGAATTAGGAAACAAACCCATGACCAAAGTTAAATCCAACGATCCTCTCGCCGCCGCCCAAAACGCCGTCAATGACGCGATTGCCGCGGCTCAGGAAAACCATCAGAAATTCGTCAAAACCGTCGAAGCCAAAGCCGGCAAAGCGCAGAAGGTTGCGCAGAAAGGCTTCGATCAGGCGGTCAGCGCCCACCACGCCAACATCGACGCCCTGGTCGCTGCGACCATGGCTGCCGTCGATGGTTTCGGCAAAGTCGGCAGCCTCGCCAAGGACCAGATCGCTCAGCTTGAAGGCCAAGCCGGCGACGTAAAATCGGTTCTCGGCGTCAAAGATCCGAAGGAAGCCGTCGATCTTCAAATCGAAATGGCGACCGCCGGTCACAAACAATTCACGGCGTTCGCCGAAGCTTTCGCCCAGACCACTCAGGAAATCGCCAACGATGTCCTGAAGCCGGTCCAAGCCCAGGCCGCCGCGAACCTTAAGGCGCTCTCGCAGTTGAAAGTCGCCTAATCAGAATATTGCGATATCCACGCAAATTAAGTCTTAAGCCCCGGTGATTTCGCCGGGGCTTTTTTCTTGGGCCGAGCCGATGCTTATGATGTGTCGGCGGCGACCTTGAACAGATGGACGGCAAATAAATTTTCGGCATCGGTCCAGACCTGCATTGGCTTGAACCCGGCGCGTTCAGCCAAGGCCTGAAATTCCTCGATGGAATATTTGTAGGAATTCTCCGTGTGGATGGTTTCGCCCTCGGCAAAATCAAAAGGTTGTCCATTGATGGTGACGGTTTGCGCTTTGGTACTTTTTAGATGCATTTCAATTCGACCCAGATTGGTGTTGTATCGTGCGACGTGGTTGAAAGTGTCGAGGTCGAAGTCACCGCCTAACTCCCGATTGATACGGGTGAGCAGGTTCAAGTTGAACGCCGCCGTAACACCCGCCGGGTCGTCATAAGCAATTTCCAATCGCGCGCTATCCTTCTTGAGATCAACGCCAATCAACAACATGCCGCCCGGGCCGACGGTATCTCGTGCACCGACCATGAATTCGATGGCGTCGTCAGGATCGAAATTGCCGATGGTGGACCCGGGGAAGAACACAACCGGGTTGCCCCCTACGCGCGCCGGTTCGGGCAAGTCGACGGGGCGAGTGAAATCGGCAGCAACATGCAGGACTTCAAGTTCAGGATAGGCGGCGCGGACGTCATTTGCCGCTCGGTCCAGCTGATCGGCCGAAATATCGACGGCAATCAGCGCCACCGGATTGGATATGGCGTCAAGCAAAATGCGCACTTTTTCGAGCGAGCCCGCGCCGTACTCGACGAGCACGGCATCCGTACCCAGGTAATGGGCAATATCGTCGGCGTTCGTGTCGAGGATGCCGGTTTCCGTGCGGGTCGGATAATAGGCGTCGAGTTGGCAAATTTGATTGAACAACTCGGCGCCGCGGGCATCATAAAAATACTTCGGCTCAAGGCGTTTCCGGGATTTGGAAAGCCCACCTATGACATCACTCAAAAAAATCTCGCGCGTCGAGCCATTTGCATCAGATGCCATGTTTGCTCTCCGGGCGTTGAGCGTCATCGGAGGCAAGGCGAATGCCGGAAAATTGCCAACGGTCTTTCGGATAAAAGAAATTTCGATAGCTTGCACGAATATGATCTTCCGGAGTCGCGCAGGACCCGCCGCGCAGTACCATCTGGCCCGACATGACCTTGCCGTTGTATTCCCCGACCGCGCCGATGTCGGGCTTGAACCCAGGATAGGCGCCGTACGCGGTTTTTGTCCATTCCCAGACATCGCCGAATATCTGGGTCATGCCGTCGCCGTTGGCCGGCAGAGGATGGAACGCGCGAGTGTCGACGAAATGCCCGTCAACCTCGAGCCCGGCGGCCACGGCCTCCCACTCAGACTCGCTGGGTAGCCGGTGCCCGGCCCAGCGGGCATAGGCATCCGCCTCGAAATAACTGACATGGCAAACTGGCGAATCCGGATCCATGGGGCGCAGGCCGGAAAGCGTAAACACCGACCAACTGTCATCGTCGCCTTTCTGCCAATATGAAGGCGCTGTCCAGCCTTGGGCCTGACTGATCGACCAGCCGTCAGACAACCAGAATTCGGGCCGCGTGTACCCGCCGTCCCGCATAAATTCCAGGTATTCGCCATTGGTCACGGCGCGGGTGGCAAGCCGGAAGGGGTCGAGCCAGACATTGTGTCGGGGGCCTTCGCAATCAAAGGCAAAACCGCCGCCGTCATATCCGATTTTGACCAAGCCGCCAGGATGATCAACCCAGTCTTGCGCACGGGTGCGGGCTGCATCGCGCGGACTTGGTGGCTGATAGGCGGGCTTCATTAGGTTGCACGAAAAGACGTGTTTGATGTCGGTGAGAAGCAATTCTTGATGCTGCTGTTCGTGGTTGAGGCCAAGTTCCAATAGGGTCACGAATTTTTTTGCAATGCCGCCTGGCGTCGAAGCCAATTCGGCCAACGCATCATCCACGTGGCGGCGGTAAGCGAGGACCTCGGCCAGCGCCGGGCGTGATAAAAGCCCGCGAGACGGCCGCGCATGGCGCGGACCAATTTGTTCATAGTAGGAATTGAACAAATAATTGAAATCCTTATGAAAAACAGTATACCCAGCGTGGGCTGGCAATAGAACGAATGTCTCGAAAAACCAAGTGGTATGTGCCAAATGCCATTTCGTCGGGCTGGTATCGGGCATCGATTGGATGCACTGATCTTCGGCGCTTAGAGGGGTTGAGAGTTCCAAGGACCGTGCGCGAACTGTGGCGAGTCGGTGATAAAGCGTCTTGGCGGCCTCGTTGGATTGTTGGGCCGTCTTGTCGTCTTGGGCCGAATTCATGTCGCCTCTTGCTCCGTCTCAGGTGGTTAATACTGGTGGTGAAACGGGGCCATCCTAGCCAATGATTAAGGTTCAGGACAAATTTTGCCCCAATTGGTGGCCAAATGGCGGTATGAATTTGACCGCGAATGCGGCTTGTCATGCGGATAAGTCAGGAACCTGGATTAGAGTGAAGTCCCGGCTGAACTAAGCAAGTAAATCAACACCGGTAGCACGACCATTGAGGCCAATGTTGTCACGAAAATAGTAGTCGAGGCTATGGCCTCCGCGGTGCCGTAACGGTTGGCGAACAGGAACATGTTGATACCCGCCGGCTGCGCGGCCATCAAAACCACTGCTATTGTCCAGACGGGGTCCAGATGTAGGACATGCGCCGCCAATACCCAAACAAAGGCGGGCATGACGATCAATTTCAAAATGCTGACAACAATCGATTGGGCAATCCGGCCCTTGATTCCATAGCGCGCCAGTGTCGCGCCGAGTGCGAACAGTGAGCACGGAATCACGGCACCTTTCATGAACGTCAAGACTTGATCCGCCATCGATGGGATTGAGAGGCCACTGGCATTCCAGGCAAGGCCAGCGCCGAGGCCCAGGACAACTGGATTGGTGCCCATACCTTTGAGAACTTCCATGGCCGTTGCCAGAGGTCCCCGCCCGTCGGCTCGACCGCTCTCCAAAAGCACCGTTGCCGAGCTCATCAAAATCAGGCTGTGGATGGAAATGATCAGGAATGACGGCAGCGCGCCGGCATCCCCAAGCACCAATAGATTGATCGGAATACCCAGTAACACCGTATTCCCATAACACGCACCCATGCCCGTAATCGCGGCGCCTTCAAAATCGCGTTTAAAGACACTAAGGGCAATCACCATGCCGATGCCATAGATTGCTAATGCTGCCGGGAAGAACGCCAGCCATAGTTCCCATGGCGGATTGGAAAATACGTTGGCATTGGCCATGGCGCGAAACAGCAATGCCGGGATGGCGAAATCAAAGACAAACCGCGCGACGCCTTCGGCTGCTGATTGCGGAAACCAGCCGAACTTCACGGCGCCGTAGCCGATGAGTACGACGGTAAAGACCGGAGCGACGACGTCTAAGGCGGCGAATATGGGGCTGGCTCCTGGCCGTGAGTTATTTTTTCAGACTGGCGTAAACAAGGCCGACAAAAGCGTCAGGCTTTAAGAAACCATCACCCCATTCGGCGTCCAGTGCCTGCGTGGGTTTGGCGGAGATCACGTCGGATTTGGATTTTCCTGCATCGACCAATGGTTTCACGCCGGCCCGGACCTTCATCAGCATCTCGCGGTAATCGCTCAACGCTGCCTTATCAGCCAAAGGGCCATGACCGGGGATGATTTTGGTATTGGGTCCGGCCAGTTTCAGTATTTCGCCAACCGCCGCAATCATCCCGGTGATCGAGCCGCCGTGTTCCTCGTCGATGAACGGATAGAAGCCGTTGAAAAACAGGTCGCCTGTGTGAACGACATCCGCCTCAACGAAGTGCACGAATGAATCACCGCCGGTGTGGGCCGAGGGCAAGTGACGGACATGCAGAGTCTGGCCGTTCATGTGAAAGGTCGTGGTGTCATTGAAAGTGATGACCGGGAGCGCGGCCTGTGGCGCGGCCGGAACCTTTTTGTTGAAGGCGGAAATCATCTGGTCAGCGCTCATTAGTTTGCGGACGTTGTCATGAGCGACGATGACGGTGCCTTTTTTGCCCATGTTCTCATTGCCGCCGGTATGATCGAAGTGCCAATGGTTGTTGAGCACGAATTTCACGGGGGCCGAGTTTATTTTCTTGATGGCGGCTAGAATTTTGTCGGTGAGTGGTGCGAACTGATCGTCGATCATGAAGATGCCATCGGCGCCCGACGAGACGCCGATGTTGCCTCCCGCGCCGCTCAGCATGTGTACACCGGCGGTCAGCTTCGTTGCCTTGATCTCGACCTTTGAGAAATCTCGGGCGGCTGTCATGCTGGGTGTGGCCATTAACAAGCCAGCACAAATGCCGAAGACTGAAATGATACGAGTGGCAGTTCCTGTTACTTGGATTGGGTTGAGCATTTGCGATCTTCCTCGGATATGGGGTTGGCTTGGTTGTGCCTAATATAGGCAACGCGCGGCGCGGCCGCGAGGAGAGATTTGGGCTCGCGATCCCCTAGCGCAACCGTGAACAGGTGTCATTTTACGGCGGCCGCCCCACATCTTATTTATCTAATATGAGCTAACTTGATATTTTGATGAGAGATCGCACCGATGAGCAAATGGAAATCAATTTTTGGCGCAGCCGCTATTTTGGCCGTTGTACAAGCCGCCGCGCCGGCCAACGCTGGTTCCGGCGATGCGCCGACCGTTGTTGAATTGTTTACCTCGCAAGGCTGTTATTCGTGCCCTGCGGCAGAGGCTTTTCTGACCGAACTGGCTGACAAAGAAGATCTCGTCGCCTTGGAATGGCATGTCGATTATTGGGATGAATTGGTTTATGGCTATGCCGGCAAATGGAAGGATCCGTTTTCCAGCCGCGACAACACCCATCGCCAACAGATATACAACCAATCCATCCGCGGTCAGGGCGGTGTTTACACGCCGCAAATGATCATCGGCGGGCGCTTGGAAGCGGTGGGCTCACAGCGTGGCTCGGTCCAGACCGCAATCCAACGCACCAGGGCCGAAGCGCCGGCCAAGCTTGGGGTGACGATCATTCCGAAAGCCGATAAGGGCATGGTTGTCCATGTTGACGGAAAGGATGCCAGGCCGGCGTCCATCTGGCTGATCCGTTATGATCACGCCCACACCACTGTGGTGAAATCGGGCGAGAACAAGGGCAAGACATTGACCAGCCGCAACATCGTCCGCGGCGTGGAGCGCGTCGGTGCCTGGAAAGGCCGTTCAACCAAGGTTGAACTGGCCAGCCTCAGTTTGGCTGAGAACCAAGGCTGCGCGATTTTGGTCCAGGGGGAAAAACCGAACCGCCATGGGCCAATTTTGGGTGCTGCTAACTGCCCGCGCTAAATTTTCACGACCGCGTCGGCGCCCTGTTGCCGGTCGCGGCGCGGCGAAACACCGAATTTTCGGGAATACTCGCGGCTGAACTGGGTCGGGCTTTCGTAACCCACTTCGTAGGCCGTGGTGGAGACGGAAAATTGTCCACTCATCAAAAGCCTGCGCGCGTCCATGAGGCGTAAATCTTTTTGGTATTGCAGCGGAGTCGTTGCGGTAATGGATTTGAAGTGCTCGTGAAAGGACGATGCGCTCATCCCGGCGTCGTCGGCAAGATCAGCGACGGCCAGGGGGTTGGCAAAGTCCTGGCGGATATACGCGATGGCCCGCGTGATCCGGCTGGCGTGGCTGTTGCGTTGAATGAGATTACGCAGCATGCCGCCATGCGGCGCCGTCAGCAGGCGGAAATGCATTTCCTTGAGGATCAGGGGGCCCAGAACTTTCGCTTCGGCGGGGGTGTCGAGTAGCGCGAAGTACCGGCTCATGGCGTCATAGAGCCCCGAGTCCGTTTCGCAGACGTCGATGGAGGTCGCTTGGGCTTCGGCGATCTCCGAATCGGATACCTCGCCATAGAGACTGCGGACGATGTCCAGATCGAGGATCAGGATGAGCGCCACGTATGGCGCCTCATGGCTCGCTTCCGTCACCCGGGCATACACCTGCACATCATGGCTGACGATCAGCGACGCCCCAGCGCGGTAGGCATAGGTCCGATCCCCCAGATTGGTCTCCTTTCCGCCCTGCAGGATTAGGCAGGCGACGGGTTCGTACTGAATGCATTCCAAGTCTGTCGGTCCACGGCTGGCGTAAACGGCGAGACCCGGCAATCCGGTCTCGATGGGTTGACCCCATTGGCCCTGCTCTTCAACAAATGCGGTCGCTTTTGCGATCAACGCATGTTCGGTCATTGGCTGCTCCGTTGCTGTTCGCATCATATAACCGGTTCGGCGTTGAAATCATCATCGATTACGCCAATCTGTACGATTAGGCAGGAATTGCGGAGAATCTGGCAGGCGTGCCAGCGTTCGCCGTCCTACATAAAGGTGGTCGCGGGATTGCCTTGTAGACACGGCATCGGCCAGGAAAGGGAGCCACATACACTATGGCGAAACTCAACATCAACGGCACCGTCCACGAAGTGGATGCGCCAGGGGATATGCCCTTGCTTTGGGCGATCCGTGATTTGGCCGGACTGAGCGGCACGAAGTTCGGCTGTGGCCTTGCACAGTGCGGCGCGTGCACTATTCACTTGGACAACGAACCCGTCCGGTCCTGTCAGACTTTCGTCGAGGACGCCGACGGCGCGACGATCACCACCATCGAAGGCTTGAACGGTAAGGTCACCGACACGGTGCGCGCTGTCTGGACTGAAATGGACGTGCCCCAGTGCGGGTACTGCCAGTCAGGCCAGATCATGTCTGCCGTGGCCCTACTGACTGCGAACAAAATGCCGACGGACGCGGACATCGATGATTCCATGTCTGGTAATCTGTGTCGTTGCGGTACCTATCACCGTATCCGTGCCGGCATCCACGAAGCCGCAAAGCGGTTGGAGGCCTGATCATGATGAACATCATGCGCAAGTATGGGCTTGAGCCAGCAATGGAAACCTCGCGCCGGCAATTCATCGTCGGTGCCGCAGCCGTGACCGGCGGTCTCGTAGTTGGCTTCGGTGCCGGGGCCGCGACACCGGGCAAGCAGAAAGAAGCCCCAACCATCGATCCCTTCGATGCCTATATTCAAATTTCCGCGGACAACAAAGTCACCATCTTGTCGTCGCAATTCGACATGGGGCAGGGCAGTTATCACGGCATCGCCACCTTGGTGATCGAGGAACTCGGCGCCAGTTGGGATCAGATCACCGTCCAGGGCGCCAGCGGCAACAAGGCTTATTACGCCAATCTGGCTTTCGGTGGGACCTTCCAGGGCTCCGGCGGCTCCACGTCGATTACGTCGTTCTATACGCGCTACCGGACGGCCGGTGCGACAGCCAGGACTATGCTAAGCGAGGCGGCGGCTAAGGCCTGGGGCGTGCCGGTAACCGAGATTTCGGTTGCCGAGGGGCGGCTTGCGCATAAATCCGGCAAATCCGCGACCTTCGGTGATATGGCTGGCGCTGCCGTGAACGTTCCGGTGCCGAAGAACGTCACGCTGAAAGCGCCGTCGGAATGGACTGAAATCGGCCGCGTCGACGCACGCCGCCATGACACGGCGTCTAAGACCGATGGCACTCACGATTTTACCATCGATGTGAAGTTGCCGGGTATGCTGACGGCGGTGATGATTCATCCCCCCAGGTTCGGTGGCACCGTGAAGTCGTTCGACGCTGCGAAAGCGAAGTCCATGCCGGGCGTCGTTGACGTTGTCGCCTTGCCGCGCGGGGTTGCTGTGGTCGCTCAAAATACGTGGGCGGCACTGCAGGCCCGAGACGCGGTCACCGTCCAATGGGACGACTCGGAGGCGGAGATGCGCGGCACCGATCAGATCATCGCCGAATACAAGACCTTGGCCACCGGCAAGCCCGGGATCATCGCCGTTGACACGGGCGACGCGGACGAGGCATTCGCCGGTGCGGCCAAGGTTTTGGAGGCCGAATACACGTTTCCTTACCTAGCACATGCCGCGATGGAGCCGCTGAATGCCGTCGCGCACCGGAACGCTGACGGCATCTTGGATATCTGGGGTGGTCATCAAATGCCCGATATTTACCAGGATCATGCCGCCAAGGCGGCTGGCGTGAAGCCCGAGCAGGTTCGCATGAACATCATGAAGACCGGTGGTGGGTTTGGCCGCCGGGCCTGCCCGGCCGATGGCGATATCACCGCGGAAGTCGCAAGCATCGCCAAGGCCATCGGCTTCACGGCGCCGGTGAAGCTGCAATGGACCCGCGAAAATGACATGCGCGGCGGGCGCTACCGACCGGCCTACGTGCACCGGTTGAAGGCAGGCTTGGATGCGGTCGGCAATCTGGTCGCCTGGGATCATCACATCGTCGGGCAGTCAATCATCAAGGACACGCTGCCGTTCCTGTTGGCGAAGAACGGGCTCGATTTCATGTCCGTCGAAGGGGCTGCCAACATGCCCTACACAATTCCCAATTTCCGTGTCGGTGTGACCAACGCGGAGGTCGGGGTGCCGGTACTGTGGTGGCGGTCCGTGGGCTCGACGCACAACGCCTATGCTACCGAAGTGTTCCTCGATGAGGTCGCCCGGGCCGCCGGCAAAGACCCGCTGGCCATGCGATTGGAACTGCTCAAGGACAAGCCGCGTCATGTGGGGGTGCTGAAGCTGGCTGCCGAAAAAGCCGGCTGGGGTGTGAAGACAATACCGAAAGGCCACGCACTCGGCCTCTCCGTGCACGAAAGTTTCCACTCCTACGTGGCCGAGGTGGCGGAAGTGTCTGTGGAGGAAGGCCTTCCGAAAGTGCACCGGGTTGTCGCCGCCGTGGATTGTGGCATTCCCATTAACCCCAATGTCATCGAGGCGCAGGTGCAAGGCTCCATCGGCTTCGGACTGGGGGCCATCTTAGCGGAGAAAGTCACCATGACCGCCGGTGTCGTCGACCAGGGCAATTACGACACCTATACGCCGCTCCGCATGAATGCCATGCCGGACGTGGATGTCCACATCGTGGCGTCGGACGCCTCACCCACCGGAATTGGCGAGCCCGCCGTGCCGCCCATCGGCCCGGCTGTGGCCAATGCCGTGGCGGCGGCAACTGGCAAGGTTTATCGGGACCTGCCGATGATCAAGGATGGCTGAATAGGCATGCTGCCCTTTAGCGCGCGGCAATCACCATAATCTCGACATCGAATTTGTCGGACGCCAGCTTGGCTTCGACACAGGCCCGGCACGGCGTGTTGCCAGGGCTCACCCAGGCATCCCAAACGGCGTTCATCTCAGCGAAATTCGCCATGTCGGTGATCCACAAGTTCGCCGATAACAGCTTCGATTTGTCGGTTCCGGCTTCCGCCAGAAAGCCGTCGATACGGGCCAGGATGTCCTTGGTCTGCGCGGCAACGCTACCGCCGGGCGCGCCCTGCGCGACTTGGCCGGCCAGATAAACGGTGTCGCCGTGAATGACGACTTGGCTCATGCGGTCACCGGAATGTTTGCGTTCGATACTCATGGAAGATCTCCCGTAGTTAATTAATCTGGCGCGACCTTATCGAATTTCGCCATGGTGTAAACCGCCGGAGATTGGTTAATCTGATCCGGCTTTCTCGCCGCCGGGAATTTCATCTGTGCCCAAGGCCTCAGCCAGACTCGATTGCGCGCTGCCGGGTTGCATGGGTTTTTGCTGGCTCGGGTCGGGGGCCCAGGCGGTCACGGTTAGAATGTCGAAAGTGGCGGGGATTCGGCCGTCTGGGCCGGCGAATTTTTCTAGGTATAGTTCACAAGCCTTGAGCAATGTCGCGCGGCGGCTGAAGCCCGGGCGTCTGTCCTTGTTGGCGTTGGCCTCGCCCATGTTGCGAAGGTCATGCATCAGTTTCAGCGGATTGTCGTAGGACACGGTAATCTGTTCGGCATCGACGACCGGCAACGCGAAACCGGCGCGTTGCAGAAGATTGCCCATGTCACGGACGTCAATCAGCGGCGAGAAGCGCGGGCTCAGGCCGCCCTCAATGGCGATCTCGGCGTCATAAAGGCACGCCCGCAATTCTTTCAGCGTATCACCGCCAAAGACGCTGGCCAGGAATAAACCATCCGGTTTCAGGGCGTGGCGGATTTGGATTAGTGCCCCGGGCAGATCGTTGACCCAATGCAAGCTGAGATTGGACAGTACAGCGTCAAATGTTGCCGTGCCAAAAGGTAATGTTTCTTCATCGGCCACCAACGCTGGACGGTCATTCCCCCGTGCTCGACCGGCCATGGCCAGCGACAAGTCGGCCTGAATTAAGGTTTTGACGGCGCCCCGCCCCCCGAGCACGCCCCCCAATCCGCCGGTGCGGCAGCCGAGGTCGAGGCTCAAGGGAAACTCGCGGGTGATGTCGTCGAGCCGGTCGGCGAGGCGATCGGCAACTTCGGCGAACAAAAAGTCATGATCGCCCAGCAATGGCGCGGCTCGGTCGCGGTGGCGACGGACGGCGGCCCGGTTGAAGACGGTCATGGTTTCGGTCATGCTTTTCTTATGGCACACGACAGCCCCTCCATAAATGCCGACCCGCACAGCGCCGATGCGCGCGGCCCTATTGGTCAGGCGGTCACGCACGTGCTTGATCTTTTGTTGCCGCCGCAATGCCTGAATTGCGGCTGTATTGTTGAGACCACAGGCGCGCTTTGCGCACCGTGCTGGGAACAGGTGAGTTTTTTGACGTCGCCGTTCTGTGCGTGTTGTGGCCTGCCGTTTGAAGAAGATGCCGGCACCGACGCACTTTGCGGCGCGTGCCACCGTGCGCGCCCTGCCTATCAACGAGCGCGTGCGGTGATGATCTACGATGAGGCCAGCCGCCATATGATCTTGGCTTACAAGCACGGCGACCGCACCGATATGGCGCCGGCCTTCGCGGCTTGGGCGGCGCGGGCAGGCGGCGACTTGATTGCCGATGCGGATTTGATTGCGCCGGTTCCCCTTCACTGGACGCGGTTGTTTCGGCGGAGGTTCAATCAGGCCGCCCTCATCGCGCGCCATCTGAGCGCCGACGGGGGGCAGAAATTTGCTCCCGACCTGATTGTCCGCAAGCGTCGCACGCCAAGCCAAGCGGGTCTCGGCTTTGGCGGACGGCGGCGCAATGTCAGAGGGGCATTCCGGGCGGCGGCAAAATGGCGGTCGCGTCTGGCCGGCAAGCGCGTGTTATTGATTGATGATGTGATGACCACCGGGGCCACGGTCTCATCGTGCGCCCGGGTTCTGACGCGCGCCGGCGCAAGCGCCGTCGATGTACTAACCCTGGCACGCGTGGTCCGGCCTCAGCCGGAGTAACATCATCGCGATCAGGGGCTGGACAGAAGGGCGCCTTGTCCCATATGTGTCGCTGGTTAATGTGTGTCCCTAGCGTCGATGAGAAGGAAGAATTTCGTGGCTAAAATTGAAATCTATACCTCGCCGTTCTGTGGCTTTTGTGCTCGGGCGAAAAGCCTGCTTGATGGCAAAGGCGTGGCGTTTGAGGAAATTGATACCTTCATGACTGGCGGGGCGCGCCAGGAAATGGCCGAGCGATCCGGCGGCCGAACCTCGGTGCCGCAGGTTTTCGTCGATGACGAATACATCGGCGATTGCGAAGGTATCTTCGCACTCGATGCAGCCGGTGAGCTTGATGCAAAATTGGGCGTGGCCGGGTGACCCGCCGCTTCACGGCAGCTCTTTTACAAACGCAAAGCGGTCGTGCTCCGGCCGGCAATGCCATAATCATTGCAGACATGGTGCGCGGCGCCCGCGACGCTGGCGCCGATTTGATCATGACACCGGAAACATCGAACATGATGGAGCCGGACCGCGACGTGGCGCGTGCCGCCGCACGCCTGGAAGCCGACGACGAATTTCTTGATGCGGCGCGCGGCTGGGCACGCGATACCGGGGCCTGGATTCTGCTGGGTTCCATTGTCGTCAAGAGCGAGACGCCGGCCCGCGCCGACGGCAAACCCATGTTGGCGAACCGATCCATCTTGTTGAACGCGGATGGTGAGACGGTGGCTCGGTTCGATAAAATTCATATGTTCGACGTCGAATTAGGCGAAGGCGAGGTTTATCGGGAATCGGAAGCGTATGCGCCGGGAACCGATATGGTCTTGGCCGACACGCCTTGGGGAAAGCTTGGCATGACGGTTTGTTACGACCTCCGCTTTGCGCATCTCTACCGCAAGCTGGCCAAGGCCGGCGCTGACTTTCTGTCGATCCCGTCAGCTTTCACTCAACCGACGGGTCGCGATCACTGGGAAATCTTGCTCCGGGCGCGAGCCATTGAAACAGGGTGCTTTGTCTTCGCGCCGGCCCAGACCGGTAATCATGAAGGCGGGCGTAAAACCTACGGACATTCCCTGGCGGTTGACCCGTGGGGCCGTGTGTTGGCCGATGGTGGCGAGGAGATCGGTATCGTTACCGCAGAAATCGACCCCGACGCGGTCGTCGTAGCGCGCCGAAAAATGCCGTCGCTCTCTCACGATCGCGAATTTTTTGTATAGCCCCTCAGGCGCCGGGTGCTCACTCCGCTCGCTTGGCTTGCGGGCCATAAGGCCCGGCGCGCGGTCGCGCTTGCCTCTGGGCTAACGCCCGTCGGTAACAGAGACTTCCGAACATCGTCGCGCCGGCCAATTTGCAATGCTGTCAATTGGCTATGGAACCGACGAGCTTTGCTCGGAGGCAAGCCCAAAGGGCGCCGCGCGTGAGCGCGTAAGCCAAGCATCCCGGAGGGATGCGCCCGGCGCCAGAGGGGCTATAAACAATGCACGGCGGGTTCGCCGTCATCGCGGGTGCTGATCTCCAAATCCTTCACCGCGCAGAGCCGTTGTTTGACGCCTGGAATATCGGTCACTTCCAGCCGCCCGTGTTCATAGGCGACGATTTGAAGCCGGCCGGTGGCGAGATCAAGCAACTCGCCGCTTATCAATAAATGATCGGGGTTGCGTGGCCGAGCGAATTCCTCGTTGCCGCGTGCGAAAGTTTCGTAAATCAAGACGCCGCCCGGGGCGAGGGCATCGACGAGTGCTGGAAACAGGGGCCGGTACAAGTAATTGACGACGACGATGGCATCAAATTGCCGGCCATGCAGCGGTCCATCGGCGCCGAACGGTGAGGTGTCGGTTTCCATATCAAAGGTGATGATCTCCGCCGCGGAGTTTTCCGTAAGGTCGGAAAGCGCATCGGTATTGCGGTCAATTAACACGGCCTTGTGACCCTGTTGAAGGAAATGCCGAGCGTGACGGCCACCCCCACAGGCAAGGTCGAGCACGGGGCCATTGGTGGCCACAAGCGGTGCAAACCGGGCCACCCAGGGGGATGGTTCGGTGATTCTAAGGTGCTTCGCTCTGACGTCGTCGGTCGTAATCTTTTGCATTTGTTAACGCATTTAAGCTATGACAGTTGCTCCCAGGAGTGAACCAAAAGGGGTTCACTCGCGCAAACGGATGATAAAGACGGCGGCGCATGATCGTATATCAATTCCGATGCAGCAACGGCCATGAGTTTGATGCATGGTTTCGCGACAGTTCCACCTGTGATCTTCAGATCAAGGCGGGGGATGTCGAATGTCCGCATTGTGGTGATCAACACGTTTGCAAAGCCGTCATGGCACCGAATATCGCGCCCAGCCGTTCGCGCGCCAAATCATTGCCGCCGGAAAGCGACCGGGCCGAAAAGCGGGCCCATGAGGTTGCCGAGAAAATTCTCGAAGCGGTCGGCCAAATTCGCGGCCACGTTGAAGAAAATTTCGACAATGTCGGCGACGAGTTCGCCGATGAAGCCCGGCGTATCCATTACGGAGAAGCCGAGGAGCGAGGCATCTTTGGTGAAGCGACCGACGAAGAAGCCGAGGAATTGGACGAAGAAGGCATCGAAGTTCACCGTCTGCCCAACCCGCCGCGCCGCGACAGTTAGACCCCTGCAAAATTCTAAAACCGCCGCCGTGCCCGCCTCTAGCGCCGGCGCCCGAGCGTATTTTGGGCGAATTCAACTGGTCGCAAGTCGATTGTGTTTGGTTTTGCTAATTGGATTTGCCGCCTTGTCGGCACCATCCCCGGTATCCTCAAAGATCCCTTTGTTCGAGGCGGCGAAGCGGACCTTTGTGCAAGCGACCCGGCATTATCAAGATCGCCAATATGTCGCCGCCATGAAAGTTTTGAAGAAACTTTGGCGCAAATATCCCGTCGGCGATGCCGTCTGGGGGCATAGGGATCATAAAGTCGCTAAGCTGCATTAAGGCTCTCCGCCGTTTTACTACGCGCTCATGATGCTCTCGGAGGTGACCCATTGGCGTCTTAAAAAGAAACCTCAGGGGCCGGCATCGAAAATTACACTGCGCATCGTCCTGATCGGAAAATCAGCCGGCCTGCAACCGCGATCGCCGGGGGAATTAACACGCCGCTAAGGCGTGGTCGTTCGGCATATGCTCCACAACAGTCTGCGCAACGACCGAGAAACATTTCATCAATCACTTTGGTTATTTCGGGAATACGTTGCCTTCATCACCGGCGGAAAGCTGGATCTGAAAATCAAATTTCTAGACCTGCCGAACGTCAGTGTACCGGTTCGTGTCGCCGCATCGCCGTTGCGGATGGCCGGACTTGATTATCAGCGTGCATGGCCGGTTATTTGGAACGCGATCCCTGCTGATATTCAGGCGTCATCGGATTGGTGGTGGATACTTTATCCGTCTCATGTGCCGCCGAAGTCCGCAGGATTCGGAAACAACGATTTTATTACCGGTGGCATGGCGGCAGGTGCGCGTGGCGAGCCAGTATTCTTGATTGATGACCTCTGGTTGGTCCGCAAACCGCCACACCTTGGGGCCGGCGATTATTCCGACCTGGAACGCCAGGCCTACCTGCCGCAATGGCTGCAGCACGAATTTTTCCATCACTTGTTCCGCAATTATCCGGAATTCAAATTGGAAGCCAAAAGCCATCAGTGGTTTGACCGGCAGGCGTGTCCGAAAGATTTCAAAGGGCAATATGAGCCCGATTATTATGCCAATGCCCTGCACAAGCGATTGATGAATGCGCGACCGCCGCTGCATGTCACGCTGCGCCACCTGCCAACTGCGGGCCCTGCCCCAATCCCGAACCCGACAACAAAGCCAGCACCGGCAGGTGCCGCGCTTAGCGACATCGCCGGCACATATCGACGGACGCCGGTTGAAAACGATTGGCATGTCGGAAAAATTTCCACGGGATCGGCAAAAGGATCGAAAAAGGGTGTGGTGATGTGGCGTAACAAGGCCGGCCGGTCGTGGCGTCTCAAGCCTGATCTTGGTCGCGGCATGCTGGTCACGGGGCCGGATAATCCCTATTTCGAATCGCAACCTGTCTCTGCCCGCGACTTCACGTTGATTTATAAGACCAACGCCGGTATGGGCGGTGCAAAAATCATCGGATTCAAATTCCTAGGCGAGTTCTACCGCAAGGATTAAGCTCTATCTTTCACGGCAAGCATGATGAAATTGACATCGATATCATCGCTTTGATGCCATTCTCCGTTCATCGGATTGTAACTCAGTCCCTTGATATCGGTGATCTCCATGCCGTGCGGACGCAGTTCGTTGGCCAATTCGGAAGGCCGTGCGAATTTTTTCCAGTCATGGGTGCCGACGGGAAGCCAGCGCAGGATGTATTCGGCGCCGATCTTCGCCATGGCCAAGGATTTCAGTGTTCGATTGAGCGTTGAGACGACCATCAAACCGCCTGGTTTGACCAAGTTTGCTGCCGCTTCCATGAACAATGCGCGGTCCGCGACGTGCTCGACCACTTCCATGTTGAGAACGACATCGTAGCGTTTTCCATCCGCGCCCGTATCTTCGGGAAGGACGTGGCGGTAAGTGATGTCCAAGTCCATGATCTCCGCATGGGCGCGGGCCGCGTTGACGGTCTCGGCGCCCGCGTCAATTCCGGTCACGTTGGCACCCAGGCGGCACATAGGTTCGCACAACAACCCGCCGCCACAACCGATATCAATGAGATCAAGATCGCGAAGCGGGCGGTCTGCCAACGGATCGCGGCCAAATCGGGTGGCCGCGTGATCGCGGATAAAGGCAATGCGGGCCGGATTGAGGTGATGCAGCGGCCGGAACTCACCGTCCGGATCCCACCATTTCTCGGCCAGCCGGGTGAACTGTGCGACTTCATCCGGATTAACGGTGGACTTGGCCGCTTGCACTGATGTTGTCATCTCATCTCCGCTCGCGCCGGGCGCGGACTTGTCATGCCTTGAGGTCATAGAGTATGAATGCGCCGCCCGCGCTGCAACCCGCACGATTTATTGGTCTCGTTCCGAGAGTTATTAATCCGGTCCGATTCCCAAGATACCCAGCGGCGCGGCGAAGAACGATTTGGAATTGGTAATATGGCGCGCATCGTACAAAAATTCGGTGGCACTTCGGTAGCCGATACGGACCGCATCAAGGCGGTGGCCGTGAAGGTCAAGCGAGAGGTCGACGCTGGCCACGAGGTGGCCGTGCTGTTGTCAGCTATGTCTGGTGTCACCAATCAATTGGTCGGATTCGTCGATGAAGTCTCGACGCTATACGATGCCCGTGAATACGACACTGTGGTCTCGACCGGTGAACAGGTCACGGTCGGCCTGCTGGCATTGGTGCTGCAAGGCATGGGAATTCAATCGCGTTCATGGCTTGGCTGGCAGGTGCCCATTCACACCGACAATATTCACGGTAAGGCGCGTATTGAACGTATTGAGACGGACGAATTGGACCGCCGCATGAAGTTAGGCGAAGTGCCGGTGATTGCCGGGTTTCAGGGATTGGCGCCGGAAGGCCGGATCACGACCTTGGGACGTGGCGGCACGGATACCAGTGCTGTTGCGCTGGCCGCCGCATTGGGCGCCGAGAGATGTGATATTTATACGGACGTGGACGGCGTTTATACGACGGACCCGCGGATTGTGCCGAAGGCGCGGAAGTTGGACCGGATCACGTATGAGGAAATGCTGGAAATGGCATCGCTGGGCGCCAAGGTTCTGCAAACCCGGGCTGTCGAAATGGCGATGAAGCACCGCCAGCGCGTTCAAGTGTTATCAAGCTTTGAAGACCAGCCGGGCACCTTAGTGGTAGATGAGGACGAGATCGTGGAACAAGAATTGGTAAGCGGCATAGCCTACAGCCGGGATGAGGCGAAAATTACGCTGGTGCGGGTCCGCGATAAACCGGGTGTGGCGGCGTCTATTTTCGGCCCCTTGTCCGAAGCCAACATCAACGTCGACATGATCGTGCAAAGCGTTTCTGGCGATGTCGACTCGACCGACATGACCTTCACGGTCACTGAAAATGACCTGGCACGGGCCGTCGAAAATCTTAAAGAACGCCAAGACGACATCGGATGTGAGGATATCCTCTACGATTCTGGCGTCGTTAAGGTTTCCGTGATCGGCGTCGGAATGCGCTCACATGCAGGCGTCGCCCAGACAATGTTTGCGACTTTAGCCGAGAAAGGGATCAATATCCAGGTGATCTCAACCTCGGAAATTAAAGTCAGCGTATTGATCGACGAGGAATATACCGAACTTGCGCTCCGGGCCCTCCATACGGCTTATGGCCTGGATGCTGAATAATCCATTTTTTGGTGATCGCCGTGCAGCCGCGGTGATGAATACCTATATCCTTTGAAGACAGCGCGCCGCGATGGGCGGCTTCAGCTTGGAATTTTTGTGACATGGTAACGGCCGGGCCTGCCCCAAGACATGGACCATTGCTATCGGCGCCGCGGCGCCTGCTGGCCCGGGTCCGCGACGTCATGGCTGGCACTGATGCGGCGGACAAACGCCTTGATGAAGTGGTGCGGATAATCGCTTCGGACATGGTTGCCGAGGTATGCTCGATCTATGTTCGACGCGCCGGCGAAGTGCTTGAACTATTTGCTACCCAGGGCCTGAAACCCAATGCCGTTCACCAGACTCGCCTCAAATTCGGCGAAGGGATCGTCGGCGACATCGCGATCAAGGCGCGAGCGTTCGCATTGGCGGAGGCCCAGGAGCATCCGAATTTTGCCTATAGACCGGAAACTGGCGAGGAAATCTATCACTCGATGATGGGGGTGCCGGTGCTACGCGGCGGTCGGGTGGTTGGTGTTATTGCCGTCCAAAACCGGACCCAGCGCAATTACACAGATGAAGAAATCGAAACCCTTCAGACCGTCGCCATGGTGCTGGCCGAGCTGATTGCGGGTGGCGATCTTTTCAGGATCACAGATGGAACCGACATCGACCCCGAAACAGTGCGGCCGGTGCGGCTTGAAGGTCTGATGTTGAACCCCGGCATCGGCATGGGCCAAGCGGTTTTGCATGTTTCGGATTTTCATATCGAAGAGCTTGTCGGTGATGATCCTGACATCGAGCGCGGCCGGCTTGTTAACGCGTTCGCGGAAATGCACGGCAGCCTTGATGAATTGCTTGCGGATGAAGCTCTGGCGGAAGGTGGCGAGCATCGTGACGTGCTTGAAACCTACCGCTTGATTGCCGAGGACGCCGGTTGGTTGAAACGAATCGAAGATGCCATTGATACAGGCCTGACAGCGGAAGCCGCCGTGCAGCGGGTCCAAAACGATATCCGCGCGCGCATGGCCAAGGTCACCGATCCCTACCTGCGTGAACGGGTGCATGATCTTGATGATCTGGCCCGCCGGCTGCTTTTGCATCTCATGGGTGATGGCGCGATCGCCGGCGGACGCGAGCTTCCCGATCAGGCCATTCTCGTGGCACGCAATCTGGGGCCCGCGGAATTGCTAGATTATGACAGTGAGAAGCTTGCTGGCGTGATACTCGAAGAAGGCTCGCCGTCCAGCCATGTCGCGATTATCGCCCATGCCCTGGATATTCCCGTCATCGGGCAAACGCGAGACGTGCTTCGTCAAGTCGACGACGGAGACGTGATCGTTGTCGATGCTGAAAACGCGCAGGCCTATATCCGACCGGGCGCTGACGTTGTCGAGGCCTTCGAAAACTCCGTCCGCAATGCCAGCAAACAAAAGGTAAAATTCGCTGAATTGATCGACCAACCGGCTAAGACGGTGGACGGTGTTGCGATCTCGCTTTGCATCAACGCGGGGCTGATGATCGACCTCAAGCATCTCAGTGAATGGGATGCCGATGGCGTTGGATTATTCCGGACCGAAATCCCATTCATGGCGCGCTCGAAGCTTTTGGGTGTTGACGAACAAACACGGCTCTACACGCAAGTCCTCGATCAAGCGGCGGGCCGGCCGGTGATTTTTCGGACCCTTGATATCGGTGGCGACAAGGTGCTGCCGCATTGGGGCGGCACGGATGGCGAAAACCCAGCCATGGGATGGCGGGCGATACGCGTCTCTCTAGACCGGCCGGCTTTACTGCGCCAGCAACTTAGAGCGCTCATCCGGTCTGCCGCCGGGCGGGAATTGGACGTGATGTTTCCAATGGTCGCTGAGGTCGCCGAATTTGACGCCGCTAGGGCATTGGTGGACAAAGAACTGGCGCGCGAAAGCGGCCGTGGCGGGGTAATGCCGTCCAAGGTATCCGTTGGCGCCATGCTCGAAGTTCCAAGTTTGGCATTCCAACTGCCGGCCTTGCTGGCGAAAGTCGATTTTCTGTCGGTCGGCAGTAACGATCTGATGCAGTTTCTGTTTGCCCAAGATCGTGGCGATGCGCGGATGGCAGGCCGCTATGATGTATTGTCGCCGATTGTCTTGAAGTTTTTGCAAACCGTTGTCGAGCATTGCGATGGTGCCGAGGTGCCGCTGAGCTTATGCGGCGAAATGGCCGGCCGACCGCTTGAAGCGATGGCGTTATTGGGCCTTGGGTTTCGCCGGATATCCATGTCGCCGGCATCTCTTGGGCCGGTAAAGGCGATGGTCAGAAGCCTGCCTGTTGCTCCTCTCAGTGCTTTTGTTCGCGGCCTTTTTGATCTTCCGCAGCATTCCGTTCGCGCTGAGTTTCAGGAATTTGCCGAAACCCACGGCGTGCAGATTTGATCGACGGCTTTTCATGCTTGTAAGGGCATGAAAAATCGTGAGATTATCGGCTACTTCAAACGGTTATCTCTGGGCTGAAAATGGGGCCGGCGGTCGCGCTTTTCAAAGCGATGAAGATACTTGACGGTTGCTTTAATTTTGTCTGCGCCGGGGTATTGGTTAACCGCTATGGGTCATAACGGGAATTGATGGGCGAAGCGATGAGCGAGGCGGCGGAGACCTCCGGCATTTCGGCGAGCGATACAGGCGTAGGGGCGTTGCTCCGCGCGTCGCGTCAGCGCGTTGGCGATGACCTGCGCGAAATCGCCGTTTTGCTCCGTATCCGCTTGCCGTATCTCGAAGCCATTGAAGATGGTCGGTTCAAAGAATTACCAGGGCAGACTTATGCCGTTGGATTCATTCGTGCCTACGCCGAACATTTGGGCCTCGATAGTGATGAGGTGGTGCGCCGCTATAAAGAAGAGGTTGCGGGTACTGGCCCTCGAACCGATCTTCAGTTTCCGACACCGGTGACAGAAACCGGCGTACCCGGTGGCGCGTTGATGTTGATCGGTGTGTTGGTCGCTATCCTGGCCTACGGCGGCTGGTATCTTAGTACATCGAAGGATAATTTTTTTGCCGATCTAATAGCGCCATTGCCGGATCGCTTAGCAGACCTAGTCGTCGGTGATCAACCTGCGCCAATGAAAACCGCATCCGAAACGCCACCGATTGAAGGTGAAGGCGTCACGACACCGGAGAAATCCGAACCGAAAAAGCCCGAACCGCCAGTTGAGAACGTGGCCACCGAGGCCGCTGTCACGCCGCCCGCTGAGCCGATGCCCGAACCCACGCCCAAGCCGGCAGCAGAACCGGCCCCGCCGGCTGCCACTTCAACGGTGGATGCGGCTGCGCAGGCGATTGGTGAACAAGCGGCGGCAACAACAGAAAGCGTAACGCAGGCCGCTCAACCTAGCGTGAAAGCCGTATCTGAAGCTTCAACGCCGCCGACGCCAACTGAGACGACGATTTCCCCAGCTCCAACTCCAACGCCGCCGGCACCTGTTCCAGCCGCAGTCACAGCCAGTGGCACGCAAACCGAATCCAGTGTCGTGCCAGCGCCTGAAACGCTCACTGAAACGGCGGCCGAGCCGAGCGCAGAACCGCCGCCAGAGCCTGAGTCCGAACCAGTGCTCCCGTCCCGCGTTTTGGTTCGTGCCAAGACCAACAGTTGGATTCAGGTGCAGGACGATTTCTCCAAGGAAACCTTGGTGACGCGATTGCTAAAGGAAGGGGAGGAATACGAAGTCCCCAACCAGACTGGTTTACGGTTATTGACGGGAAATGCAGGCGCTTTGGAGATTCTTGTTGATGGTGCTTCCGTGCCGCCAATCGGCGAAGAAGGCGCTGTCAGGCGTGGTGTTCTCTTGGATCCGGAATTGTTAAAGTCCGGCAACGCCGTTAGCGAATGAGCCACCTAGGCGAAGGATAGATGAGATGAGCGTGCGACCCGACAATCCGACAGGCCCTGCATCACGCCGCGAAAGTGTTGGCGTCAATATCGGGCATGTGTGTGTCGGTGCCAACGCACCTATCGTTGTCCAGTCGATGACCAATACGGATACCGCGGACGTCGATGGCACTGCCCAGCAAGTCGCCGCATTGGCGCGGGCTGGATCAGAACTGGTCCGGATTACAGTTGACCGCGCCGAGTCCGCCGCCGCGGTGCCGTATATACGCGACGCGCTGGATAAAATGAGCGTCAATGTGCCGCTGGTTGGGGACTTCCATTACAATGGTCATACGTTGCTCACTGATTATCCGGCCTGCGCCGATGCTTTGGCCAAATACCGGATCAATCCAGGCAATGTCGGCCACCGTGAAAAGCGCGATACACAATTTGCGACCATGGTTGATATTGCCGCGAAATATGACCGCCCGGTGCGGATCGGCGTCAATTGGGGCAGCTTAGATCAGGATTTGGCGATCCAGATGATGGATGAGAATGCCAAATCGGATGCCCCGCTGACAGCCGAAGAAGTGACCCGCGAGGCGATGATCGTTTCTGCTATTGCCAGCGCCGAGCGCGCCGAGGAAATCGGCTTGGGCCGCGACAAGATTATTCTTTCAGCAAAAGTCAGTGAAGTTCAAAGTCTGATTGCGGTCTACCGCGGCATGGCGACACGCTGTGATTACGCATTGCATCTCGGCCTCACCGAAGCGGGCATGGGTTCGAAAGGTATCGTTGCGTCAACGGCGGCGCTATCCGTGTTGCTACAAGAAGGCATTGGCGACACCATCCGAATCTCTCTGACTCCGGAACCGGGCGGAGACCGAACACGCGAGGTAATTGTCGCGCAAGAGGTTCTGCAGACTATGGGACTGCGCTCGTTTGTGCCTTTGGTCACAGCATGTCCAGGGTGCGGACGGACGACGTCGACGGTGTTCCAAGAATTGGCCGATGGAATCCAGAGCTTCATTCGCGCCAGCATGCCGGAATGGCAGAAGAGATACCCAGGGGTCGAAGACATGAACGTTGCCGTGATGGGTTGTATCGTCAACGGCCCCGGCGAGAGTAAACATTCGGATATTGGCATCAGCCTACCCGGTACCGGCGAACAACCTGCAGCACCTGTTTTTATTGATGGCAAAAAGGCGATGACGTTGCGCGGTGCCAATATGGCTGATGAGTTTCAAACTATCGTCGAGGATTACATTGAGAAGCGTTACGGCGCTGAGGGCGATACTCACCCCAATGCCGCGACCGAGGCGGCCGAGTAAGCGAACGCCATCATGTCCTCGCTCCAACCCGTTCGCGGCACCCACGATATTCTTCCCGATGATTTTCGACTGCAGAAATCTGTGGCCGATTGCGCGGCGGAAATTGCCGGACGGTACGGCTTTAAGGAAATCACGCCGCCGGTATTTGAATTCACCGAGGTATTTGCCCGGACCCTTGGCGATACGTCGGATATCGTCACCAAGGAAATGTATACCTTTGAGGACCGTGGTGGTGATTCAATCACGCTGCGACCTGAGTTTACTGCCGGCATCGCCCGGGCTTTCATGTCGAACGGCCTAGCACAGGAAATTCCGTGCAAATTCTTCTGTCGTGGCCCGGTGTTTCGCCACGAGCGTCCGCAAAAAGGTCGCCTCCGGCAATTCCATCAGGTCGACGTCGAAATCATCGGAGTCCCGGGGCCGTTGGCGGATATAGAAGTGATTGCCGTCGGCGCGCATTTTCTGGAAACCCTGGGTGTCCTGGGCGATGCGGTTTTACAACTCAACACGCTGGGTGACACGGAAAGCCGTTTGGCTTACCGCGAGAAACTGATCGGCTACCTGGAAGGCCATAAGGGCGATCTGTCCGAGGACAGCTTGGCGCGGCTTCAAAAGAATCCGTTGCGCATCTTCGATTCCAAAGACCATGGTGATCAGGCGGTGATGGCGGATGCACCGCTTCTTGGCGATCATTTGAATGATCATTCAAATGAATTTTTCACCCACGTGCGCGATGGCCTGGATGCGTTAGGCATTGCCTATGAGATCAATTCGCGATTGGTCCGCGGGCTCGATTATTATTGTCATACGGCGTTTGAATTCGTCACCGATACATTGGGCGCACAAGGCGCCGTGCTGGCCGGTGGGCGCTATGATGGACTGATGGAACAAATGGGTGGCCGAGCCATGCCCGGTATTGGCTGGGCTGCAGGTGTTGAGCGGTTGTCCATGATGGTCGGCGAGGCGCCTGCCGCACCCAATCTCATCGTCGTCATTCCATTGGGTGATGTGGCTGAACGCGAGGGCCTGAAAGTGACGCAACAATTGCGGCACGCCGGCTTGGTCGTTGAAATGGGCTATTCCGGCAATATGAAAAAGCGCATCAACCGGGCCAACAAGGCTGGCGCCGGCGCCGTGGTGATCATCGGCGAAGATGAACTGACGAAGGGCGTGGCCACCGTCAGAAACATGGAAACCGGCGAGCAAACCGAGATCGCCTTGGACGCCTTGGTGGATCATCTCGCCGCGTACCGTTAGCTAGACACATGAATAGGTCGGAAAAACACGGCGGCCGACCTGTCGTGGTTGGCGCAAATCACCGCAGCAGTTCGCTTGGGCTGCGCGACCGCCTGTTCGTCGAGGGCAGAGATACGCCAGCGTTCCTCGATGCTTTGAGCGCTGCTGGCGTGACAGATGCCATTCTGCTTTCCACATGTGATCGCGTTGAAGTCCAAGCTATTCATGCGGCGCCATTGCGTGCGGCTGAGATCATTCGCAACGCTTTCGCCGAACATGCCGCCACCGCGGCTGGTGAATTAGATGCCGAGACCTATGTGTTTGAGGATGAGCGCGCCGTCGAACAGATCTTCTGCGTTGCTGCGTCCCTCGACAGCCAGATGATCGGCGAGCCGCAAGTGCTTGGCCAGGTCAAGGCCGGCCATCGGATCGCACGCGAGGCCGGGATGGTCGGTTCTGAACTGGAGGCGCTTATGCAGGCCGCCTACGGAGCTGCAAAACGGGTCCGGACGCAAACCGCGATCGGAGAACGTCCAGTCTCGATTGCCGCCGCCGCCGTAGGGCTGGCGCGTGACGTCCACGGGGATTTGAGCCGCGCCGGTGCACTATTGATCGGCGTTGGCGACATGGGGCATTTGGTCTGCGAGCATCTTCAGGCCGCCGGATTGCGAAATTTGACAGTCACGCACCCTCTAGAAAGCCGAGCTCGAGGTTTGGCGCGGGTACTTGATTGTCACCGGGCCGAGTTTAATGAACGCGCCCATGCGATGATCGGGGCCGATATTGTTGTCGCTGCGCTCGGCCGCCGGGATTACGCGGTCAATGCCGATATGGTCCTGGGTGCTCTCAAGGCACGCCGCCGCCGCCCGGTGTTTTTTATTGATGTTGCTGTGCCCGGTGATGTTGATCCGGCTGTTGATCGTATTGATGAAGCCTTCGTCTATGACCTGCCCGATCTTGAGGGGATCGTTTCCGATGGCCTGGCCAGCCGCGAGGCTGAGGCTGAAGAAGGACGGCGTATTATTGCCGCCGAAGTTTCGGCATTCTTGCGCGGTCGCGCCCACCGCGCTGCCGTGCCCGCTATCAGGTTGCTCCGTGATCACGGTGAGAACCTCCGCGTCGAAGCCTTGGCCGAAGCCGGGGATGATGCCGAGAAGGCAACGCGGCTTTTGCTCAACCGATTGCTCCATGAGCCCAGCGTGAGCTTGAAAAATGCCGCCAGCGGGGCGCCCGGTGAATTGCAGGCGTTGGAGCGTGCGCTCCGGGACTTATTTGAATTGAAAGAACAAGCGGCGCCGATTTCGGACCGTCAGGAGGATGAGACGTGAGCCTTGAACAGAACCTGGAGCGAGTCCTGGCCCGCTATGAGGAATTGCAAAGCCTCATGTCCACGAACGAGCCGCCGCCGGCTGAAGAAATCGCCCGTCTGGCGAAGGAGTTCTCAGATCTGACGCCGGTGGTGACGGCCGTAAATGAGCTGAAAAGCGTGCAGACGGAACTGGAGGAGTTGGAATCGTTGCTTGCCGATGAAACCGACGGTGAAATGCGGGAGCTTGCGGAGGCCGAGCGCGGCGCGCTGCACGAAACGTTGCCGAAACTGGCGCGCCAAGTCGAACTGATGCTCTTGCCAAAAGATGAGGCGGACACGAAAAACGCTATTCTTGAAGTTCGCGCGGGTACCGGTGGCGATGAAGCGGCGTTGTTCTGCGCCGATTTGTTTCGCATGTACCAACGCTACTCGGAAAACCATGGCTGGAAGTTCGAAATGATGAGCGCCAACGAAATCGGCATCGGCGGTTACAAGGAAGCCATTGCATCAATTTCCGGTAAAGACGTTTTCGCCCGGCTTAAGTTTGAGTCCGGTGTGCACCGGGTGCAGCGTGTGCCGGTGACCGAGTCAGGTGGACGAATTCATACCTCGGCTGCGACCGTTGCCGTGATGCCCGAAGCCGAGGAGGTTGATGTGCAGATCGACGATAAAGATCTACGTATTGATGTCTTCCGCGCCAGCGGCCCCGGCGGGCAATCGGTGAATACAACCGACTCCGCTGTTCGCATCACGCACATGCCGAGTGGTTTGGTGGTCTCTCAGCAAGATGAGAAATCCCAGCACAAGAACCGGGCCAAGGCCATGCGGGTATTGCGTTCGCGTCTTTACGACCAAGAGCGCGCGGCCATGGATGCGGAGCGCGCCGAAACCCGGCGCTCTCAAGTCGGGTCCGGGGATCGATCCGAACGCATCCGCACCTATAATTTCCCCGAACGCCGGGTCACCGATCACCGCATCAACCTGACCTTGCATCAGTTGGACAAAATGCTGGATGGCGATCTTGATGAAGTGATTGATGCCCTGTTGACCGACGATCAGGCGCGCCGGCTTTCCGAGATGACATGATCGGCACCCCACCGGTGCCCGAAAGCCGCCACGCCGCCGGTTCCGCTGGTGCGCTGATGGTGGCTGCGACCGCAAGGCTCAAAGCCTCAGGTTCCGAGACGTCACGCCTGGATGCACGGGTATTGATGGCGCATGTGCTCGGGCGTGATCAGGCTTGGTTGGTTGGCCATCCGGAATATGTTCTATCCGTCGAAGAGGCCCGAACCTTCGATGAATTGGGCGCACGACGCCAGGCCGGCGAACCAGTGGCCTATCTGGTTGGCGAGCGGGAATTTTGGAGTCTGCCGTTTCGCGTCACCCGCCACACTCTCATCCCCAGGCCCGATTCGGAAACCCTCGTGGCGGCGGCTTTGGCAAGTATCGCGGACGATGGGAAACCCTTGCGTATTTTGGATATCGGTACTGGCTCGGGTTGTTTGCTGCTGGCAATCTTGAGCGATTTGCCGTTGGCCAGTGGGGTCGGGGTCGATGTATCGAAGGGTGCGCTTGCCGTCGCCCGCGACAATGCCGTGCGAATGGAAATCGATGAGCGCGCGGTCTTCACGTCAGGTGATTGGCTGAATGATTTCGATCGCCAAACCCATGGCGTGTTCGATTTAGTAATCACCAATCCGCCTTATATTCGAACGATCGAAATGGCTAGCTTGGAGCCGGATGTCCGGGCCTTTGAGCCGCTCCGGGCACTGCAGGCGGGCGACGATGGGCTTGATGCCTACCGGTGCATTACACCCGTCTTGCCTAGTGTGATGAGGCCCGGCGCCAGTTTCATCGGCGAGTTCGGCATCGATCAGCAGGCTGATGTCAGCGCCTTGCTGTGTGATGCCGGTTTTCATGACGTGAAGATTTTAAATGATGTGGCGGGACGGCCACGTTGCGCGGTTGCCCGCTATGGCTGAGCCCAAAAATACGGGCACGTCGAGAAAATCGAAAAAAGGGTTGGAATACCTGATTATCCCCTTTACTTTAAAACCGTGGTTGACCTGAAAGGGTCACCGGGGGGTCCCCGCCATGGCGGGTAGGACCCAAATTGTTCCCCAGCGCGACGCCGGGTTCCATTGGCCAAAGATTTTTGGCGGGACCGGCAATATTGGCCCGAATGGTTTCGGGCGGGCTTTTGGGGGTGTCGAAAAGCCAAATATTTTAGGATGCGATGAAACACAATCCCAATAACAGACGGCCGCGTTCCCGCGGGGGAAAACAGCGCCACAGCGGTGGCGGTGGCCGGAATAATTTCGAAAGTAATGGCCCGGAAGTCAAAGTCCGGGGCACGGCACAGCAGGTTTTGGATAAATATCTAGCCCTTGCCAACGATGCACAGTTATCCGGAGACCGGATCAATGCTGAATCCTATTTTCAGTATGCCGAACATTACCATCGTGTCCTGAATGCGGATGGCGCCAACAATAATCAGAACCAGAACCAGAACCGCGCCGATCGCCAACAGCATTCGTCGGGGAAACCCAATGAACGCGACCTGGGCAGCAACCACGGCCACGAACAGACTAATGGGGCTTCCGTTGAGCGGCCGCAATCTCAAGCGCAGCCTCAGACAAGCGATGATTCGATGGCGGCGTCTGAGGAGCCTGCCGCCGCTGTTGATCCGGCAGAGCAGCCGCAGCCGAGTATTGCCAATATGATCCCGCCGGCGGTGGATCTATCAGGCGGGACATCCAGTGGTGATGCGCCGGAAGCGAAAGAAGCACCGAAGCCGCGCCGCCGTCGCTCGCGAGCCAAGCCCGAGGCCAAGCCGGAATCGGATGAGCCGGAAGCGGTCCAGGTTTAAAATTTCCGGGCTTAAAATTTCAGTCTTAAAATTTTGCGTTCCGAATGATCGAATTCAGGTTGGCGAATTGAGCGTATCACCTACGTTGATGCGGCCTGTCGATTCCACCTTTGCGTAAACCCCGAATTCAGTATGGCGAAAACCCATCTGCAAGGTTTTCACGATATTCATGTCGCGCTCGGCGGTGGCCGGGTTTACGTGAGTTGCTGCGCATCGGGTAATCCGGTCGGTGACTGCCAGCGTGACGTCGCCGACGGCGATTTTCTTGCCGATCCATTCGAATTCGTGCCAAGGCGCGGTGCCTTCAAACCACAAATTGGCGCGAAACCTGATTGGATCGACGGGCTTTTGATTGACGCGCTCCAAGTCCTTAATAGACGCCATATTGAGAATTGAGATGACCGGGGCATTATGATCGGAGAGAACATGATTCCCGGCAGCTTCGATAATTTTTGGTTGCCCGCGGGATTCTTCTTTCATAAAGGCTGCGAAAAATCCCTCAATTGTCGAGCGGCCGATGCCATCTGTTAGCTTTCCACGGGCCACCTGATTGCCCTGACGAAAAACCGACAAAGTGTCGGTTTCGTCATCGAACTGGGTTTCTAGCTGCGCTAGACGTTCATCGCGTTGAAGCATCAGAAAGCTGGTTTTCGGCATCCATTCAGTCGCCGCCGTGCCCGTGGGCGTTGAGCCCAATGCTAGCGCAAACCGGCGGTCGTTGGGCAACGCGTTCCCCGGTGAGAGGTCGACCCGATCTAAACTCTCAGGCGTCAGGCCTTTGACGGGATGGCGGTAAATCGAATGAATGGTAATCGGCATGGCCTCAGGATGACGCTGAATATCGGCAAGTCAATGCGTTCCGCCTTTATTAACGTTATACTGTTTAATGTCAGTTCATGGGGACTTGCGGTCGGAAAGGCATGGGCCATATCTAGTGAAAGTCCTTAACACAAGAAGGGTCTTAACGTTGCCGCCAAGCGGGACGAATGACCCGGTCGAAAAGTGAGATGAGACGATGGAATTTGAAAAATACACGGAACGCGCCCGCGGATTCATTCAAAACGCTCAAACACTGGCGTTGAAATCCAATCACCAGCAGCTAACACCGCTGCACTTGCTGAAGGTCATATTGGAGGACCGCGAAGGCCTCGGGACCAGCTTGATTGACGCCGCCGGCGGACAGTCGGCCAAAGCCTATGAGGCCGTAGGTGCCGCACTTCACAAGTTGCCGAAGGTCGAAGGCGGGGGTGCCGGCCAAGTCTACCTGGCGCCTGAAACCGCCCGTTTGTTGGATCAAGCCGAACAGTCGGCGGAGAAGGCCGGCGATAGCTTTGTCACCGTGGAATACCTGTTGCTGGCCCTGGCCATGGCCTCGGGCACCGAGGCACAAAAGGTTCTCGGTGATGCCGGGGTCAAGCCGCAGAACCTGAATGCCGCGATCAATGATTTTCGCAAAGGCCGTACAGCCGACAGTGCGTCGGCCGAGGACAAATACGACGCCCTGAAAAAATATGCCCGCGACCTCACAGATGATGCCGCCGAAGGCAAGATCGATCCGGTCATTGGGCGTGACGAGGAGATTCGGCGCACTATCCAGGTGCTGTCCCGCCGGACCAAAAACAACCCAGTGTTGATTGGTGAGCCCGGCGTCGGCAAGACCGCGATCATCGAAGGCCTAGCGCAGCGGATTATTAGCGGCGATGTGCCGGAAAATTTGAAGCAGAAAAAATTGATGGTGCTTGATTTGGGTGCGCTGATTGCTGGTGCCAAGTTCCGGGGCGAATTTGAAGAACGCCTCAAGGCGGTACTCCAGGAAGTCATCGCGTCAGCCGGCCAAATTATTTTGTTTATTGATGAAATGCACACGCTGGTCGGTGCCGGCGCGGCGGAAGGATCAATGGACGCGTCAAACCTGTTAAAACCTGCCCTGGCGCGCGGTGAATTGCACTGCGTCGGTGCAACGACGCTAAATGAGTAC
Source organism: Rhodospirillaceae bacterium (assembly GCA_018665815.1). Taxonomy (GTDB): domain Bacteria; phylum Pseudomonadota; class Alphaproteobacteria; order Rhodospirillales; family Casp-alpha2; genus UBA3470. The sequence goes on from JABJBP010000025.1 coordinate 76,351, forward strand.
CGAAAACACGTGGAAAAAGACGCGGCCCTGGCGCGGCGGTTCCAGCCGGTGTTCGTCGCTGAGCCCAGCGTTGAAGACACGATCTCAATCCTCCGCGGCATCAAGGAAAAATATGAGCTTCACCATGGCGTGCGGATCTTGGATAATTCATTGGTCACGGCGGCTACCCTTTCGAACCGCTATATCGCCGACCGTTTCCTGCCCGACAAGGCCATCGATCTGGTTGACGAAGCCGCTAGCCGGGTCCGCATGGAGGTCGATTCGAAGCCCGAGGAAATTGATGAATTGGACCGTAAAATCATTCAGTTGAAGATCGAACGCGAAGCCATCAAGAAGGAAAGTGACAAGGCATCGAAGGATCGATTGGTGAAATTGGAGAGCGAATTAGCCAATTTGGAAGAAAGCTCGATGGAATTGACGGCCCAATGGGAGGGCGAAAAGGCTTCATTGGCCGATGCCACCAAGGGCAAGGAAGAATTGGAAAAAGCCCGGGTCGCCGTTGAGCGCGCCATGCGCGAAGGTAAGTTGGAGGAAGCCTCCGAACTGCAATACGACCTGATCCCAAGACTAGAAGAGAAAGTCGCCGAAGCGGAAGCCATGGAAGCCGCCGACATGGTCGAGGAATCGGTGACCGCCGAACATATCGCGAATGTGGTTTCGCGTTGGACCGGCATTCCTGTCGATAAAATGCTGCAAGGCGAACGGGAAAAACTGTTGGCCATGGAAGACGCCCTTCGTGGCCGGGTGGTCGGCCAGGAAGAGGCGCTGGTTGCGGTCTCAAATGCCGTTAGGCGGGCCCGTGCTGGCTTGCAGGACGCCAACCGGCCGATCGGCTCGTTCCTGTTCCTAGGCCCTACCGGTGTCGGCAAAACTGAGCTGACCAAGGCCCTGGCAGCATTTTTGTTTGACGACGAACAAGCCATGGTCCGCATCGACATGTCGGAATACATGGAAAAGCACGCCGTCGCGCGCCTCATCGGCGCGCCGCCTGGCTACGTCGGATATGATGAAGGCGGCGCACTGACCGAAGCCGTCCGCCGCCGGCCCTACCAGGTCATCTTGTTCGATGAGATTGAGAAGGCTCATCCGGATGTATTCAATGTTCTGCTGCAGGTCTTGGACGATGGCCGCCTCACCGACGGCCAGGGTCGCACAGTCGATTTCTCCAACGCGATGATTGTGCTGACGTCGAACTTGGGCGGTGAAATCCTGGCGGCTCAGGAGGACGGGCACGATTCCGAAGAGGTCCGCGACGAGGTTATGCAGGTCGTCCGCGCCTCGTTCCGCCCGGAATTCATCAACCGCCTGGACGAAATCATCCTATTCCACCGCCTGTTCCGCGAACACATGGATGGCATTGTCGATATCCAATTGAAACGCTTGCGAAATCTTCTGGCCGAGAAAGGCATCAACATCGAGCTTGATGCCAGCGCTCGTGCACGGCTCGCTGATGCCGGGTATGATCCCGTTTACGGCGCCAGACCTTTGAAGCGTGTCATCCAAACCGAAATCCAAAATCCGTTGGCCAGTCTTTATCTGGAAGGCAAGGTCGAGGACGGCGACACGGTCAAGATTTCCGCGAACAAGGACGGATTGACGTTCAATGGGGCCGCGGCGGCGGAAGCCGCTTAGCCGGCTCCTCTAGGACACGCCGCATTGTGACTGTCGTCACTGCGTGGCGCCCGAGGCTCGGCCATAGTGGTGCCATGTCGGATATTGCGCTCACCGAAGCCGCCCGCTCGTCGTTGCTGCTGTTGCAGCGCACGGCTGATGCGCGCGCAGATACAACAAGGCGCCTCGCTAGCGGGCTTCGGGTCGAGCGACCGGTGGATGATCCGGCGGACTTTTTCCGCGCCGATGCGCTCCGCGAACGGGTCAGTGACTTGCTGAGCGCCAAGGACAGCATTGGTCAAGCGACCAGCGCCGTTGGCGGTGCCTTGGTGGGCGTCGAGGCCATCGAAGATTTGACCGGGCAACTAAAGGGCATTGCCTTGGCGGCCCAAGGTGGCAGTGCCGAAGCGCGACAGGCCGCCGCTCAGCAATTCGATGTGATTCGCCAACAAATTACCGCCTTGGCCAACGACGTTTCATTTGGCAGCGTCGCCCTGCTGGCGGAAAGCTCGGGCAACCTTGAGGTCAACTTGGATGGCGAAGGCCTGAGCGATCTGACCATTGAAAACCACAACGCCGGCTCGGCAGGCCTGGGGATCGGTTCGGCCATATCCGATTTCAATGGTTTTTCTACTGACGCCGATATCCATAGTGCCGTCGCCGGTGTCAATTCGGCGATCACCACACTGCGCGCTCGAGCCAGCAGCCTGGGCAACAACGTATCGGTGTTGAACATCCGCGAGCGCTTTAATGATGACCTGGCAAATACTTTGGAGACGGGCGCCGCCAAATTGGTCAACGCGGACTTGAACGAAGAGGGCGCGCGGCTTGTATCGACGCAGGTCCGCGAGCAACTGGGGATTGAGGGGTTGAGAGTGGCGCAGCAAAGCGCGTCGATTCTGGCCAGCCTCATTTAACCGGTAATCGGAGAGCCAATCATGTCAGCCGCCTTGCAAGCTTACGAAAATAATTCGAAGACCCTGGCCCAGGGCCGGGTCACGGAAGCTTTGGCATTTTCCAAGGCAGCGCGCCTTTTGGATGATGCCCGGTCCCGTCCGGAAGACCGCGCCGCGCTCCGCGAGGCGTTGAGGTTCAACCGCGTCGTTTGGACCTGTGTGCAGGCCGATATCACGCAAAAGAAAAACGCGCTACCCCGGCGGCTCAAGGCGTCGTTGATGAGCCTCAGTCTGTTTGTCGATAAGACCATGGAACAGATTACGATTGAACCCGAATCCTCCAGCCTACAGGCGCTGATCGATATCGACCGCGATATGGCTGCTGGATTGATCGCTGATCAACCGGCCAATTAAACACTCGGCATCGGCGCTCATTGTAACGATACTTTGACTAGCCGACTTGCGGGCCTTCTCATATAGTGCCGCTCTGAATTTTATAACCCTTTAGGGAAGGACAAAATATGTCATTACGTCTGGGTAGCGAAGCCCCCGATTTCACCGCCGAAACCACCGAAGGATCGATCGGTTTTCACGATTGGATCGGCGACAAATGGTGCTTGTTGTTTTCGCACCCAAAGAATTTCACCCCGGTCTGCACGACTGAGCTTGGCGCCGTCGCCAAGCTGAAACCGGAACTCGACAAACGTAATGTCAAAGCCATCGGTTTGAGCGTTGATTCGGTGCCTGATCACGAAGCCTGGTCCCGCGATATCGAGGAAACTCAAGGTGCAGCCGTCAATTTTCCGCTGATCGGTGACGAAAACCTGAATGTTGCCAAACTCTATGGCATGTTGCCCGCCGACACGTCCGGCGGCGCCACCGGCCGCACTGCCATGGACAACATGACGGTGCGCAATGTCTACATCATCGGCCCCGACAAGCAGATCAAGCTGATGCTGACCTATCCTATGGCAACGGGCCGGAATTTTGATGAAATCCTGCGCGTCATCGATTCGGTTCAACTCACCGCCAACCATCAGGTCGCGACGCCAGCCAATTGGAAAGACGGCGACGAAGTGATCATCGTCCCGGCCGTTTCCGACGAAGCCGCCAAGGAAAAGCACCCCGACGGCTGGCGCGCCGATAAGCCGTATCTGCGGTATGTGCCGCAACCCAGATAGGAATTGTCGAAACAAGCTCAAGCGCGTTTGGGATGGCCGGCGAGGCAATCGCGCGCTTCGGCAAGTTGGACGAGTTGTGAAATATGAGGCGCTTGGTCTTGCACCGGGCGCCTCTTCCTTTGACATTCCTGCTCCATGAACATCTCTGACGAAAACTGCGACGAGATTTTCGACGTCATCTGCATCGGCTATGGCTTTGCCGGCGCCGCGGCGGGGGGCGCCGACCATGATGCCGGCGCCAAATTTATCGACGCCGATCCCGGTATCTTCACCGAAACGGTCAACCGCTGGAACGCCAACGTCACCGAAGGCCGCGACAGCGTCCAGGAGCACCGCCTCCGCCTCGGCGCGGCGGGTCAGCGCCCCAGTGTTCATATTCGCCATGGCTTCCAGGTGCGCATCGAAGTCGTGGTCGTAGGGGACCGGCGCGATATCGACGACTGAGAGCCGCTCGACTAAGTCGGGTCGGGTCAGGGCGAGAACCATCGCCGTCTTGCCGCCCATGGCCGAGTAATTCATTTCATTGGACCAGGGCGAGGCCCCGTGGTTGCGGAGATCAACCGTCAGGACCCGGAAATCGCCGGCCAACGCTTTCGCAATGCCAATCCAGTTCCGGCCCTGGCCGAACAGGCCATGCAGGATGATCAGCGGCGGGCCATCACCGGTTTCTTCAAAGGATAGATCAATAGCGGTCATGGCTGTTCCGTGCTGTTCCATCTTCTCATTACACCCAGCCAAACCATGCGGTGGATTGGCATGCGCTACAAGTTTCAGATGATAATAGTAATTTAATCCTTTACAAAAGAATAAATATAATATACGAATATTCCCGACATAGTGCCCGCAGGGCCTGATAACTCCGTCATTTGATGATGACGAGGCCGGGACAACCCAAGGCGGATAACCCATGGAATTCCGTTGGTGGCGGTAGCGCTGCGGCGCTGGGCGCGGCTGCGGCGGCTCAAGAGGTCATTCGCCAGCACGCTAAACGGCGGGGTGCGCCCGGCGAAGTCCCTGATGCGCCGAAGTCGGCCACAGGGCTTGGGCGGACTGATATTGCGGGTTCGCCGCCATCTACACCGCCTTCGGAACCACGCGACCCGATTGGGCCTGGGAAGACGGAGTTTCCAGCGGAGCCACCGTTTCAGGAAATTGATCTGTCAAATCCCATTCCCGAGGACATCGAGCCTGGCATCTATATTCACCCCATGCCGCCGGAAGATCTGACTAACGGCACGATAGTTGAGCGCAAATGCAACGAAGCGACCAGAAAGGAGTTGGAGCGAATTCGTGACTACTATGAAGGGCTCGGTTGGGAACATATTAAGGGGGGAAGATACAGTTCGAAAAACAAAAATATCGGAAAGGAAGGTATCAAAGCAGGTGATGAACAGAAGGAATACTATATTCCGGGACCGGGTGTGGGCCGACAAGGCGCTAATTACACGGACCTAACGTTCAAAATACCTGGTGGAATGATCGTCCATGTACAGAGCGTGGATTTGGATCGGAATGGTAAACCGACACAGCGCGAATTGGATGCAGCAATGCGAATAAAGAAAGCCGAGAAGAACACACGCGTATTTCTCATCCCGAAGGGCGCGCAATTGAAAGCACGCGAATAGCGAAGAGGGGTCGCCATTCAACTTTATCTGGTTTGGTGTGGAGTTCTATGCTGCTAGAATCAGTAGTATGAACTCTGCACCACGCCGTTCTTGGTCACGTTACTGCGTCATGGATGATTTCGATGACGCGTTGCTTTCACTCGCGCTCAGAGA
>JABJBP010000004.1 GCA_018665815.1 Rhodospirillaceae bacterium
GCTGAGCAATTGGTTCAGTTCGGCAACGGAAAATGCTGATGCTCAACCTCAGTCCGCGCCCCAGGCCCAATCCCAGGCTCAAACTCAACCAGAGCCCCAACCCGAAGCCCCGGCACAGGTGGCTGATGCGCCGGCGCCGAATCGGGCGGCGTCGGATCAAACGATCGTTCAGACCGCTGATCAAACCGCTGCCGCAGACCGGGTTCGCAAAGTGGCGCCGCCGCCCGAACCGCGTCAAAAACCGTTCACCCCGCCGGTCCAGGACCGTTTGAGCACGCCGCCGCCCTCGGTCGCCGAGCGTCCGCAAATCCCCTTGCCGGGGCCAATTGATGCGAATCCGGTCACCCGACCTGCGAACGCCGCCAAATCCGCCCAATTCGCCTCGGCGCCGCCGAAACTGGTGCCAACCGGGCCCGATGAAGTCGGTAAGCGCCGGGCGCGCGCGGCCAACGCCGGGCCAATCCTTTCCAACCCCGCCCGTCCGCCGGCGCCCATGCTTGCCGCCGCGCCGCTCAGCGGGGTGGAGTTGAAACTGGGCAGCGCGACCAAACTCGGCGCCGTCTTGCCGGCGACGGGGCCAAGGCGTGATCTCTGTGTCGATAAAAGCCACTGGAATACGATGTTCTGCGTCGAGCCTGTGGCCTGGCCCGCCGCCATGGGGGCGGCCTTCCATGTGTCGACAACGTACTACCGAGGCCAGCAGGCCATCGTCCAATATGAAGCCGGCCGCGCGACCCAGTACCATGCTTTGTTTCCAGTCAAAGGAATGAAAAAGATCACCGAGCATTTCCGCAAGCTCTATGGCCCGCCGACCGAAATTCCGGAAATTTGGACGGCGCTCATCGGCCAACCACAGCGCCCCAACCGGACGCTGCGCTGGCGCAGCAAAAACCCCAAGACCGGCGCCGAGCATATCCTGGAGATTCGAGAGATCGATGACCTACGCTGGTCATCGCCCCCCGATGTCCACCACGGCGTGGTCCGGCTCTATGCCCGCGACAAGGGCTCGGTGTTCGAATTGCTGTCGGCCACCGATCTGTTGCTGGTCCATATTCGTCGGCGCAGTTGAGCCGGCCGCCGTTCTTATAGGAAACCTACCCCCTGTTGGACCCACGCTTTTGAAACCTGCCTCCGCAAGACCTGTCGTCATCCAATCCTACCGCACTGAGAGCGTGCCCGAATGGCTTTCGGGATGCATGACGAGCGTCTGCGATTGGGCCGCTGCCCAAGGTTACGACTACCGCCACATCGGCGATGAAATCTTTGACATGGTGCCCGCCTGGTACCGCGCCAACGCCGGTGGTCGGGCCCCGGTGATCACCGATTTGGCCCGGTTGCTGTTAATCCGCGAGGAATTGTCGGCAGGCCGCTCCGCCGCCATCTGGTTCGACGCCGACGTCTTGATCTTCGATCCCGATGCCCTCGCCATCGATTTGACCCCGGCTTATGCCTTTGGCCGTGAACGGTGGGTGCAGCCGGGCCCAAAAACAGACGCCCGGCCGGGCAGCCTCAAGGTCTACCGCAACGTCCATAACGCCGTCGCGATGTTCCGGCCGGGCAATGCATTCCTGAAATTCTACATCCACGCCTGCGAACGGATTCTTAAGGCCGCCTCGGGCAGTGTGCCCAATCAGGTCGTCGGACCGAAATTCCTGACCGCCATCCACAACATCATGGGCTTCGATCTGATCGACACGGTGGGCATGCTGAGCCCGTTGGTGCTCAGAGACCTGCACGCCGGCGGAGGCCCGGCGCTCGACCGCCTAATCGCGGCCACACCAACGCCGCTGGCGGCGGCTAATTTGTGTTCGTCAATGGTCGGCGCGGAGACGGACGGGGTCTCCGTTACCGATAAGATGATGGACGTGGTATGTGAGAAGTTGATGAGTGCCGGGGTGTAAATTCGTATGCTATGGAATGTTGGCGAGTAACTCGGAGCAGTCGCCAATTCACCTGCGTTCCAAGAGAAGGCGGGTAATAATACCATTCCCGTTTAAATTTAAAATTTTTCAAAACCCTTCAACAAAACCCGTGGTAATTGCATTTAGGCGCACCGTACACTAACCTGTGTGGCAGACGTATTGAGGGGAATGCGTATGTCCCTACGGATCGCCAGCGCGATGCCTGTGTCCGCCAAAATGTTGGTGTTGGCCGTGTTGTGCGCAGTGACATCCGATAGTCTAGCCCAGCAACTCAACAGCCCAATCCGATCTGAAGGCCGACCCGAGCTAGCGGCGGAGGTTTGCCTGCCGCAGGCGCCGGATTTCCGTGAGCGCTGTGTGCCGGGCGAAATTCTGATGAAATTCAAGTCAAGTGTCGCCCGAGCTTCATCTCAAGCCGCTGCACCTGTTTGAGCCGGAGAATATCCTGCACGCCAAGCTGGACGAAGATGCCGACGTGATGGCGTCGGTACGGCGGTTGTCGGGTTTCAGCGAAGTGCTGTTCGCGGAGCCCAACTTTTATCTGGCCGCGCGCTTCGACCAAACCATACCCAATGACCAGCTCTATCCCACCAATCTTGGGCGTCAATGGCATTTTGACAACCAAGGCCAGACGGTCAATGACGTCGCCGGAATAGTGGATGCGGATATCGACATGCCTGAGGCCTGGGATATTCATACGGGAACCGAGGACGTGATCGTTGCCGTCTTCGATACGGGCGCCAATATTTCGCACCCCGATTTCGTCTCAACGGCGGTCGATGCGGACGGTATTCCGAAAGACAATTGGGCCTGGAACAGGGACGAATATATTGGATGGCTTGCCAACGGCAAGGCGGACGACGGTCAGGATCAGGGATACGTTGAACGCAGCGGCACGTTTTACGACGATGTCGGATCGCTGGCGGTCAAGGCTTACCCCTAGGATAGGCTGGGCTGGAATTTCATCAACAACAACAGCGATCTGACGGATACCTGCGATCACGGTACCGGGGTCGCCGGTGTTATCGGTCAGATCGGTAACAACGGGATTGGATTTGCTGGCGTTAACTGGCGCGTCAAGATACTGCCGATCAAGATGTTTACTTGCGACAATAGTGGCGAAACAGTGGGCAGGCCCGATGTTGCGGATTTCGCCTACGCCGTTCACTACGTCTACGAGCGCGGCGCCAGAATCATCAATATGAGCTACAGTTCAAATTGGGTGGGCAATTATTCGGAGGCGAAATATCAAATCATAGACGCTTTCAAAGATGTCCTCTTTGTCACCTCGGCGGGCAATGGCGATACCAACATTGCTGGTACCGCCACGTCAGCGGTAAACATTGATGCCTACGCTCGGTTTCCGGCAAGTTATTCCCACGATCATATCTTCTCCGTAACCGCTTCGGACGCACATGACAACAAGCCGGTATTTGCCAACATCGGCGCAATGAATGTCGATGTTGCGGCGCCCGGCGTGAACATATTAGTGCCCGGATCGAGCGGCGGTCATCTTTCGCAAGATGGCACCTCCTTTTCGGCGCCGTTGGTGGCGGGTCTGGCCGCGCTGATGCGAAGCTACGATCCAGAAATCAGCGTTGCCGAGATCAAGGAAGCGATCATGGAAACGGCCGAGGATCCATTTAACAATTTTGTCGGTAAGATTGCCGGAAACGGTCGTATTAATGCCCACGCCGCACTAAAATACGCCGAGACCCGCCTTGGGAGCGGCCAGCCCTCCAAGTGCCCCGCTGTTCAATGGAGCACGCCGGATCTCGGCTGTAACGGCGGATTGGACCGCAGCGACCAAATTGTGGCGACTCTTCAGAACCCGTTCGACCGCAACCGCATTTCCGCCGAACTCGTTTCGACCGGGCCTTATTCAACCGTATCCAATTCCGTCGTAAACGCGACCGGATCACCGGTGCTGACAACCTCCCATACCTTTGACTACACCTCCCCCCATGAGGTCCAAGTCGAGCTGACGATTAGCAACCCGGCTTGCGAGGTTGAGCCAAAAACCGTTTATTTCCTGCAATGCACCGGCAGCGGCAGCGTCGGCGGCTGTAGCGGTAATTGGTGCACCAGTTGCGCCGCCGCCCAAGGTACCTTTCTGGAGAATTATTTGAGACCGGCACGGAAGCTACGCGATGGGTTGCAGCAATTTTCCGCCGGCCGGCATTTCGTTGATTTCTATTACCGGGACCTATCGCCGTTTATGGTCCCCCTGATTGAAACTCATGCGGTGGTGATGTGGGTGGTGCGCATTCTGCTGGCACCTATTCTGCTTGTTGTCGCCTTTCCCTTTACCGCCATCATTGTGATTGCTTTTGCCGGCGGGTTGACCGCCATCGCAGTCACGCGGAGGACCTAAACATGCCCTGCGAAGAGATTGAAATCGGCTACACCATCGGCGAATGCACGCCGGAAGGCAGGGTTCCCGTTGAATTCACGCTCACCAACCGCTCTTCCGATTTTGCCGAGTATACCGTCGATTATGATGGTGGCGGCACGGTTGATTATACGTCGGGGCCAATCGCCGGGTCGGGCGGCTTCGAGACGAGAACCCATGAATATGCGGGCAGCGCGCCGCAGGCGGTCTTCACCGTGACCCTCGCTGACGGGACCGTGTGTGTCCGTCCGTTTTCCCTCGATTTACCCAACTGTCAGGCGTGCGATGTGCTGGTGACGCCGTTCATCAACGAAGAATGCAGTGACGCGGATCAGACGCGGGAAGTGACGATTATCGTTCAAAACAACAATCTCAATTCGGACGTTACCGTCACATCAATTCACTGGGATGCGGCCACCGAGGAGACATTCAATCAATCCATTGGGCCGGGTTGTGTCTTTCCCTTCAGCCATGATTACGCCGCTGCAACTGCCGGGCCATTGGCTGCTATTGTTCATTTTGCGGAGTGCGCTGACGAGAGTGTTTCTGGTTTCATCGAGTCCTGTCCGCCCATTGAGGTGTCTGATTGCCCAAGCGTTATCATCACGCCGACGCAGGGACCTTGTGACAACAACAACCGCACCCTGAATGTAACTGCTGAAATTATCGGTGCGACAGGTCAGAATGTCGACGCATCACTTGAGGTCGGAAGCGCTACGCCCGAAAACGGTTCCGGCATTGGTTTCGTGTCTCTGTCAGGCAGTACCACTGCGGCGTCGGGCGACATTGTCGCCGTGAGGGTCATTATCAATGATCCTCCCGGTTGTCGGGACGACGTGACGAACATTGAGATTACACCTTGCGGCGGCGGCGGCGAGGAAACCTGTGGCGGCCTTTGCGCGCTGTTCATATTTCTCTTCGTCGGCGCCAGTTTTCTCGCGTTACTTAGCGGCATTATCGGAAATCCGCTTTTGGCCGCCGCCAGTTTTGTCGTTCTGCTGTTGTCGCTTGCGGTTCTTCGTCTGATCGGCAGTCAATGCGGCGAATGCGCGAAGATCCTGTGTCAGTATAAAGCAGCGGTTTTCTATGCTGTTTTCCTGTTTGCCGCAGCGGTCCTCGCACTGCTCTCGATCATTGCTAGCGTATTGGCAATCCCGCTCATTATCGGTGCCGTCGTAGCGCTTGTATTGGCACGGCAATACTGGCGCGATTATATCGTATGTGTTCGCGGCAGGTGAACGCTCGCGGCTCAGACTGCTGTCACTATAGATACGGACGAAAGAAAGGCCCGACCAGGCGTTGAGCATTTTGACATGGTGCTCGCCTGATACCGCGCCAGTGCCGGCGACCGGTGGAGTCACTGTTAGTGACGGGCGTGGTATGTGAGGCCCCGACAGACGAGACGTTGTTCAGGCGCCGTTGACGAAATTCTCCGAAGAGCTCGCGTTCTAAAAAGGCGCATTGTATTCGCCGGACAAATGCACCATATGACCGGCGACGACCTGTTTGATTAACAGCCTTACAATTCCGGTGGTGCAAAGCATGCAATCTCAGATTTCGGAAACGATCATCAAATCCTCGATGGTCGGCAAAACCGTCGTCAGCTATTTGGCCGCCGCCCTGTTGTTTGGGATGAGCCCGCTTGGTCAGGCCCACGCCGGCACGCCGAATGACATGAAGAAGCAAGCCGATGACTGGCAGTTCATTGTTGGCGCGGCGGGCGGCTATTTCGCCGACTACGAAGGGTCTGACGATTATGACTTCACACCGCTTCCGCTGATCGGGGTTTCATGGCGTGATACTGTATCCATCGGCAGTGTTGACGGCCCGCCGGGACTAAAAGTTAAGTTCTTGAAAATAAAGGGCCCGAGACCAAAAGATCGGCTCGTTCTCTCGACTTCGCTGGGATATTTCGGCGGCCGGGACCAAGACGACAATGACGCCTTGCAGGGATTGGGCGATCTTGACGGCGGTGTGACGATCCGGCTTTCGGCGGACTATCAAATTCAAGATTTCGGCGCGGGACTGTCCGTTGGCCGCGATCTGTCGGGTGATCGCGAAGGGACGACGGTCAACATGGGCCTCAAGTATTCCTTTGCCCTTGGTTCCCCCAAGACCCAACTGACCTTGGGCGCGTCGACAACCTGGGCTGATGACAGCTATATGGAATCCATTTTCGGCATCAGCACGGCGCAGGCGGCTAGCTCAACGCTTGGTTACGCGGCTTTCAACAGTGAGGCTGGCTTTAAGGATGTCGGGCTCGATGTCTCGGTCCGCCATTTCTGGAGCCAAAACGTCATGGTTATGGGGAAGCTTGGCTACAAGCAATTGCTATCGGACGCCGCCGACAGCCCTATCGTTGATGACCAGGGCAATGCCGCGCAATTTTCCGCGCTTATCGGTGTGATTTACGTCTGGTAGATCGCGGCGTGTCGCTGGTCAATTGGAAAACCGTGCACGTGGCTTGATCGTCGGCGTATCTTAGGCCCTGTACATACCATTCACCCTGATGCGTACATCCGGATGTTTGTTTAGGCGCCTTTTGTTATAAAATAACAACAAGTAGGTTCTTTTTTCTGAAGACCCGCATCGCCTCAGTACCTGACGAGTTGGTGGGCCAGGGGCAGCTGAGTAAAAATTGCTAAACTGATGGGCTCGGCCAAATGAGCCCCGAAGAATCAGAGCCTGCCGAGCGTCTGACGACCGGGCGAAATTCGGATGTAGATCGCCGGCCATTGGAACTCCTTCAAAAACCTCAGGCATTTTCAGACCCCACTGATGTTCAACATCTTCGCGAACGCTGCCGAGAGAAAATCGGCATGTCGGTTGTAAAGCCCTCACCTTTGGCGCAAGATTTATGGTAAGTCCGGCGGCTGGTTCCAATTGCAGAACGTGAACAGCGGCTATTGCATGGATCTGTCCGGCGGCAACAAAAATAACGGCGCCTCGATCGGCCAGTATCGTTGCGTTAAGGACCATCCGAACCAATCGTTCCGCGTCTTCAAATGACCTGAGGCGATCCGGTGAAACGAACGGCGGCGGCTCTTCATTGGAGAGGCCGTCGTTTTTTTTCAAGCCACCGAAGGCAAGGCTCTAGCGGCTGCTTTGAGCCATAAGTAGAAGAAAACTCCAGACCCAGAACAGTTCTGTTCACCGCCTTGAAACGGACATTGAGAATTCGTGGATAGTCGTTGATGCAGGCTTGGGTCGGTTCGGATTGAACTTTACTGATTGCGGGGCGGTGTTCGCGGCGTGTCATGTCGGTAGTGGCGACCGCTTCCACAATATGGCAGGCATGATTAAATTAATTATTCATCATTTGTTCTAATTTTATTGATAATTTTACTATATATGTGATAATTTTCCGTTTTATCAAACAAGATTGTAAGCCATGACGCTGCGTTATTCACCCGAAATTCCGTCATCACCCGGCCTGCAGCGCGGGCGGGGGGATGCGTACCCGTGGGGCCGAAATCGCAATTTCGGTCGCAAAGGTGGGCGGCGGGAAGGGCCGGGTTTTGGGCGTTTCGCCGTTTCGGTTTGGCGGAAATGCGTACCTTTGCGGACCGATTTGTACCTTTGCGTACTTCTCAGTACATCCGGGCGGGCGGTTGGGGGTCGTTTTATGTTTTATAACAAGTGGGTAGGGGAAATTTGGCCGCGTGGTGTTGGCGCATGGCCGGGTGGAGTGCCGATGATCAACGTTCCCTCCGGGGGATGTTCCGGGCTTACGCCGCCACGTTAAGTGGCGACGTTCCGGGAACATTGTTCCGTCATTTTTTTATCAAGCGTTTGATATTGTGTCGCTTTTCGCCCCGGTTAATTGGACGCTGGCTCCTCATGCTGAGCCTGTCGAAGCATGGGCAGGTGAGCGAATTTGCGGGCGCAGGCGATATTCCTCGCGGTACCATGCCGGTTGCGGGGCGCGGGATGGCCGTAGGCCTGGGTGGAAGGATTGCTTGGCGGCACCTCGCTGGGTGTCGGACGCGCGGGCACCAACCGCGCCATCCCGCCCGCGCTTGAGACTGAAATCTCGAGGTCTATCAAATCTGGCCCCAATCTTGCATAGTTATCCTGTAAGACGGGGAAACGTGCAGGTTATCCCACATTTTGCCTAAAAAATAGGCGGCGAGTTTCATTGTCGCTCAAATTTCGGGCATTTGCGGGCAGGCGGCACCCTCGACGGTACAGGTTTTCGACGGAAGGGATGCTATGAGACAGCTTAAATCAATCTTTCGGATTGCCGGCCTAACGGTTCTTGCAATGGCGCTGGTGGGGCTTATGCCGGCCGTGGCGGAGGCCGCGGAAGCGACGCTTAACGGCGGCAACACGGCTTGGATTTTAACCGCGACGGCCTTGGTGCTGTTCATGACGCTGCCGGGGTTGGCGCTGTTCTACGGCGGCCTTGTGCAGGCCAAGAACGTGTTGTCGGTGTTCATGCAGTGCTTCGCCATTGCGTGTTTGATGTCGGTGCTGTGGTTGTTGGGCGTCTATAGCCTGGCGTTCACCGACGGCGGCTCGGCGAACGCGTTGATTGGCGGCTTGGACAAAGCATTCCTGGCCGGCGTCAGCTTCGACACGTTGTCTGGCGATATTCCGGAAAGCGTCTTCTTCATGTTCCAGATGACGTTTGCGATTATCACCCCGGCATTGATTGTCGGTGCTTATCCCGAACGCATGAAGTTTTCATCCGTGATGGTGTTCTCAGGCCTTTGGCTGATCTTGGTTTACGCGCCGGTCTGTCACTGGGTCTGGGGCGGCGGCTGGTTGGCCGACATGGGTGTTATGGATTTCGCCGGCGGGCTGGTGGTGCATGCCACGGCGGGCACCTCGGCGCTGGTGTTGGTGGCGTGCCTCGGCAACCGCCAGGGCTTCCCCAAGCAACTGCATCCGCCGCATTCGCCCGGCATGACGATGATGGGGGCTGCCATGTTGTGGGTCGGTTGGTTCGGGTTTAACGGCGGCAGCGCGCTTTCGGCCGGCGGCAGCGCCGGCATGGCGATGACGGTGACGCATCTCTCGGCAGCGACCGCGTCGCTGGTTTGGGTGGTCATTGAGTGGCGGAAATTCGGCAAGCCCAGTTTGGTCGGTATTGTCACCGGCACCATTGCGGGGCTGGCGACGATTACGCCAGCGTCGGGCTATGTCGGGCCTTTGGGTGGGATCTGCATCGGGTTGGCCGGTGGGATCGTGTGTTATTATGCGGTCGGGCTGATCAAGCAGCGCTTCGAGTTAGACGATTCGTTGGACGTCTTCGCCGTTCACGGTGTCGGCGGCATGCTGGGCACGGTGATGGCCGGGGTCTTCGCGGCGGCGTCGTTGGGCGGCGTCGGGTTTGGCGAGGGTGGCACGATGAGTGGTCAAGTCACGACCCAGGTGATCGGCGTGGGTGCTACGGTGATTTGGTCGGCGATCGTGACCTGGATCATCGTCAAGGTCACCGAAGGCGCGGTGGGCTTGCGCGCAACTGACGACGAAATCACCGAGGGACTTGATTTGTCCTATCACGGTGAACGCGATTACAACTTCTAGGGTCTTATCGCCTTGGGTCGTGACGACCCAAGGCGGGAATAAGCCCCTAAATTATTTGAAGGAGAGGGCGATTGACGCTTCAAATTACAAGAATTTGAACCGATCGCGCTCTCCCGTTCGCCCGGAAACGAGGAGAAAACACTATGAAACTCGTCATGGCTATCATTAAGCCGTTTAAACTCGATGCCGTGCGCGAAGCCCTGACAGAGTTGGGAATCCAAGGCCTAACGGTGTCCGAAGCCAAGGGCTTCGGCCGCCAGAAGGGTCAGACCGAGATCTACCGGGGCGCCGAGTACGTTATCGATTTCGTGCCCAAAGTACGGCTCGATCTGGTTGTCGACGATGAACAGACCGCCGATGTTGTCGAGGCGATCCGGGGCGCGGCGCACTCCGACAAGATCGGCGACGGCAAGATTTTCGTCTTGGAGGTTGCCGAGGCGTTGCGGATCAGAACCGGCGAGACCGGCAACGAGGCGCTGTAGGCTTGGCGGGGCGTCTATTGCAAGGTTGTCGGCGTGTGGTCGGGGATTTCCGGCGCCTCAGGGGGCGGGGCCGGCGCGGCCTGGTGGTGAACCATCCGCCAACGACCGGCTTCGCGGGCGAAGATATTGGTCGCTACTAAGGCGCCGCGCTCGAAATTCTCATAGCACACGACATAGGCGACATCACCGGTAATCATGGCGCGCGCATGGCTGCACACGATTTCCGGCGTTTCCGCAGCGGACAGGATATCGTGCCAACTGTCCAAGACCTCGACGCGCCCGAAAAGCGGCGACCAGCCGGGATGAATGCAACTGACGGCGGTGCGCTCCGCCCACAAATCCGCCATGGCGTCGATATCGGCGCCCGAGAACGCCAGATAGAAGGCTTCGTTGGCAAAAAGTACGGCGGTTTCCTGTGACATCGGCGTATCTCACAACGCCGGGGCGCGGAAAGCAACGATGGCGTCGCCTACGCCCACTGCTACGCCCACTGGCACCCGCTAGACGAACGGCGGCCCGACAAACCAGGCCACCAATGAGCGCCGCGTGCCGGCGGTCACTGGCGTCACGCGGTGGTAAAGATGGGATGGAAATATGACAGCCGTGCCTATTTGGCGAACTTCGCTGAGTGTCTTCAAGCGCTGATCGGCGGTGTCCGGAGGGGTTTCGAGCACTTCTACCATAAAGTCACCACCTTCGAACGCGGCGCCGTCTGATAGGGTGACAGTGACTGAGAGCTTTCTAAGCAGGCCCGGCCAACGGCTGTCGTCATCGGGGTAGGGCTTGCGGCGCTGATCGGCGTGCCATTGGTAATGCTGGCTGATGCCATATTGGATGAATTGCATCGATTCCGCCATGGTGATCTGCCAATTCCACAATCGGGTATTGGTCTCCTGAACGAGCGTCGTCATGCTGTCATACAGCCAGGCGTTCTCTGCTGTCGGGCTGAGCCACGCAACCTTCGAATCACGGACTGAATTGGTCGGATCGTGGGCGACCTCGGCACTCATGGTTTCAGTCGCCTCACCGGTAGCAATGATCCGCTGGCAAAATTCCGCTGAGAACGCGTTGTCGATAACGCAATAAGGATGTTGTAACCGCATGATAGGGCCAAGAATACTCGAGGTTTCCTGAATTTCACGCATTTGCTGATTGATTCTCTGCTAAAGCGCTCAATGTATGCAATTGATCAGATCGACGGCTAAGTGCAGACCCATGACCTTAGTTGTCGAAAACAGCGGAAAAATCTGACTTTCCGGCTTTTCCTGACTAGGTTTCGGCTGGGTTCGATTCTGCGCCTTTGCGCGCTCATTTATGTTTGGGTAAGAGAATATGGCTGAAGATATCAATCAAGACGAAGACGACATCGAGGAAGAAGAGGAAGACCGGGGCGCAGAAGCCCAGCAAACACTCGATGATCTGACGGTTCTCGGAGACAGTTCCGACCGCCTGGATGACCCTGAAGAGCAGGGGCCTGGTGATGATCTGTCTGAATGGGAAGAGCCCTCAGCGTCTCAGAGCCTTTCCGTCATTCATACTGGCAGCCGCCCTACGGATGCGGAGCTGTTATCTAATCTGATCCCCGAAGGTGAAGTTATCGTCGAGGAAGGCGAGATTGTTCGCACCGACGAGGAAGTCGGCGAACCATTGGACGATGTCGAACCCCCAGCCGTTGAACTTGAATCCCCCGAACGCGACGATCCTCCAGCCGAACGCGACCCCGAACCCGCGCCAGCGCCGCAAGCCGAAGCTGACGAACCCGCGCCGCCGCCGGCCCCTGATGACGAGCCCGTTGTTGAAGAGCGCGACGTAGACGTGCAGCCAGCCGAGCCCGCCGCGGCGGCAGCGCCTCCCCCGGAAGTTTTGCCGGTTGATCCGCCTGATGAAGAGGAAGAGGAGGAGGAGGACGACGACGATGGCGACGATGACTATCCCCTCGAAACCACTGACGCCGAAGGTGGTGAAGATTCGGCCATCGCATTGGATATCGATCCCGGCGATGCCACAGAAGTCACCATCGCCAATGTACCCGAAGGCGCGACGCTTTCCGCCGGTACCGACAACGGTGACGGCACGTGGACGTTGACGGCCGACCAGCTTGACGATTTGACGATCACGCTGCCGGCTGATTCCGATGTTGATTTCACGCTGGAAGTGACTGCGGGCGACGATACGGAGTCACTTGATGTGACCGTCAATGCCGTTGCCGATGCGCCGACGGCCACGGCTGAAGATGTATCTGGTACTGAAGACAACCCGATTGATCTCGATCTTGCGTCAGTTGTTACCGATGTTGACCTCCGCGATGCGGATGGCAATCCGATCCTTGACGAAAATGGAGATATTGTCAGCTCGGAGAGCTTGAGTATTACAATTGGCGGCGTGCCTGATGGCGCCACATTGAGTGCGGGAACGGACAACGGCGACGGCACTTGGACGCTTACCGCCGACGATTTGACGGGCTTGCAGATCAACCCGCCGGCCGACTTTGCCGGTGAAATTCCTCTGACCCTGACATCAACCTCAACCGAAGCCGATGGCGGTGACAGCGCGACCACCGAGGTACCGTTCACGGTCACTGTTGCGGATACCGTTGATGTCACTGCTGCGACGACGTTGGAAGACACGGCAGTCGCGCTAGATATTGATTTGCCGGAAGGCGTCGGTTCGGTGGATATCGCTGACATCCCGGATGGTGCCATTTTGATGAGTGGTGGCCAGGTGATTGACGTGACGAATGGTTCGGTAACGCTGACGGCTGAGCAATTAGTCGACTTGACCATCCAAGCGCCATTGGACTCGGACGTTGATTTTACCCTCCAAGTTACTGCCGATGGCGTAACGCAAGACCTCGACGTGACGGTCATTGCCGATGTCGACAAGCCGACTGCTGATGGCCAAGACGAGAGCGGCGTCGCTGGTTCTGAAATCCCACTTAATTTGACTGCAGGGCTTTCGGATACAGACGGTTCCGAAACTCTTTCGATTGCCTTGGGCGGCATTCCGGATGGCGCGGTTCTGACCTCGGGCGGTGAAACGATCACGATTGATGAAAACGGCAATGCCGATGTGAGCCCAGACCAACTCGCTGGCCTGCAGATCACCCCGCCGGCGGACTCAGACGGAGACTTCCAGTTGACCGTCACGGCAACGTCAGCCGATGGTGATGACACTGCGACATCGACCAGCACGATGGACGTCTCGGTTGCAGCCGACGCCGATGCTCCGGCGCTGAACCTCGCAGACTCTGCAGGCTCCGAAGATTCGGCCATTAGCCTCGACATCTCTTCGGGCCTGACCGATACGGACGGTTCCGAGACTCTCAGTGTGACGATTGGTGACATTCCTGCCGGCTCGACACTGACATCGGGCTTTCAGACAATCACGGTTGATGAGAACGGCAATGCAGATATTGATCCGTCGCAACTGGCCGGCTTGCGGATCACTCCGCCGGACGACTTCTCCGGCTCGTTCGATCTGACTGTTACCTCGACCTCCACGGAAGAGAATGGCGGCGACACAGCAACGACAACGGGATCGATTACGGTTGATGTTGAAGCTGTGGCCGATGATCCGACATTGAGCGCCAGCGATGCGGCCGGCACGGAAGACCAGGCGATTGCCTTGGATATTGATGCCGGTGTCACAGATGCGAGCGAGAGCGTTAGTGTAACAATTTCCGGCGTGCCGGATGGCGCGGCGCTTTCCGCAGGAACGGACAATGGAGATGGTTCCTGGACGCTGGATAGCGGTGATCTGGATGGATTGACGGTAACGCCGCCGCAAGATTTCTCCGGCAGCTTTGATCTGACGGTAACGGCGACGACTACGGAAGACGATGGTGATACTTCAACAACGTCGGGGTCGTTGACGGTTGATGTGGCCGAAGTTGATGACTCGGCCGAAGGCTCCACCTTGAACGTCAGCGATGCCGCGGGAACAGAAGACACCGCCATCGATTTGGATATTGGCGTGACGCAATTGGATACGGACGGCTCGGAAACCGTTTCCGTGACCGTTTCCGGGGTTCCGGACGGTGCCAGCTTGAATGCGGGTACCGACAATGGCGACGGCACGTGGACGTTGGACAGCGGAGATCTGGATGGCCTTCAGCTCACGCCGCCGGCCGACAGCAATGAGGATTTCTCTCTCGGTGTTTCGGTGACGACGACTGAGGCTAATGGGGGCGAGTCAACGACGACAAGCGGCACAATTGATGTTGATCTGACGGGTGATTCCGACGGTGCGTCGCTAAATGTGTCGCTTGGTAGTGAAGGTGGCGAAGGAGGAGAAGGGGGCAGCAGCAGTGTCACTTATGATCTTGATGTCTCGGCGGCGCTTTCCGACACGGATGGGTCGGAAACACTGTCGATCACGATTTCCGATGTTCCCAGTGGTGTAACGCTGGATGCCGGTACGGATAATGGTGACGGAACATGGACGCTCGAAGCCGGAGATCTTGACGGCCTTTCGATGACGGTGGCGGACGGAACACCGGCTTTTGATCTTACTGTCTCCGCAACAGCCACTGAAGACGATGGCGACTCGTCTACCACCACAGCGACAATTTCTGTCGATGCGACGGACACCAGTGCCGATGAAGCTGAATTGTCTGCGGCAGACGCCGTGGTAAGTGAAGACACGGCGATTGCACTGGATATTGATGCCGGTCTTTCCGATACGGATGGTTCAGAAAGCTTGAGCATCACGATTTCCGGCGTCCCGGACGGTGCGGCGCTTAGTGCTGGTGCGGACAATGGCGATGGGTCATGGACGTTGGATGCGGACGATTTGGAAGGTCTTAGCGTGACGCCGCCTGCGGACAGCAACGAAGATTTCTCGTTAAGCGTGAGTGCGACGACGACTGAGGCGTCGAGCGGCGATACGGCAACCACGACGACGACGCTAGATGTCGATGTCACGGGCGTGGCTGATGCGCCGACGTTGAGTGTTTCCATCGAATCGGCTGGCCAAACCAGCGCAGAAACGACAATCGACGTGCCTGAGGCCATTTCCGACGCAGCAAGTGGTGACGATTCGGTTGTTGTTTCCGGTGTGCCGGACGGTGCTTTCCTGAATGCCGGTACAGACAATGGTGATGGGACGTGGACGTTAGATTCCGGCGATCTCGACGGCTTGACCGTGATGCCCGCCGACGGTGCAACCGATGATATTTCGCTTTCCTTCGAAGTGCCGGGGAGCGGCGCACCGGGAGATAGCTTGGTTTCTGAGAACTTCGACAGTGGGGTCTCAGGCTGGAGCGGCGATGCCGAGAGTTCAGGTGGGGAACTGCGTCTGGAGGGCGATGCGACGACCTCCAAGACGTTTGATTTTGGCCCGGAACACGCAGGTCAGACGGTAACAATCTCCTTTAATGCCGATGCCCAGAACGATTGGGAAGAGACTGGCGATTATCAAGATTATTTCAACGTGTCAGGTAATGGTGAGAGCGTTGTCAGCACGTCGGAAGGGGACGCCGAGCTTCATGAATTCACCGTGACCTTGGACGAAAACGGCCAAGTGACGATGGAAATGAGCACCGATACGACCGCATCTGATGAGCGTGTCGATATTGATAATTTTCAGATCACGGCCGGTGACGATTGGGATTCGACCCCCGCGTCGGCGGACTTGGACGTAACTCCGGAAACTGGTGGGACGATCTACGACGTCGATTTGGTTGATATTCAGACAAGCCTTACGGACACGGACGGCTCGGAAACCCTGTCGGTTACGGTCTCCGGCCTGCCGGATGGCGCCACCTTGACGGCGGGCACGGACAATGGCGATGGCACCTGGACGCTCGACGCCGGTGAGGTCGCGGACCTTGAGATGCTTGTTCCGGCCGGCTCAGGTGACTTCGATTTGACGGTCAGCGCGACGGCGACGGAAGACGATGGCGATACAAATACCGTGACCACGACAGTCACGGTTGTCGAGCCGGATACGGATGCCGACGGTGCAACGATTGAGACGTCGGATGCCACCGGCAATGAAGATACAGCCATCGCGCTAGATATCGATGTGACGCAGGTCGATACGGATGGTTCGGAAACCATGTCCATCACCATTAGTGACGTGCCGACCGGTGCAAATTTGAGTGCGGGAACGGACAATGGCGACGGCACCTGGACCCTTGACGCGGGAGACTCGGATGGCTTGTCCGTCACGCCGGCTGACGACTCGAGTGCCGACTTCACCTTGGGAATCTCGGTGACGACGACGGCAACCTCCAGCGGTGATACGTCAACGACCACGTCGACGTTGGATGTCGATGTTGCGGGGGTTGCCGATGCACCGACGGTCAGTGCGAGCACTACATTCGATAGTCAAGAATCGAGTGAAACCACCGTCCCCGTGCCGCAGACGATCACCGATGCCGCCGATACTGATGGCAGCACGGTGACTGTTTCCGGTGTGCCGAACGGTGCTTCGCTTTCCGCCGGCACGGATAATGGCGACGGTTCTTGGACCCTCGCCGCCGACGATCTGGATAGCTTGACGGTGACGCCAGCCGAGGGATCTAGCGACGATATTTCACTGTCCTTTGATGTCAGTGGCTCCGGTGGTCCCGGTGACACAGTAGGTTCGGAAGATTTCTCTAGCGGCGTTTCCGGATGGAGCGGCGGTATGTCGGCGAACAACGGCGAGATGAAGATCGGCGGCGACAATATGGATGAGACGGCTTCGAAGACCTTTGATTTCGGCGACGAACATGCCGGCCAGACGGTTACCGTGTCCTTCGATGTTGAGATGTTCGGCGGCTGGGATGAGAGCGGCGGAAGCAGGGATTATTTTCAAGTTTCCGCCAATGACTCGCAGGTCATCAACACGACGGATGATGACCAGAATAGTTACTCCTTCGAAGTGACGCTGGATGAAAACGGTCAGGTGGATTTGACCTTCGGTGCCGACACGACATATTCGCCGGAAGGCGTGAACATCGACAATCTCAGTTTTACCGCCGGTGACGACTGGGATAGCTCACTTGCTTCGGAAACTGTTGATGTGACGCCGGAAGCGGGTGGGTTCAATTACGATCTGGATATCACGGCCGGCCTTAACGACACGGACGGTTCTGAAAGCTTGTCGATCACTGTTTCCGATATGCCCAATGGCGCGACGTTGAGCGCTGGTACGGACAATGGTAACGGAACTTGGACACTAGACGCCGGTGATTTGGATGGCTTGCAGGTGACGGTGCCGACGGATGCCGGTGAATTCGACTTGTCCGTTAGCGCGACGGCCACGGAAAGCGATGGCGATACCAATTCGGTGTCAACATCGGTGTCCATTTCGACGCCGGATACCGTTGCCGAAGATGCGGCACTGTCGACGACGGATGCATCTGGCGAGGAAGATCGGGCGATTGCTTTGGAAATTGATGCCAGCCTCACCGATACGGATGGCTCGGAGACACTGTCCATTAGCATCTCCGGCGTGCCGGAAGGCGCGGAGCTTTCCTCAGGCACGGACAATGGCGACGGATCCTGGACGCTAGATGCCGGCGACCTCGATGGCTTGACCATCCTACCGCCGACGGACTCGAGCGCTGATATGTCGCTCACCGTCACCGCGACGACGACGGAAACCTCGACGGGAGACACCTCGGAAGTGACGTCGACGATGAATGTCACTGTCGACGGCGTTGCCGACGCGCCCGAATTGAGCGTTAGCCTTGGTGACGGCGTCGAAGCAGGCGGTGGCGCAACTCCAGTGAGTTACTGGAAAATGGATGAGAACGACAATTGGGCCGATGAGGGGCAGACAATTGCCGACGCCATGGGGAATAATAATGGCGCGGTTGGCGAGGATGGCCAGGATCTTAATGATAATGGGGTATTTAGTAAGGCAGCTGAGTTCGAAAGCGGTTACGGAGACCATATCGAAGTTCCGCATGACGATAGTCTGAAGCCTGAATCCGGTGCACTGACTATGTGGTTTAATGCCGATAGAACAAGCGGCCGAAACACCTTGGCGTCCTCGGATTCCTCAGGGAATGACGACGGTGGACACTTCGGGTTGTTTGTCGAGAACGGTACCCTGCGGGTGCGGATGCAGAGTGAGGACGACGAGACCGATTTCACGGGTGGTAGTGTGAGTACCAACGAATGGAATCAGGTCACGGTGACTTGGGGCGAGGATGGCGCCAATGTATATCTCAATGGTGAATTGGTGGCTTCTGACGATGACTGGACAGATGGGTTGGCCGGCAATGAGAACCCGTGGACCTTCGGTGCTAATCAGTGGTCCAGTGGCGATAATACAGCGAACAACCTGCAGGATTATTTTGACGGCCATATGGATGGCATTGCTATTTATGATGAGCAGTTGTCGTCCAGTGATGTTCAAGCTCTCTTTGACGATGGCGTGCAGGATGTCATGGATTCCGACGAGGGCGGCGATAGTATCCAATATCCTGTTGATATCACCGCTGCTCTTGCCGATACGGATGGTTCTGAATCCATGTCGATTTCCATCGAAGGTATCCCGGATGGCGCAGAGTTGTCGGCGGGTACTGATAACGGTGACGGCACTTGGTCCGTGGACGAGGGCGACTTGGATGGCCTGACCTTGACGGTGCCGGCGGACGCCGATGATTTCGCCATGTCTGTGAGTGCCACTGTGACTGACGAAGGTGGTGATACCCGCACGGTGATTGAGACGGTCGAGGTTGATGTCAGCGGTGATGGCTTCGATGCCGGCACAACTGGTACCAGCGCTGGCGATACGTTGACTGGTTCCGCCGGCGACGATCTGATTTCGGGCCAAGACGGTAATGACGATATCAGTGGCGGCGGTGGTGCGGATACGTTGCTCGGCGGTGAAGGTGATGATCAGATAGACGGCGGTGATGGTAACGATGTGATCGATGGCGGGGCTGGCGACGATACGATCGATTCCGGCGCCGGCGACGACAACGTCATGGGCAGTCAGGGCGATGACTTGTTCATCTTCGGGTCCGGTGATGGTGCTGACTACTTCCAAGGCGGTGATGGTTGGTCAGATACCGTTCAGCTGGATGATGTCAGCGGCGGACCCGGGGGCGACTCGGGTTGGACCCTGCAGGTCGATGAAGGTGCGGGTTACACCCAGACCGATAGTGGCATTGAGTTTGATGCCGA
Source organism: Rhodospirillaceae bacterium (assembly GCA_018665815.1). Taxonomy (GTDB): domain Bacteria; phylum Pseudomonadota; class Alphaproteobacteria; order Rhodospirillales; family Casp-alpha2; genus UBA3470. The sequence goes on from JABJBP010000004.1 coordinate 19,454, forward strand.
GGCCTCCGGCGTTATCACTCTTGATGATGGTAGTGAACTGACATTCGATGGGGTTGAAAAACTGGAGTGGTAAAGTGATCTCCGGCGAATTGCATAAAAGTGGTGAATGCCGGGGCTGGTTTTAAGGTCGCGGACTGGGCAAGAACCGACTTCAATCCGTCTACGTTAAGGACTGATTGTCATTGCCACGGCGATTGGTTTAGTCTCCCGCTCATGTCAGACGCGCCCATCTATCATATGTGTAAGCTCGAAGAATGGCAGGCGGCTCAGGCCGCGGGCTCTTACGCGGGTTCTTCTCAAGACAAAGCGGACGGCTTCATTCATTTTTCGACGGCCGGGCAAGTACGTGAAAGCGCCGCGAAGCATCGCACTGGACAGGATGGTTTGGTGTTGTTGAGTGTTGATCCAATCGCTCTCGGATCAGCTTTAAAATGGGAGCCGTCCCGAGAAGGGCTGTTGTTTCCCCATTTATATGGCGCACTGCCGGTTACGGGCGTCATTCGGTTCGACCCGCTGCCGTTGAGCGAAAATGGCCAACATGTTTTTCCAAAACATGTCCCTGATACCGATGGTGCCGAATAGAATGGCGGGACTCTATGCCTGCTTCCGCCCGCTCATATTCCGGATTGATCCCGAACGAATGCATCGGTGGACAATTTGCGCATTGAAAAATGGGCGGTTGTCGAGTGGGAAGCCGAGCGCTTATCCGATTCTTCATCAAGAGCTCTGGGGCCGAGAATTTCGCAATCCCATCGGGCTCGCCGCTGGTTTCGACAAGGACGCGGAGGTGCCGGCTGAAATGCTTGCGCTTGGTTTTGGGTTCACGGAAATCGGTAGTGTGACACCGAGGCCGCAAGCCGGTAACCCGAAACCCAGGTTGTTCCGTCTTGCCGCGGATGAAGCCGTGATCAATCGCATGGGGTTCAACAATGGCGGTATGTCAGCCGCTGCCAGACGTCTTGCAAGCTTACCATCACACCGTGTGGGGCCGGTTGGTGTCAATGTTGGTATGAACAAGGGATCTTCAGATGCCGCGGCGGATTATGTCGCTTGTATTGCCGCGTTGGGACCATTTGCAGATTATATTGTCGTCAACGTCTCTTCGCCGAACACGCCGGGTCTACGGGCTTTGCAGGACAAAGCGCCTCTCCAGAAACTGTTGCGCGCGGCGAAGCAAGCAGTTGGTGAACTTGATCATCAAGTGGCCCCTCCATTGTTGTTGAAGGTCGCGCCAGATCTTACAAGCGAAGACATAGTCGATATTGCCGAAGTAGCGCTCGATGAAGGCGTTGATGGTTTGATCGCCACGAACACGACCATTGAGCGGCCAAGCAACCTAACTGATCCGCATGCCAGCGAGGCCGGAGGCTTGAGCGGTTGGCCTCTAAAAATTCAAGCGACCAAGGTATTAGCGGATTTCTACAAATTGACGGGTGGGCAATTGCCGCTTATCGGCGTTGGTGGCATTGGCTCGGGCGATGATGCTTATGCCCGAATCCGCGCTGGCGCATCTCTGGTACAATTGTATTCCGCCATGGTTTACCAGGGGCCGGGTATCGCCCGTCAAATTTGTCAGAATCTCACAGAACTTCTGAAACGTGACGGATTCAGCAGTATTTCAGAGGCCATCGGGGCAGATCATCAATGAGGGCGTGGCCGCTATATTTCATGCTTCGCGCTGTCTTCTTTTAGGCCCCATTTATTTCGTAGGAAGTGAAACACGAGAGGCGCTGCAATGACCATAAAGGTCACCCGAACGACATGATGCGTTGAGACGAAGGCCACATCGATACCAAGTGCGAGGCTGATCAAGGTCATTTCAGCAACGCCGCCGGGTGCAAAAGCCAGCCAGATCGCAGCGAATGGCAGACCGGTCCAGGCCTCTAAGGCAATGGCGGCAATGGCGGCAAAACCAACCATGAAGATGGTCGCGCCAGCACCTGCCATGATGACTTTGTAAAGCCGAACCACCGACACGCCGACAAACCGCGCACCAATGCCGATGCCAATAACCAATTGCGCCAGATTGACGATCTCCACCGGTGGTTTCGCCTCGGTAATGCCCGCAGCGTGGACGACCGCGCTTAGAGTCATCGGCCCCAAAATTTGGGCCGACGGCAACCGGAGAATTTTGAAAAGAGGGAATCCCAAAGCGCATAGTATTAGGATGGTGGCGTCCGGAATTGAAATATCGGTGACGCTACCGAGAGATTCTAATCCTCCAGGCACATAACCTTCAAAAATTCGAAAGTAAAAGGGAATGATTAAGACTGTGAGCATGATCCGGATCGAATGTGTCAGCCCGATGCGCCGGTCATCACCGCCCATTTCCGCGCCAATCACAGCCATTGTCGCCAAGCCGCCGGGTGTTGCCGAAAAATACGCGGTAACTGGCCCGAAACCCATTACCTTGTGCAGATAATAACCAACCACTGCGATGACTGCGGCGACGAATATCAGCATCGAGATGACACTAGGTACCCAGCGCCCGACATGATCCAACGTTTCTGGTGTGAATGAACTGCCAAGCATGATCCCGAGCACCGGCACCATAACGTTACGAATTCGCTTTGAGCCGCGTACCGGCGCCCCCATTAGGGCGGCCGCGGTGCCGAAGACCATGGCACCGATCATCCAGGCCAAAGGCATGGTCAACCAATCGAACAGGGCGCCGCCGAGCGCACCAAAGGCAAGGCTGCCCAGCACGTATATTGTCCAACGGGGCCAGCCTTCCGCTGGTTCAGTCATGCGTTGTGCTGCGCGTTCGGCGGCGGGGCCGTCGGTGGCAGTGGGGCGTGGTGTTGATTGAGAATTCGGATCGGCGTCGTTTGGCGGCGCTGCGCTCATGGTTCAAACTGTTCCTTGATTATCCGTTCTTCAAGATTGTGTTCAGGATCAAAGAGCAGAGTGAGCGAAACACTGCGGTCCTCAGAAACCGCGACCCGCGTGACGTCGCGAACTTCGTGGAAGTCGGCGGCGACACTGACACCCCGAAATTCCGCATCGTTAACATGAAATTCCACGGCGGTGGTCGCAGGTAGAAGGGCGCCGCGCCAACGGCGGGGTCGGAAAGCACTGATGGGTGTTAAGGCCATCACACCGGCGCCTAACGGGATAATCGGCCCGGCAGCTGAAAGATTATATGCGGTTGAGCCCGCCGGCGTGGCAACCAGCACGCCATCGCAGATCAATTCGTCCAAGCGTTCGATGCCATCAATCATAATTTTGATTTTCGCCGCTTGGCGGGACTGGCGGATTAAAGACACTTCATTGATGGCAAGGGCTTGGTGCTTATTGCCGTCGATATCCCAGGCATTCATACGAAGCGGATGCAATTCAGCTGCTTCCGCATCCGCCAACCGCGCCTCCAGCGCATCTTCTTCGTAGGTATTCATCAAGAATCCCACGGAACCTTGGTTCATGCCGTATATTGGTATTTTGCGTTCCATAACGGCGTGTAGGCTGTGCAACACGAATCCATCGCCACCAAGTGCGACGATGACATCTGCTTCGTCCGGTGACGTTGTGCCGTAGCGTTGTTGAAGACGACTAAGCGCCTCTTGGGCCGCTGGGACTTCTGCGGCGACGATGGCGATTTTCTCAAAAGTCATGACAATCCTGGAATTCCTTCGTCGCGCCGCAGTTTAAGCGCTCTATCACGTGCCCGCAAACTGGTACGCCCATGTTGATACAGCGGTTAATATTGGTGTCGTTGCCACGATGCGCTATCGTGCCCCGCGCGCCGTCGCGGCGCGGCACAAAATCTTGATAAAAGGTATCGGCATCATGCGATTTATCACATTTCAGACGGAGGATGGTCCGCGGTTGGGACTTCGCCAAGGCGACGAAGTCGTTGATCTTGCACAAGCCGACGCCTCCCTACCTAGAGATCTGATTGGTCTATTGGCAATCGGCGGAGACGCTATGGAGCAAGCCGAGAAGTCCGCCGAAAGTGCCGGTGCGGATGCTCGCGTCCCCTATGAAGGCTTGCATTTTTTACCGGTAATCCCGAACCCATCCAAGATCATCTGCCTGGGTTTGAACTACGCCGCTCACGCCGCCGAGGGTGGCCATGACCGTCCGACCTATCCATCCATATTCATGCGCGGGGCAAATAGCCTGACGGGGCATTTGCAGCCAATTATTCGGCCATTAGCGTCCGAACAATTGGACTATGAGGCTGAAATGGTCGCAGTCGTCGGTAAGACCGGTCGCCATGTCAAAGAAGCTGACGCCCTTGATATGATAGCAGGCTATTCAATTTTCAACGAAGGGTCTGTACGGGAATTTCAGCGTAAGACGTCGCAATGGTCGATTGGAAAGAATTTTGATCAAACCGGTGGTTTTGGCCCTGATTTCATCACGGCCGATGAGATGCCTCCGGGCGGTGCGGGGCTCCGCATTCAAAGCCGTCTCAACGGCGAGATTATGCAAGATGACAACACCGACAACATGCTATTCCCAGTCGCTGAGACTATAGCGATCTTGACCGAATGCCTGACCTTGCAACCCGGCGATGTGATCGTCACGGGCACGCCTTCAGGCGTCGGTCATGCCCACACACCACCCGTTTGGATGAAAGATGGCGATGTCTGCGAGATTGAGATTGAAGGTATGGGCGTTCTCCGCAACCCGATCAAAGATGAAGTGCCGATTTGACGCCACATCATGATTGCTTCATTCATGCTCAATTAGTTGCATCGACACCGGCAGGCGGCTTCGTTTAAGCTTTTACCAACCCTGAGCGTGATCCTATTGCAGGCCGAATTGTTTGAAAACCCGCCTGAGATTGCGGACGGTTGGTTGACCTTGAACGATGCACCGGGGCTGGGTTTGACGCTTTCTGAAGATGCCGTTGCCGAGTATGGCGAGCGCGTCACATAGGATAGCGGTCCAACCACCAGCCATCGGCGTATTGTGCCAGGCACCGTCGGGCTTTCTTGAAGGGGCGGATTTGTCGGCAGGCCCGCTGTGCGTTCTTAACTTTAATCAGCTGTTGAATTTCCTCTGCAATTTGTTTGTCAACGGCTGTCGGCGGTGTTGTCACTTTGACAACGCGCAAGGCGCGGGTCATGGGGATTTTTATTTTCGCGACCTGGCATGACGTGATTCGATATTTACGGCCTTGCCACTTCAATGTTTTGTATCGGGTTGGGCCTTTCCATTTTCCGGCGGCCCGAGCCTGGGCTGCGGCCCGCTTTTTAGTTTCTCGATCAACACCCTTCAAAAACTGAGTATATGCGCCGAGAAGCTACTGTCTGACGTCAGCGCCTATGGAACAACTTAGCCTGATTGCATAAGGGAGGATTTCTGGTTCATCGTAATGACCGATAAGGGAATGAAGATGAGACAGAAATCGCAGACAAGACAGACGGGTGCCGCGAAGGCAATCA
>JABJBP010000026.1 GCA_018665815.1 Rhodospirillaceae bacterium
CGGTGCCGGGTCAGAAAGTAAACAGGCGTCGTCATCCCCCGACGTCGCTTGACATCCCAGCAATTCAGGTCCATCTCATTGGCACTCGCACTGAACGAGTGCTAACTTCTAAAAAATTACATATTCCCAACTATTTATACATATTCCCAACTATTTAACGGAGAAGAGCTGATGAAATTCAGGCCGCTGCACGATCGCGTGCTGGTCAAGCGCGTTGACCAGGAAGAGAAAACGGCGGGCGGGATCATCATCCCCGATACCGCTCAGGAAAAGCCCATGGAAGGCAAAGTCGTTGCCGCCGGTAGCGGATCCAAAGCCGAAGACGGCACAGTAACGCCATTGGATGTCAAAAAAGGCGACAGCATCCTTTTCGGCAAATGGTCCGGCACCGAAGTCAAGGTTGATGGGGATGACCTGTTGATCATGAAAGAATCCGACATTCTCGGCATCATCGAATAATCAAGGAAGACATAAATTATGGCTGCCAAAGACATTAAGTTCTCAAGTGATGCCCGTGAGCGCATGCTCGCCGGCGTTGATACCCTGGCCAATGCGGTCAAAGTGACACTCGGCCCGAAGGGCCGCAACGTCGTGCTCGACAAATCGTTCGGCGCGCCGCGCATCACCAAGGACGGCGTGACCGTTGCGAAAGATATTGAACTGGCCGACAAGTTCGAGAACATGGGCGCGCAGATGGTTAAAGAAGTTGCGTCCAGAACCAACGATGAAGCCGGCGACGGCACGACGACCGCCACCGTCCTCGCCCAGAGCATCGTTCGCGAAGGCTGCAAAGCCGTGGCCGCCGGCATGAACCCGATGGATCTGAAACGCGGCATTGATTTAGCCGTGACGGATGTTGTCGCCAGTCTCCAAAAATCCTCGAAAAAGGTTTCGACCAACGCGGAAGTCGCTCAGGTCGGCACCATTTCCGGCAATGGTGATGCCGAAATCGGCAACATGATCGCCGAAGCCATGGATCGCGTCGGGAACGAAGGCGTGATCACTGTGGAAGAAGCCAAGGGCCTGAATACGGAACTTGACGTCGTCGAAGGTATGCAGTTCGACCGAGGCTATACCTCGCCCTACTTCATCACCAACGCCGACAAGATGACCTGCGAAATGGAAAATCCTTACATCCTCATCCATGAGACGAAGCTTTCCAGCCTGCAGCCGTTGCTGCCGATCCTCGAACAGGTCGTCAAGTCATCTCGCCCGCTGCTCATTATCGCCGAAGACATCGAAGGCGAAGCGTTGGCAACCTTGGTCGTCAACAAGTTGCGCGGTGGCTTGAAAATCGCTGCCGTCAAGGCGCCTGGGTTCGGTGACCGCCGCAAAGCGATGCTCGAAGACATCGCGGTTCTGACCAAGGGTCAGGTCATCTCAGAGGAATTGGGGATCAAGCTCGAGAACGTCACCATGGACATGATGGGCTCGGCGAAGCGCGTTTTGATCACCAAGGACGAAACCACCGTCATCGATGGTGAGGGCAGCAAGAAAGACATCCAAGCCCGGTGCACGCAGATCCGTGCGCAGATCGAGGATACGACCTCCGACTATGATCGTGAAAAACTCCAAGAACGCCTGGCCAAATTGGCCGGTGGCGTGGCGATTATCCGCGTTGGCGGGTCCAGCGAAGTCGAGGTCAAGGAACGCAAAGACCGCGTTGATGACGCCTTGAATTCAACCCGTGCGGCGATCGCCGAAGGCGTCGTTGCCGGTGGCGGATCAGCGCTTCTTTTCGCCACCAAGGCGTTGGACAAAACCGAAGCCGAAAATGACGACCAACGTGTCGGCGTCAATATCATTCGCCGCGCCTTGCAAACACCGATCCGTCAAATCGTCGAAAACGCCGGGCACGACGGCGCCGTCGTCGCCGGTAAATTGATGGAGCAAAAAGACAAGAACCGCGGCTTCGATGCCCAATCGGGAACCTACGTGGACATGATCAAGGCCGGCATTATCGATCCGACCAAGGTTGTCCGCACGGCGCTTCAAGACGCTGCGTCGGTCACCGGTTTGCTAATCACCACGGAAGCCATGATTGCCGAAAAGCCGGACTCCGGCTCGGCGATGCCCGCCATGGGTGGTGGCGGTGACATGGGCGGCATGGGCGGCATGGGCGGCGGCATGGGTTTCTAAACCAAAGCTCGCCTCCTCGACTAATACGCTAGTGACGCCAAAGACATTGAGGGCCGCATCAAAAGATGCGGCCCTTAAACTTTCAAGAAGTTCTGTGGGTTGCCGCCAACATGAAAGTCGCCGCAACCTGTGTCGCACGCTGTTAGCGGGAACATAATTGATACCCCCTCACCGCGGATTTCCGCCACGCGTTTCTCCCCACGCCGTCGTGAAAGCCTGATCAAAATGCCGTCGTTTTCGGCATGGGACGACCTTTCCGATGTCGCAAGCAAGCCATCGCGGGGAGGCTGTAACCATGATCATCGGATATTTCCCAATCAACGTCCTTGACCCGAAACAAGGCGGTGACCGGTCTGCCCCGCTATGCTGAACCCCAGATACGGATTTTGGGTTGCCTTTGGGCAAAGGAGAATTCGGAATGAGCGAAATATGGCGCTCGAATGCCTGATGAGGCCAACCAAAGATGGCGGATAAGATGATGAGTTCTCTGACCAGAAGGTTTTGTTGGGCATTGCTCGCCGCCACGATGGCCGGCGCCGGTATTCCCGGTTTTGCGGGCCCGGCGTGGTCACAACAGGCCGCCGGCGGTGGAAAACAAGAGCGGGTGATCCAGTTCCGAATCGCGGATTTGGATGATAACGGCACGATCAGTATTGATGAGGCCGCCGTGCGTCATGAGGAGATGTTCGCCTTGATTGACGACGACGACGACACCTTGAGTATCGAGGAGTATATGGCTGTGCGGTTCGGTGGCGCCCTGGGCGAAGGCCAGGGAGCAGGCCACGGCCCCCGCCGGATTGCCATGGACAATCGAAAGCGAGCCCGGTTCAAGAGCATGGATAAAGATAGTGACGGCAGGGCCCGAAAGCTGGAATTTCTGGCGCTCGGAGAGGAACAACATCGCGCGGCGGATACCAATGGTGATGGATCGGTTTCCATATGGGAATATCGCGCCGCACGCCGGTTCTGAGCCATGCTTCCCAGAATATTTGTGGGCTTTCTCATTGTTGCGGCGGCGATGAGTTGGATGGGGTCGCCATCGACTGCCAGCGAGGCCGAATCCGGTGAAACACTGTTCCGCATTAAATGCGGCCGGTGCCACAGCGCGCTTCGAATGTCAGGAACATTTTACGACGTTAAGGACCTCGACGTTACCCGAAAAGCATTTGATGCGCGCGTGCAGCGGCATTTCCTCAAGGACGCGACTGAACGCAAACTGATCATCGACTACTTGATTGGTCTGGCTGCTAAAGATCAGTGAACCTGCACAGAGCCGAGATCAGCCGAGACCAGCCGAGGTGTTTTTCTTCGGGCGCCATTCCGGGCGACGGGCGAATTGGCCGTTCTGTTGGTGTTTTCCAAAGCGAAGGCCTTTAGCCTGATGACGAAATGAAAACTGCCTCCGTATTCCCAGCTTTCCGGGCGGGGACCGGTTCAATGTTCACAAACATTGAACCGGCAACAATCAATAATCCGAATAACGCGAAACGTAAAAAATTCATCGTTTGTCCCCTTGAACAATTCTATTCATTAGGCAGACACCGTCGTGAGTTCGGCTGATCCGATGAAGCCTCATTTCACGGCCACGTTTTCCCAACACTTTTCTCGTGCATGGACTGTTTGTAACCAGACGCGAAACAAAGTTTCATTTCGCCAATCTGTTGCGTTTTCACTATATCAGAAAACGCGGCCTTAAGCATACCTGCCTAATTATGCCGTCATGCCCCCGTCGGTCGCCTTTAAGCTGCAATCCAGCCGGCATCGCGGCGGCCCTGGTGCGCCGTCGACGCTTTTGGGCCGGTTGGATGGAGTTAGATGGAGTTGGTTGGGGTTGGGTGAAGGCGTGGGCCGGGGTACAAAGTAAACGCGCACCGAAATTGCACCGTCATTGTATTTGAAACCGTCAGCGAAATCAGGGGCCATCAATGGAATTACATATCGCCATCATGGTCCTGGTCTCGGCCGCCCTGCACCCGCTCTGGAACGCCATGATCAAGCGCGACGCCGTGCCGGAAGGGGCGTTCGTCGGCAACGCCGTGATGCTGTTGCTCCTGGCCGGCCCCCATTCCCTGATCGGTGGATATGACCTTCTCGCCATCACCCAAATCTGGCATCTTTTAGCGATCACGGTGACGGCGAAGTTGGTCTACACGATATCGCTGGTGGTCATGCTGCGCCGCGGCGACCTGTCGGCCTACTATCCCATCGCGCGTTCGTCGCCGGCCTTTATCGCCGCCGTGAGTGCGGTGTTCCTGGGCGCGCTTTATGCACCGATGGCCTTGGTCGGCATCGCCATGGTGATCGCCGGGGCCTTTTGGCTGCAATACAAACGCGGCGTGCGCATGCTCGACAATCCGGTGACCTTGATGTTCGCCCTGATCGCCATGGTCGGCACCGCCGTCAACTCCATCGCCGACGCCCGCGCCGTCCAAGTGGTGGCGCCGTCGGTTATATTCTTTTGGACCTTCGTCTTTACCCTGCCCGGTTTCGTCCTGGCCTTCGGCTTGTTCGACGGCAAATCCCAGGGCTTCACCAGGCTGTTCCCGTGGCTTCGCAACCCGCTCCCCTACGTCAAGATCGGCGTCTTGTGCTACGTCTCCTACCTGCTGATCCTTCTCGCCTACGAGGGCGGCGGCGAGGTCGCGGCGGTCAACGCCGTGCGCCAGGCATCGATCCCGTTCTCGGTGCTTTTGGGCGGCCTGTGGCTGAAGGAGGCGGATATGGGACAGCGAATCCTCGGCTCCCTGCTCCTCGCCGCAGGCATCGTCGTCATCGTCATGGTCCGCTGACCCCTGCCGAATTGGGTCTGTCCGTGAGTGGCTGAGGCTGTTGAAGAAATCACTTGATCTACGTGGGTCACCGTGGGTCGCCGTGATTACCTTGTTTATGGTTGGGATGAGGGGATTTGGATTTTAATAAGTGAACTGTCACCTTAATTGAATTTGACACCGTAATTGTGGAAATTATGCCTGGTCACAATAACGGCTGCTGTAATTAGGACGATCAACGGATACCTCATACCGATAATATCTTTTTTAATTGCAACTATTGCATAAGTGCCCGACAGTAGATTATGAAACATTTTTTAGAAATCAAGAATATTACAACGCGAAACTTGGTTCGAGGTCTATCATCGAAAGACAAATCGTCGTTGCAAAATCAGGATTTGAATCGGATCCGCCTAAGCTGTCCAGAGAACGAAATACTTGGAGTAACAGATCTAATCTTGAATACCCCACTAATTGCCAACAAAGAGTTTCTCAGTGGCTTTCCAAAATCCACCAACGATATTCTCTTCTCTAGACGGTTTGAACCTATTGGAATACGCAAAGAATTCTTATTTCAGGTCGCACTCCTAAATCACGATTCCAAGAAATTATGCAAATTAATATGTGATATCGCCGATCTGAACGAATCTTTGTTCAAGTCTAATTACGAAGCATCATTTACAATTATAAAAAGAATTATAGAAAAATTTGGATACTCCCATATTATTTTCAGGAAGCTAGCTCTTATTCATGTATTGACGAAAGGGCACCTCGAATAATGCCTTATTTCGACGATGGTAGAGTGAGCCGGGCTCGATGCATGCAATTTCTGCCAAAAACCATTGGTTCTCAGCGTCCCAGCGGAGCATTTCCCTGTGAGACGCCTTTCAGACAGAGTCCGCC
>JABJBP010000002.1 GCA_018665815.1 Rhodospirillaceae bacterium
ATCTTGATCAACAGATACGACGAACCCCAGAGCAACGCCAACATCGCCAGCAGGCAAAGCTCGAACTTGAGGCTGGGGCCAGGATTGGGATTGGGATTGGGATTGGGATTGGGATTGGAAGCGGATGGACGGTTCATGTATTCGGGGTGATCATGGAGGAAGCTCCTGGATTGGATTCCCGCAGGTTATCGCATATTGAATGACGACAATGCTTCGGTTAGCATCGAAGTATGAAAGAAGGCCCTGACATCGCCCGGTTGGGCGCGCTGATCGGCGATCCGGCCCGCGCCAATATGCTGACGGCGTTGATGAGTGGCAAGGCGTTGACTGCATCAGAACTGGCGTCGGAAGCCGGCGTCACCGTGCAGACCGCCAGTTCGCACCTCTCGAAATTAGAATCCGGCGGTCTGATCCACCCCCGAAAACAGGGCCGCCATCGCTATTTCTCCTTGGCCGATGACGACGTCGGCGGCGTCCTGGAAAGCCTGATGGGCCTGGCCGCCAAGAAAGGCCACATGCGCACCCGCACCGGCCCCAAGGACCCGGCGCTGCGCCAGGCCCGGGTTTGCTACAACCATTTGGCGGGTGAGCGCGGCGTACAAATGTTCGATAGCCTGAAGACTCGGAAGTTCTTAGTTGAGACCGACGAGGTGCTAAATCTGACCAAACGTGGCCGCGCCTTCGTCGAAGATTTGGGCATCGACATCTCTAACCTCAGCACCAACCGTCGCCCGCTCTGCAAATCATGCCTGGACTGGAGCGCCCGGCGCAGCCACCTCGCCGGCGCGCTGGGCACCGCGCTTCTGGACCGTTTCTATGATCTCGGCTGGGCGGCGCGCGAACCCGGCACGCGGATCGTTAATTTCACTAAGAACGGTGAGGTCGCCTTTCTGAAAACCTTCGGCGGATAGTCTATTGAATTGGCCTAGTTTGCTCGTTCCGGCGCAACCACCAACGCGACGCCGATAACCGCCACCGCCATACCCGCGAGCGCCATCACTCCAACCGACTCATCAAGTATCAAATAGCCCAGTAGAGTTGCTATCGGCGGCACAAGGAAGAACATGCTGGTCATGCGGGAGACGGCACCGCGCCGTATCATGATGGTCAGCAGGATCATTGAGACCAAGGACAAGAACACGGCAATGTAAGCCAGCGCGGCAACGAACGCCGGTGTCCAATGAATGTCCCCGTCTTCGAAGATCAGCGCGAGTGGGCTTATCAGCACTGCCGCCACGAGAAACTGGATCGCGGAGCCAGAGCGCGAGTCCATCTCAGCACAATATTTTTTCTGGTAAATCGTTCCGAAAGTGATGGCGACCAATCCCACGAAGGCCCATGCCATCCCCTCAATGCTCCCCAAGCCCAGCGCCAACTTGCGCGCCACAACCAAGCCAACCCCGGCGAACCCTAAAATCAGCCCCAACCATTGACGTCGCGTAACGCGTTCACCAAGCAAAGGCCCGACGACGGCAGCTGTGAGTATCGGCTGCATGCAAACAATGAGCGCTGCCACGCCCGCACCGACCCCCAACCCCATGGCCAGCCAAACACTGCTAAAATAAAGCGCCTGAAGCATCGCACCGGCGACGACGATATGACCCACCTCACGCCAACTTTTCGGCCAAGGCGCGCGCATTGCGAATGCAACGCCGGCCATCAACAACGTGACGACGCCATACCTCAGGCCGAGGAAGGTCAGCGTATCAGCATGCCCAAGACCAATTTTGGCAACAATAAACCCGCTACTCCACAACAGTACGAACGCTGCCGGTATCATCAAGAAGGTGAGATCTTGGCGAGGCGCGGCCGTTCTCATGGGCATTCCGTTCACGTTGGTGCTCTTGGCGTTGCGCTACTGTCTCTTTACGACATTGCGTTCGGAACGCAGCAAGCTGTAGAGAGCTTGTTAGAGGCGCCACGTTCGTTGCGTAGAACTTGAACGGGTTCGCGGGTCCTGTCGGCGAGCCCGTTCCGCTTTCTCCTCTACGTTTGTTCTTCCAGCCGGTCCGTGGCCGGCGGCGGTGTGCGAGAAAGCGCCGCGATGGCGGCGTGGAGTTCGGGCGTCATGTCGATATCGACGGAGTCCAATGACGGCTGCAGTTGTTCCAGGCTGCGCCCGCCGATGATCGGGCAGGTGACCGCGGGGTTGGCGGCGGCCCAAGCGACGGCGAGGGTTACGGGATGGATGCCTTTGTCTTTAGCAAACGCAGTAAACGCGTCGGCAACTTCAAAAACCCAGTCTTCGCCGTAGCGCGCGGTGTATTCCTTGTTACTCATGATCCGCCCGCCATCGGGGCGCTTGTCGACGCCGTACTTGCCGCTCAAGAGACCACCGCCGACGGGGGAATAGGTGATGACGCCGAGGTCTTCGGCTTCGGCCAGCGGCAGAATTTCAGATTCGACCTGGCGTTTGACCAGGGAATACATGGGCTGGATCACATCGAAGCGCGGCCAGCCGTTGTTTTCCGAAATCCCCAAACCCTTGGCGATTTGCCAGGCGGCATAGTTGCTCGCGCCGAGATACATGACCTTGCCGTCGGCGACGAGTTTTTCCAGAGTGCGGAGTGTTTCTTCCAACGGCACCACCTTGTCCCAGCGATGCATGAACAATACGTCCAACCGGTCGGTGCCGAGGCGCGTTAGGCTGGCTTCGACGGCGCGCAGAATGTGGCGCCGGTTGCCGCCACCGGCATTGATGTCATCCGCCATGGAATTGAAGCATTTCGACGTGATCACCAGTTCGTCGCGCGAGCCCTTCATGAGTTTGCCGAGAATGGTTTCCGCGGCACCCTTCGAATAGCCGTCGGCACAATCGAAGAAATTGATCCCTGCGTCGCGACACGCGGTGAACATTTCGCTTGAGGTGGCCGCGTCGGCATCGCCGCCGAACGACATGGTGCCGAAACACAGTTCCGAGACTTGCACACCGGTGCGGCCGAGTTGTTTGAATTTCATATTATTAGTCCTTCGTTTGACGTCGCCTAGTTGTCCGGTGGTAGGTTCGCCGCGATGGACGGGCGTTCGATCAATTTCGCGGCCCAGGCTTCAAGCTTAGGATGACCCGTACGCCAATCGATGCCGGGGTTGCCGTGTTCCTGCAAAAGCGTCGCGATCAAAGTAATCTGCGCCATATTGAGATCACCGGTCATCAGCGGGTTGTCGATTTCCGCTTCCCAGACTTCGGCCATGCGCCGGCTGCGGTAACGTTCGTGATCGATAATCGTCGGCGAACGTTCATCGGCAGCGCGGTGCAGTTCGCGGCCCCACACCGATTGGCCGTCGAGCATACTGCGGGCCAGGGCTTCCAGACGGCGCGATTCCCACCCCGCAGCGCGGCCCGGATGATCAAAGACCGGATTGCCGTCCAGATGATCCAAGTGCCGGATGATCAATTGCGATTCTTGCAGGCCAACACCCTCATCGGTCACCAGATACGGCACCCGACCCGACGGATTGATGGCGTAGCAAGGCGCATCCGTGGTCCTAGTCTGTACGACGATCTCTTCGACCCGGTCCGCCAATCCCTTCTCAGCGACGACGATTCGTACCATGCGGACGAAAGGCGACGGAACCGTACCCGACCCTTGGCTTCTTTCAGCTTGCCGACCATGGGCATGGGGGACTCGTCCAACCACCGCCACTCGTCCCGGGCCACGGGAAGGACATGAGAGAGAGCGGCCATGTAGCGATTCACTGTCGCCTTGGATAGCTTGCCGCCGGTCTTGTTCGGCTCCTTCACGAGGCGGTCGCGTGCGCCGATGATGACATCGGGGGTGAGGTCAGCGAGAGAATAGACACCGAGTTCGTTGCTCCACCACTGAAGCTGTCCCTTCTGAGTGTAGGCCGAACGAGACTTCCTCGGCATAACGTCTTCGAGGTAACGAGTGATTGCTTCAGCCAAATTATGGTTCCCGGCGATGGCCTTGGGGAAGTATCGACGTTCTCGTACCTCAGTTTCCACACGGTGCGCCCAGTTCCTAGCATCAGTCTTCCGAACGAAGGTCGCCGTCTGCGGAGGCACGCCTTTAAGCCGGACAATGGCCCGGTAAGACGTCTTGCCGTTACGATTCTTGCGTTCTTGTATCGTCGCCACACCACGCACTCCATTGCTCAGAGGCGGTCGTAGCGTAGCGGAAGATGGGAATCAGAGGAATAAAAAAGTGTGCCATGAGTGTACCATGACCAACTTTAAGTGTTCCAAAATTAGGCTAAGTGTTTGAAAAATATGGCGCGCCCGGGAAGACTCGAACTCCCAACCTCCTGATCCGTAGTCAGACGCTCTATCCAATTGAGCTACGGGCGCTTGTCTTCGAATGAAGAGCGCGCGGACACTACCCGAGACCAGGGGGCATGGCAAGGGCTCGAAGAGCCCCTTTCTCGGTTCTTTTGGCGTTGATTGCGGCGACACTTCATGAGCCGTCTTTCCAGCCTATTCAAAGCCTAAAATTGATTGTGAAATAGTAACTTGTCGTAACTTCGAGCTTTGAGTAATATCTCCTCCAACACATAAGGGGATCAACGCTTCTGCCGCGTAGTTGCGGCGTTAATAAAATATATAATGAGTTGAGTTGATAAACTTAGGGAAGCGCGGACCGGGGGACCGAAATTGACAAGGCAGTCACGCAGGATGAAATTTAGTGGATTTCGGATGTTGTTGGTGGGCACGGCACTTATACTGCCGGCGTGTTCGTTTACCGACAGCTCCCTTTGGCCGTCCCTGACCGGTGAAGATCCGGCGGGCCAGCCCGAACAAACCGCACAAGCACCGGCGCCTGTTGCGGCTAATCAACAACCGGCTGCGGCTCGCAACCAACCGGCATTGGGTACTGGCAACTTTGTGCCGCCCGGCGTCAGCACGGGCGCCAATACGGGTACCTTTGTCGGCAAAAAGGTCGTTGAATTGCGCGAGGAATTGCGCCGGCTTCAAACCAATATTTCTGGACAGAACGGTGAGCTACAAAAATTGCGTGGCCAATTGGTCGGCAATTCACAGCGCTATCACGGCACCATCGCCGCGGTGAACGCCCGCCTGCAGGTTGGCACCACACCGGGCAACCCGATTTTGGTCCAGCAGTTCAAGAGCGCCCAATCCGATGTCGACCGCTTGGCGCAAGACGTGGCATCCATGAACACGCTGCACGGCTCCATTGCTTCCAGTGCGACCATGTCGTCGTTCCTGAGCGAGTCCGCGAAGGCGTCTTTCGCTATTTCCGGCGCCATCGATGAAGATCACCGGCAACTGGCAATCCTTGAGGACGAGGTCAACCGGACTGACGTGCTCATCGATCGGCTGTACAAGGAAGTCACCAACGACGTCCGCCGCCAGACGAATTACGTGTCAACGGAACGCGCCAACCTGAACTTGATGTCAGCCGGCATCAAAGCGGGTGAGATTTACGGCGGCAGCCTGTTGAACGTCGCCATGGCCGGCTCCAGCGGCGGGACGCAAGTTTCCGCCGGCGCACCGCTCTCTACCTCCGGTCGACGGCCTTTGGTGGTTGTCCGCTTCGACCGCAACGAAGTCCCTTACCAGCAAGCGCTTTATACGGCGGTCAGCCGGGTTCTCGAAAAACGCCCCGAAGCGGTATTCGATTTGGTTGCCGTGGCGCCGTCGTCAGGTGGACAAGCTCGCGTCGCCTTGAATTCGAACAAAGCCCGCCGCTATGCCGAAGGCGTGCTGCGCTCACTCATTGAAATGGGATTGCCGCCGGCCCGTGTCGCCGTTTCAGCGAAAACCGCGGCCCAGGCGCGAAGCAACGAAGTTCATCTTTATCTTCGCTGATCTTCGCCATAGTTAATTCGAAAAACCGGCACCCTTGGGCGCCGGTTTTTCTTTGCCCGGCTCCATCGATGCGCTTAAATCGGGGGCGCAGGTAGGGAGGCCCACTTGGTTCAGTTACGCGACGACATTGAAAGCCGCTCGGTCACCTGGGCCGATGTGCATCGCGACACCAAGGGATTGGTCCGCAAGCTTTTGGGGCATGGTCCGTCCGGGGGGCCTTGGGAAGGCATTGTTGTACTAACACGAGGCGGTCTGGTACCGGCGGCCATTGTGGCGCGCGAAATGGAAATCCGGGTCGTCGATACGCTGTGCATCTCAAGCTATGACGAACAAATCCAGGAAGGCCTGCAAGTCTTGAAGATCCCCGAGGCCGCAAACGCCGTCAAAGGCCAGGGCTGGCTGTTGCTTGATGATCTGGTCGATACGGGCTCGACCGCCAAGGCCGCCCGCGAAATTCTCCCCCTGGCCCATTTCGCCACCGTCTACGCCAAACCTCAGGGCCTGCCCCACGTCGACACTTTCGTCCACGAAGTGGCGCAAGCCGTCTGGGTGTTCTTCCCGTGGGACACCGAGCCCCAATACGTCCAACCCATCGCAGGCGGCGGCTGATGGCGCGCGCCGCCGTCGCGGCTCTGACGGCCCTTCTGTGCGCCGCCCTGCTGCCCTCCGACGCCCACGCACAAAAAGCCGATCCGCTCCGGTTGATCAAGCTGCCCAAGGGCTTTTCCATTGAACTTTATGCCCG